>JAEDJF010000090.1 GCA_016296485.1 Oscillospiraceae bacterium
GCTTTCGGAGCGGCTCTTCGTTTCGGATAAGGCGGTGAGCAAGTGGGAGTCCGGGCGGAGCCTTCCGGACGTTTCGCTTCTGGTGCCCCTTGCGGAAAATCTCGGCGTGACGGTGACGGAACTTCTCGAGTGCCGCCGGATAGAAAACGCCGACAGAATGGAGCCGAAAGAGGTGGAGGAGCTCGTAAAAAAGACCATCGGTCTTTCGGACGCAGGAAAGCGCCGCGTCCCGAAAAAGGGCGAGGTCCTTACCTATATTCTCTGCGTCCTTGCGGCGGCGGGTGAGGTGGCGGCGCTTCTCGCCTTCGGCGTGACCCTTGAGGAAATGAGCGCCTACGTTTTTACTTTCGCCGGGCTCGGGGCAATTTTCGGCGCCTACTTTTTCTTTTTCGTAAAGGAGAGGCTTCCTTCCTATTACGACGAAAACAAAATCGACGTTTACAGCGACGGTCCCCTTCGCCTCAACCTTCCGGGAGTGCATTTTAATAACGGAAACTGGTCCCGGGTCGTCAGGGCGGCGCGGCTCGGAACCATGCTGATGACCGTCGGCGGACCGGCTCTTTTCGGCTTTTTCCGCGTCTTTTTCCCGGAGTTTGCGGCCTCGCCGGCGCTCGTCGCGCCGATGCTCATTCTGACGCTTTCGGCGCTGTTTCTCCCGATATATTTTGCCGCGAAAAAGCGGGAATGACGGTATTTATGAAAAAAGCGGGGCGCAAAAGCGCCCCGCCCTTTTATTCAGCGATATTCGGGTTTTCCTTTTCCATTACGAAATTCGTCAGAAGGACGCCCTTTCGCTCCACCTGCTGCTCTTTGAGCACCCGGTAGCCCCGCTTTTGGAAAAAGGGCTTCGCCGTGATGGAGGCGTGGGTGGTGAACGTCGGGGCAGAGGAGCCGCCCTCAAGGGCGGCGCAGAGCGCCGACGCGACGCCCCGGCGCTGAAAGTCCTTTCCGACGTAAAGGCGGTCGAGATAGCCCCTTTCATCCATATCCCCGAAGCCCGCGATTTCGCCGTCAATGAGGGCGACGAGGGTGCGGTGCTCAAGGAAAGAGGAGCTCCACTTTGAAAGGTCAATATTCCCGTCCGCCCAGGCGAAAAGCTGCTCGGCGGAGTAGTCCGCGGCGCAGACGGAGTGGACCGTTTCGTAAAAGAGCCGCCCGAGGCTTTCGCAGTCGGCGGGCTCGTAGCTTCTTATAACCATTGCAAATACCCCAAAAAGCGCCGCGGAAAGGGATTTCCGCGGCGCTTTTTCCTTTGAAATTACTGCTTTTTGCCGAGCTTTTCCGCAAGGGCGCGGATTGCCTTTGCCCGGTGGCTGACGCGGTTTTTAATCTCCGGGTCAAGCTCGCCGACGGTGCAGCCGTACTCCGGGAGGAAGAAAAGCGGGTCATAGCCGAAGCCGTTTTTCCCGACGCGCTCCCTCGTTATCTCGCCGTAGAAGTACCCCTCGGCGCTGACGGTCTCGCCGCTTGGATAAGCGAGCACCACGGCGCAGGTGTAATGAGCACGGCGGTTCTCCTCGTGCTCAAGTTTTTCGAGAAGGAGGTCGTTGTTGGCTTCGTCGTCCCCGTGGCGCCCGCAAAAGCGCGCGGAAAAGATTCCCGGCGCGCCGCCGAGGGCGTCGACGCAGATTCCGCTGTCGTCCGCAATTGCGCAGCAGCCGGAGATTTCGGCTATCTCCCTCGCCTTTTTCTCGGCGTTTTCGAGGAAGGTGGAGCCGTCCTCAACGGTCTCGTGCTCAATTCCGGCTTCCCGAAGGGAAAGAATCTCGTCGAAAAATTCCCCGAGAATAGCCTTCATCTCAACGAGCTTATGAGCATTGTTGGAAGCGATTATCAGTTTCATTTTTGGGCTCCTTAGAAAAGTCCGGTGATTTTTCCGTTTTCGTCGACGTCGATTTTCTCCGCCGCCGGAACTTTGGGAAGTCCGGGCATGGTGAGAATGTCGCCGGTGAGCACGACGATAAAGCCGGCGCCTGCGGAGACCTTGACGTTTTTGACGGTGACGGTGAAGCCCTCCGGTGCGCCGAGCTTGGTGGGGTCGTCGGAGAAGCTGTACTGGGTCTTTGCAATGCAAACCGGGAGCTTATCGAAGCCGAGAGCGGTGAGCTGGTCAATCTGTTTCTTTGCGGCGGGCATTACGCTTATTCCCGCGCCGCCGTAGATTCTCTTTACGACGGTCTCGATTTTCTCCTCGATTCCGCAGTCGAGGTCATAGGAGAAGTGGAAGTCGCCCTTCTCCTCCTCGCAAAGTCTTACGACCTCTCTTGCAAGGGCTTCGCCGCCCTTGCCGCCCTCCGCCCAGACGGTGGAGAGAACGGTGTTTACGCCGAGCTCCTTGCATTTTCCGATGATGAAGTCGATTTCGTTATCCGTATCGGTCGGGAAGCGGTTCACCGCCACGACGCAGGGAAGCTTATAGACGTTCTTGATGTTGGAAACGTGGCGGAGAAGGTTCGGAATACCCTTTTCAAGGGCTTCGAGGTCCTCGGTTCCGAGCTCGTTTTTCGCCTTGCCGCCGTGCATTTTGAGAGCTCTTACGGTGGCGACGATTACGACGGCGTCCGGGGTGAGCCCCGCCATGCGGCATTTGATGTCGAGGAATTTCTCCGCGCCGAGGTCCGCGCCGAAGCCCGCCTCGGTGACGGTGTAGTCGCCCATTTTGAGGGCGGTTTTGGTCGCCATTACGGAGTTGCAGCCGTGGGCGATGTTGGCGAAGGGTCCGCCGTGTACGAAGGCGGGGGTGCCCTCGAGGGTCTGGACAAGGTTAGGTTTAAGGGCGTCTTTAAGAAGGGCGGTCATGGCGCCGGCGGCCTTGAGCTCGCCGCAGGTTACGGGCTTGTCGTCATAGGTGTAGCCGACGATGATGCGGGAAAGGCGCTCTTTAAGGTCGGTGATGGAGTTGGAAAGGCAGAGAACCGCCATAATCTCGCTGGCGACGGTGATGTCGAAGCCGTCCTCTCTCGGGGTGCCGTTTGCCTTGCCGCCGAGACCGTCAACGATGAAGCGAAGCTGGCGGTCGTTCATATCGACGCAGCGTTTCCAGGTGATTTTGCGAACGTCAATGCCGAGGGCGTTGCCCTGCTGAATGTGGTTGTCGAGCATCGCCGCAAGAAGGTTGTTGGCGGCGCCGATGGCGTGGAAGTCGCCGGTGAAGTGGAGGTTAATGTCCTCCATGGGCACCACCTGGGCGTAGCCGCCGCCGGCGGCGCCGCCCTTTACGCCGAATACCGGACCGAGGGAGGGCTCCCGAAGGGCGACGGTGACGTCCTTGCCGATGCGGCGAAGTCCGTCCGCAAGACCTATGGTGGTGGTGGTTTTTCCCTCGCCTGCGGGGGTGGGGGAGATGGCGGTGACAAGAATGAGCTTGCCGTTCTCCTTTTCGCTCTCGCTTAAGAGGGAAAGGTCAACCTTTGCCTTATATTTTCCGTACTGCTCGATGTATTTTTCATCGACGTGGGCGATTTTTGCGATTTCGGAAATGGGCTTCATTTCACAGGACTGGGCTATTTCAATATCGGATTTGTATTCCATTTTAATTAACTCCTCTCTTATTTAAAATAGCGGACGGCCGCTTCAAACATATGAATATCGTAGTTTCCGGGGACGTTGCGGTAGAGGTTGGAGCCGATTCGCTCGCAGTGTCCCATCTTTCCGAAGACCCTTCCGTCCGGAGAGGTGATGCCCTCCACGGCGAAGACGGAGTCGTTGGGGTTATACTGAACGTCGCCGGTGGCGTTTCCGTCAAGGTCGACGTACTGGGTGGCAATCTGTCCGTTTTCGGCGAGCTTTCTTACGAGCTCCTCGCTTGCGAGGAAGCGTCCCTCGCCGTGGGAAATCGGAACGGAGTAGATTTCGCCAACTTCGGTAAGGGCGAGCCACGGGGATTTGTTGGAGGCGATTCTCGTGCGGACTATCTTCGACTGGTGGCGGGCGATGGTGTTGAAGGTAAGGGTGGGGCAGTTTTCGTCCGTGTCGATAATCTTGCCGTAGGGCACGAGACCGAGCTTTATGAGCGCCTGGAAGCCGTTGCAGATTCCGCACATAAGTCCGTCGCGGTTTTCAAGAAGGTCGGTGACGCCCTCCTTGACGTTTGCGTTGCGGAAGAAGGCGGTGATGAATTTTGCGCTTCCGTCCGGCTCGTCGCCGCCGGAGAAGCCGCCGGGAATAAAGACCATCTGGGACTCCCTGAGCTTTTCGGCGAACTCGTCGATGCTGCGGTGGATTCCGGCGGAGGAAAGGTTGTTGATAACGATGATTTCCGGCTCCGCCCCGGCGTCGCTCATGGCTTTGGCGCTGTCGTATTCGCAGTTGGTGCCCGGGAAGGCGGGAATGAGCACCTTGGGTCTCGCGACCTTGACGGCGGGAGCCTTGCGGCTCTCGGCGCGGTACTCGAAGTTCTCCATCGGAGCGCCGCTCTGGGAAATGTTGCAGGGATATACGCTCTCGAGCTTGCCCTCGTAAATTCCGAGAAGCTCGGAGAGGGAGAGGCTCTCGTCCCCGAGGGAGATATTGTCTTCGGCGGTGACTTCGCCGAGGAGCCTTGCTCCGGGAACATCCTCGGTCGCCTCGACCACGAAGGAGCCGTAGGAGTAGCCGAAGATTTCGGGAACGGAAACGCCGTCGGCAAACTTAAAGCCGAGGGAGTTGCCCATGCACATTTTCATAACCGCTTCGGCTACGCCGCCGATTCCGGGGGTGTAGCAGGAAACGGCTTTTCCGCTACGGAGAAGCTTTGTGACTTTTGCGAAATTCTCAAGAAGGGAGGAGGTTTCGGGGAGACCGTTTTGGTCAAGGGCGGTCTCGATGAGGAAGGCTTTATTGCCGGCTTTCTTAAATTCGGGGGAGACCACCTCGTAGGCTTTGCCGGTGGTTACGGCGAAGGAAACGAGGGTCGGCGGAACGTGGATATCCTCAAAGGAGCCGCTCATGGAGTCCTTGCCGCCGATGGCGCCGACGCCGAGGTTCTTCTGCGCCTCGAAGGCGCCGAGAAGGGCGGAAAGGGGCTTGCCCCAGCGACTGCTGTACCTGCCGAGTTTTTCAAAGTACTCCTGGAAGGTGAGGTAAACGTCCTCGAAGGAGGCGCCGCTTGCGACGAGCTTCGAGACGGACTCAACGACGGCGAGATAGGCGCCGTGGTAGGGGCTCGCTTCGGTGATGAAGGGGTTATAGCCCCAGGACATAAAGGAGCAGTCGTCGGTGTGCTCCTTTTCGACGGAGATTTTCTGGACCATCGCCTGAACGGGGGTGAGCTGGTTCTTGCCGCCGAAGGGCATAAGGACAGTTCCTGCGCCGATGGTGGAGTCAAAGCGCTCGGAAAGACCGCGCTTTGAGCAGACGTTGAGGTCCCCGGCGAGGGCTTTATAGTTTTCGGCAAAGCCGCCGCTAACCTCTTTGGCTTTATACTCGGCTTTCGCCGCGCTTGCGGTTATATGTTTTTCCGCGCCGTTGGAATCGAGGAAGGCGCGGCTGACGTCGACGATTTTCCTGCCGTTCCAGCTCATTACGAGGCGGGGGCTCTCGGTCACAACGGCGACTTTGGTGGCGCGAAGGTTCTCTTTTTCCGCAAGGGCGAGGAATTTTTCAAGGTTCTCCGCCTCGATAACTACCGCCATTCTCTCCTGGGACTCGCTTATGGCGAGCTCGGTTCCGTCGAGACCCTCGTATTTCTTCGGAACGGCGTTGAGGTCGATGTCGAGCCCGTCGGCGAGTTCGCCGATGGCGACGGAGACGCCGCCCGCGCCGAAGTCGTTGCAGCGCTTTATCATGCGGCAGGCTTCGGGATTTCTGAAGAGGCGCTGGAGCTTGCGCTCCTCCGGGGCGTTGCCCTTCTGTACCTCCGCGCCGCAAGTTTCGAGGGATTTGGAGGTGTGGGATTTGGAGGAGCCGGTGGCTCCGCCGCAGCCGTCGCGTCCGGTTGCTCCGCCGAGGAGGATTACTACGTCCCCGGGAGCGGGACGCTCGCGGCGGACGTTTGCCGCCGGGGCGGCGGCAATAACCGCGCCGATTTCCATTCTCTTGGCGGCGTAGCCCGGGTGATAGATTTCATCCACAATGCCGGTGGCAAGGCCAATCTGGTTGCCGTAGGAGGAGTAGCCCGCGGCGGCGGTG
>JAEDJF010000091.1 GCA_016296485.1 Oscillospiraceae bacterium
TTTTTCCCGTTACCTGTTCGCGCCGATGACGATGACGCGGGTGTTGCGGGGCTTCGTGTAGCCCGAGGAGGAATACATCGAAGCGTATTTCTTTTTGAGCTCCTCGAGGGCGAGGACCTCGGCGTACTTCTTGCGAAGCGCGGCGAGCTTTTCGGCGTAGCTTTCGCTGTCCTTCGCTTCGCCCTGGGAATATTCCGCGACGAGCTTCGCGATGGCGCCGTCCCGCTCCGCCGTGAGGTTTTCCCTCACGGCGGAATATTCCCCGGTGAGCCCCCGAAAGGCGTTTCTTACGGCGCCCCCCGAAAGTCCCCTTGCCGCCACAATCTGCGGAAGGCGCTTCGCGGAAAGGCGGTTCTCAAGATATTTCCGGCGAAGAGCCCTTGCGGTCTCCTCCTCCGAGGCGGCTTTCTCTCTCCTGAAAGTCTCCTCCCGCCTTGCTCTCGAGGAGGCAAGGCGGCTGTCAAGCCAGCCCTTTTCCTCGTTGTAATCGTTTATCGTGAGCGTGTTCGTTTTTGTGGAAGCCAAAAATTTTTCACCTCCCTTCCGTGCTCAAACCCGTGCTCAGGAGATAAACTGGACGTCCTCTGCGACGGCGGAGGTAAAGCTCGTGCTCTTCATCGCCACGGCTCTGAATCTCACCGCGTCCTTGAGCCCGGAAGCGTCCACCGCGGCGGAGGCGCCCACAGCCTTGACGGCGGTGCTGGAATATCTCGGGTCGGTGCCGTCGGTGGTGTAGTAGATGCAGTCCGCGCCGGCGGAGGTGATGGTGTTCACCTTGGTGCTCGTGCTGAAGCTGAACTCGGGCTCCGCCTGCTGGGAATTGGGCGCGACGGCGGCGTAAACGCCGTTTGCCCTTCCGCCGAGGACGAAGGCGTCATAGATGAAGCGTCCCTCAAGAAGACTGCCGTTGATGCCGGCGGGGTTCTCCTTGACGAAGTAATCCTGGACCTTTTTAGGCTGGATTACGGAGTTCTTCTGGGTGATGAGGAAGTAGCACTGTTTGGAGCCTTTTTTGAGGTAGCTGTCCGGAACGACCACCACCTGTGCGCCCATAAAGGTGCCGATGGCGCCTTTAACAAGGGTGTCCTTTGCGAGGGCTTCGACGCCGATGAACTGGTTTGAAAGGCGGAGCATTCCGAAATAGCTCCAGCCGATGAAGATGAAGCGGTTTTCCGCCGGGACGTTCTTGTTGCTCATCGCTACCATTCCGTCGGAGAGGAGCTTCGCGATGGTTTCGGAGGTGGGCGCGGCGGTGAGCGCCGTGAGCTTTCCGGCGTAGTCGATATATTTGGTGAGGGCGTATTTGTCCATCTCGGGAATCGCCTGCTCGTTCATCTCCATAGCGAGGATTTTGGAAGCCTCCTTCGCGCCCATCTGCTCAAGGTTGTTGCCCTTGTCGATGGTGATGGAAAAGCTTCTGTCCTTGCCGAGAATGAGCTCCTGCATGGTGTCCTGAAGCTCGGTGGGGGTGCCGTAGCGGCTGGTGCCGGTGCGGCTGTAGTCGGAGAGCGCCTGGGTCACCGGGGTATAGACGTTGAGGGTCTTGACGCCGGTAAAGTCATAGTCCTTGTTGGTGGTTCCGTCAACGACGGACTTGAGGGTGAAGGCGTTAGCCAGCTCCTTTGCGTATTTTGCTGCAAGATTGATTGCCATTGAGTTAAAAACCTCCTTGTTTTTTGTTGATTTCGTTTTTGTTTAATATTTCAAAGCGCCGGGGATAAAAGCCGCACTTGCTCCTGCCGCCCGTTTGCCGCAAAATACGGTTCACTTAAAAATAACGGGCTTGGGGCCGTTTCCGGTCGGGCGGCGGGGCTTGCAAAGCCAGGGCGCCGGGGATATAATGTTCTTGGGCGGCTGTAAAAATTTTTCCTTCCGCCCTGCGCCAAAAGGCGCAAAAAACTGCACTTAATATATGTAACCGTTTCGGGACGAGCCCGCCCTTCGGGAGGGCTCCCCTTTCAATAACTTTCGAAGGGAGTTTTTCAAAATTAAAAAACTTATCTGTCTTGCCCTCGTTTTTGTCCTCGTGCTCACGGCGTGCTCAAAGCCCGAAGCGGACGAAGCTTTGAGCACCGGGAGCGAAGCCGGGTCGTCAAAAGACATATCCCTCATCTTCGCGGATATTAAAGCAAACTACATACCCCTTTACGGAATAATGATAAATTGCGGTGCCTGGAACGACGCGCAGGAGATACCGGTATATATGTACTACGCATGGTACCGGGAATACATCAATTCCATTACGGAGAAAGATGAGCGTATTGAAAAATACAGCTATGACGGCATTCCGGGCTGGTCCTATCCGAAGGATGAGTTTGAGAGCTTCGCTTGGAAATATTTTAATGTCGATGCAGAATACCTGCAAAGCAGCGATATCTATAATGAGGAGCTGCAAATATACTCCTGTGAGGGAGGAAGAGCAATGGCGGATTACACAATGGAGCTTCAATCTCCCGAAGATATAACCCTTGATAACGACTTGACCTACGTAAAAATATACTGTAAAAACAGTTACGAATCGAAGCGGTTTTGTTTAGTGCTCGATATTTCCGCAGAGCCTTACAGATTCATTTCCTGCCTGGACGAACCGATATAAAGAAGCCCACTGCTTTTTACGGGGTATGCTCAGTCATATCATTTGGAAACACCCAAGTATCGTCCGAGCCCGAATACCGTGATTTACTTTGGCCATCATAGAAATAAAACCAATCGAACGGACGGCGTTTTTGACCGCAGCACCCATGAATTTAAGATAGTGTCCGGCAAATAATTTTCGCAGAAGGAGAAAAATCAAAAATGAAAAAACTACTTTGTCTTGCCCTCGCGCTCGCCCTCCTGCTCACAGCGTGCTCAAAGCCCGAAGTGAGCGAAGATTTGAACATTAAAACGGATGTGCTTCTTGAAAGCGGCGCGCCCGCTTCCGAAATAGTCTTTAGCGAAAGCTTTCCCGCTTTCGGCGCGGCGCCGGCGCGCAGCCTTGACTACGCCGAAACTCTTTTCCTGGCGTATTTTGGACCGATGGCGCAGGAGCTCACGTCCTGCGGCGAAGATATTTCCGCCGAAGCGGCCTTCGCCGCTTTCGAGCGTTTCATAATCGAGCGCGGCGGCGAAATAGCGAACCGGGATGAGCTCACTTTGAAGCTCGGCGAAAAGGAGTATTACTCCGCCGAACTTTTGGAGGTCTTCGCCGCCCGCTTTTTCGGAATTTCCGCCGAGGAAATGCGCTCTCTAAAAGCGTATGACCCGGAAAACTCCCGCTACGAGCGCCTTGATTTCGGCGCCCCTCGGGGCGCAAACGCCGCTCTCCTTTCCCACCGTCTGCGGGAAGGCAGCTATTACTGCGAATTTACTTTTGACGGCGGCGACGGGCCCTCTCTCTTTGCGTCAATGGAATATGAAAACGGCGATTTTCGCCTTAAGAGCATGGGCGAAGTCCTGGAACCGGAGGATGAAAATACCGCGCCGTATAAGCTCTCCGACGAGGACCTTTCGAACCCGCCGACGGATTTTGGCGGCTTTTTTGCCGTGCTCCCGAGCCGCTGGAGCCTTGAGGGCGGCGTAATAAGGGAAGCCGAAGAAAGCCTCGTTATTGCCGAGTACCTCGGCAAAACGCCCTACACCGATTTTGCCGCCGCCTGTGCGGAACTTGACGCGCGCCATTCCGGCGCCGCCTGCGTCGGCGAGCTTTTCGGCGGGCGCCGCGTCAAATTCTATGAGGAGGAAGGAGTTCCCGCCGCCGACTGTTACTACTACGTCGACCTCGGCGGCGAGTTTGCGGAGTTTCGCTTCTCGCCCCTTATGGGATTTGGCGGCGCCTGGAACCAAAAGTCCTATTTTGAGAGCTTCCTTTCCACCATTGAAACGGCAGAATGAAACAGTCGTTAAAAACGAAGAGGCTAATCTGCCCCGTCCTCGGGATTTTCCCCCGGCGGTCCCTTTTGGGACCGCCTTTTTTATTTTTACCCCTCGTACATGAGCCCGGCGGCGAAGTCGTCCTCGGGGCTCTCGGCGGCGGTGCTTTTTGCGGGACCGACGGCGGCGTTCCGAAGGAGCTCCTCCACCTTTATAAGCCTGAGCTTTTCATTGAGGCGCTGGTTTTCAAGGCGAAGGTACGCCTCCGTCGGGGTCTCCCCGGCGGCGACCGCCTCCTCCATTCCCTCCGGGAGGGGCTCATTCATATACTGCGGGTATTTTTCGATGAATTTTAGCCAGGGAGTATTCTCCTCGTCGGCAATTTCCGGCTCTTTTACCTCCGGCGCGGGCTCCTCGCCGCCAACGGGGAATCCCTCCTCCGGGAAGATGTTTTCGTCCAAATCAGGCATTTTCCTTTTCTCCTTTCTCAATTTCGACCTCGTTTTTGAGCCTTACGGCTTTGCCGTAAAGGCGGCATTTCTTGTTCGGACAGCAAAGCTCAAGGTTTCGGTAGAGCTTTGTTTCCGTCTCCGGGGCGCTGTCGCCCTCGACGGTCATATAGCATTTTCTTATCCGCAAAGCGGTTTTACAGCTTTCGCAAAGCATTTTTCTCCTCCTTTTTAAGCCGTAATTTCTTCGGGCGTCTGCGCCTTCTGTTCCTCGAGCTTCGCGATGATTTTCTTTTTCCCTCTGATGTACTTGTCCGGAATGCTCTCGAGGTAGGTGACGGCGTCGGTGATTACCCCGTTCCTGTAAAGGCTGTCCGCCGTCTCAATCTGCATAAGCTCGCTCCAGTAGCTCGAAGCGCCAACGTCCACGGAGAGCTTCATTCCCTCCGTATCCACGGCGGAAAAGTCCACAAAGACCGAGGCGTTTTCGCCGCCCGCGTCGAAGCTCACCTCTCTAACGCCGTAGTACGCCCTTATCATATCGAGCATAATGAGGACGCAGTCCTCCCAGAACTGGTAAAAGCTCAGCTTCTGGAGCGCCAGCGGCGCGGAAGCGGCGTTCTGGAGGGCGATAATGGCGGAGGTGTTGTCCATGGCGATGTTGCCGAGGGCGACGTCCGACGCGCCGAGGCACTCCTTGGTGTAGCTGATGGTCTTTTCCACCAGCTCCATCGCCTGGGCGCTCATATCCGAAGCCCGGAAGGACGAAGCAACGGCGGTGTTGGGGTCCCCGGCGACTCCTATTGCCTGACCCACCCGGTTGGTCCACTGGCGAATCTTCGTGATGTCGTAAAAGAGCTTCGGGAAGGCCATATGCTTTTCGTGCTCCATCGCCATGGCCCAGAGCTTGTTGACGAAAATCTGGTTCGGAATGACGCCGGTAATCGCCGCCCTGCCGTGGTAGCTGTTCTTGACGCTCTCCCAGTTCATCCACGCCAGCGGATAGCGGCGAAGCCCTGTGTCCGCCGGGGGCTTAATAAGGCAGTCCTTCGCCGTGCGAAGGAAGCGGACGGTGCCGTCCTCCTTCCAAAGGCGGATGAGCTCGGTGGTGAGGTCGTTTCCGGCGTTCTCCCCCTCGTTCATATAGAGCCCCGCGCCGTCCGGACGGATATTTTCCCAGTCGGCAGCGCCGGCGGTCTTTGCCTCCTCCCGAAGCTCGGCGGCGCTTCGGCGGCGGACGATGATGATATAGGGCTGGTCCTCCGCCTCTTTTACGTAGGGGTTTCCGAAAAGGACCTTGGTGTTGTCAAGGTTCTCGATTCGGATTCTTCCGCCGGCGCCGCCGGTGGGCTCGAACCAGAAATAGAAACAGCCGTCGCCGTCCACGGCGCAGTTTCGGAGCATGTCCCTCGCAAGGGTCTTTGCCTTGGTCTGCTCGATGACGTTCGCCACCTCGCCCTCAAGACAGTCCGCAAGAAAATCCGCGTCGTCGCTCCTTGCCCCCGGGGTGAGGGCGACGGAAACGTCGTCCGAAACTATCATCGAGATAAGGTAGCAGACGGCGCGCTTGAGGAAGTTTATGACGGGCTTTTCAAGGTCCGGGGCGTTGACGCCCTTCCACTGGTCGCCGACGTAAAAGTCCTCGTTTTTCTGTGTGGTGCCGTAAAGTTCTATCGCCCGGTTGTAGCTTTCGCCCTTTTCGTATTCGGCGAAAACGCCCTCGGGCGTCAGGTTTTTGCGCAAAAAATCATCTCCCTTTTATTTTTTGT
>JAEDJF010000092.1 GCA_016296485.1 Oscillospiraceae bacterium
GGTCTTTTTGACAACGACCACCACTATCGCCGCAAGGACGACCATTATCATAAAGAGCCGCATCGAGAGAATCATCATCATCGCGATTACGCCCACGAGGGAGGTTACGGAGATGAGAAGCTGTGTGATGCTGTGCTGCAAAAGCTCGTTGGCGGCTTCGACGTCGCTTGTGAAATAGCTCATAAGGCTGCCGTTGGTGTTGCTGTCAAAATAGCTGACCGGCAGCTTCTGCATCTTTGAGAAAAGCTCCGTCCGAAGCTCTTTCATTATAACCGTGCTGGATTCGAGCATCAGCACGTTGAGAAGGTAGTTCGTCACGGCGCTCAAGACGTAAAGCGCCGCAAGACCGATGAGAAGGGCGATATATTTCGCGAAAACCTCGTTCGGGGCAACGCCCGTTTCTTTTAAGAGGTTCACTATCGGCTTCATGCAGTAAGAGGCGCCGATGGTGGCGGCGGAATAGACAACTATCGTGATGACCGCCGCGACGATTATCGCCCGGCAATGTTTAAAGTAGCGGAAAAGGCGCATCAAAGTCGCGAAGGGCGACTTTGCCTTGCGGTAGTTGCGAAGCTCGACTTTAGGCATTCTTTTCCGCCTCCTCTCTCATCTGGCTCTCATAGACGTCCCGGTAAATGGCGCTTCGCGCCATAAGCTCCTCGTGGGTGCCGACGTCGGAGAGCTTGCCCTCGTCAAGAACGGCGACCCGGTCGCAGGACATTATCGAAGCAATACGCTGGGCAATTATAATTTTCGTGGTGTCCGGAAGGGTGCGCTTCAGAGCCTTTCGGATATGCTCGTCCGTCGTCATATCGACGGCGCTGGTTGAGTCGTCAAGAATGAGTATTTTCGGCTGTTTTATAATGGCTCTCGCTATGCGAAGGCGCTGTTTCTGTCCGCCGGAAAGGTTCGCGGCGTCCTGTTCGAGCACCGTTTCATAGCCGTCCGGGAAGCGGTCGATGAACTCGTCGGCGCAGGCGATGGCGCACGCCTCTTTCATCTGTTCAAGGGTGGCGTCCTTATTGCCCCAGCGAAGGTTCTCCGCAATGGTTCCGGAGAAAAGAGTTCCGTTCTGGAGCACCATCGAGACCCCGTCCCGGAGGTTTTCAAGGCTGTATTCCCGAACGTCCCGCCCGCTGACGCAGACGGAGCCGGAGAGCACGTCGTAAAACCTCGGAATGAGGTTCACAAGGGTGGATTTTCCTTCGCCGGTGCCGCCGATGACACCTATGGTCTCGCCGCTCTTGATATGAAGGTCTATATGGTTTAAGGCGAGCTTCTCCGGGTCTTTTGAGTAGCTGAAGCAAACGTCGTTAAAATCGACGCTTCCGCTTGAAACGGCGGCGTCCGACTCACCGTCGGAAATATCGACTTCCTCGTCGAGCACCTCGTTTATCCTGTTGAGGGAGGCTTGAGCACGGGCGAGGGACATTACGAGCCAGGAGAGCATCGTAAGGGCGTTTACCGCCTGGGTCGTATAGGAAACTATGCTCACAAGTTCGCCCGTAAGGAGCCCCGTAGTGTTATAAATTATCTCTTTTCCTCCAATTAAAAGAATGAGCACGCTGCAGCCCCACATTATGAGCATCTGAATTGGACCCGTAAGAGTGAAAAGGCGGGAGGAGGAAAGGGTCGCAAGACGAAGCTCCTCGGCGGTGTTGTCAAAGCGCTTTGACTCGTAATCGCCCCGGACGTAAGCCTTGACAACCCTGCTGCTGACGAGGTTTTCCTGTATCGCGGAGTTGAGGTTATCCGTCTTGCGGAGCATCTTTCTGAAGCGGGGCTGCCCGATATGGAGCAGCACCGCAAGCACTCCCACGAGCACCGGTATCGCCCCGAGGAAAACCGCCGCGAGGTTCGGCGCTATTGCGAAAGCCATTACGGTCGCCATTACGAGCATAATGGGCGACCGAATGAGCACCCGGAGAAAATGCTGCATTGTGTTGCGGACGGTGTTGACGTCCGTTGTCGTTCTTGTAATGAGGCTCGGGGTCGAAAACTTATCCGCATTTGAAAACGAAAAGCTCTGGATTTTCCCGAGGAGCGAGGAGCGGAGGTTTTTGGCGAAGCCCTGGCTCGCTACGGCGGAAAAACGCGCGCTCAAAAGCCCGCAGGTCATTGAAAGGCAGGCGGTGAGCACCATTATCGCTCCGACGGTAATTACGAAACGATCCCTGTTCGCGACGAGCTCGGCGGGAAAAAGCCAGCTCAGCATAAAATTTTCTTCCCGGTAAAGACCTCCGTCAACGATTATCGACATCAAAAGGGGAATAAATACTTCGAGGATAACTTCAAGACCGCCGAAAATCGCTGCGGCGGCGGTCCAGAGGCGGTAGTTCCTCAGGTTTTCGCCCAAATGGCGAAAAAGGTGTTCTTTCTTTTTCTTTCCCAACGGGAGCATCTCCCTTCCGAAAAGCCTACTAAGGCATTTTAATTTAATCGTATGTAATTATATCAAAACGCCCGCAAAAATTCAACGAATGTTTTAAAAAGAAAGCCCCGAAATTCCCCGAATAAATTTTTTAAAACCTATTGACATTCCCCGTTTTGTGGAGTATATTGTTCTCGAAAACGTATGAACGCTTGTTCATATGTTCAAATCTGAAATGACACGGAGGAAGCTATGGCTGATATTCACCCTGAACACGAACATATAATCGAACAGACAAAAGCAAGTATGCCCTCCGACGAGGTTCTCGCCAAGACCGCCGAGGTTTTCAAGGTTTTCGGCGACGCCACGAGGATAAGGATTCTGACCGCCCTTTCCGAGGGAGAGATGTGCGTCTGCTGTCTTTGCGAGCTTCTCGGAATGAGCCAGTCGGCGGTTTCCCACCAGCTTTCGGTTCTCAAATCCGCAAGGCTTATTAAAAACCGCCGGGAAGGCAAACAAATATATTATTCGCTTGACGACGCTCACGTCGGCGCAATTCTCTGCACCGGAATTTCCCACGTCATCGAGGGTTAAGGAGGTAAATTTATGGCACATAATCACGAACACGAAAACCATTCCGATTGCTGCGGAAGCGGTCATTGCCACTGCCACGGAGGCGAGGAAGAAAAAAATATTAAGCTTGATTTCACTATAATTTTTATCTGCGCGGCGGTTTTCGCCCTGAGCTTTATCCCCGCTCTTGAGCCCTTCGCCCTTTGGATTTGCCTTGCGGCGGCTCTTGTTTCCGCAAGGGAGACCGTCAAGGAGGGCATTGAGGGGCTTTTGAAGCTCCGCTTCGACGAAGCGACCCTTATGACTATTGCCGTCGCGGCGGCGTTTGTCATCGGCGAATTCCGTGAAGGCGCAATGGTCGCGCTCCTCTTCTCCTTCGGCGAGGAGCTGGAGGACCTGGCGGTGGAGCGCTCCAAAAAGAATATTGCCGCCCTTGCCGATATTCGCCCGGACAGCGCCAACGTCGTAACTGAAAGCGGAACGGAGCTCCGCCCCGCGAAGGACGTCGCCCTCGGCACAAAGATTCTTGTCAAGGTCGGCGAAAGGGTGCCCCTTGACTGCCGGGTAATTTCCGAGAGCGTCATGGCGGACGCCTCCGCCCTGACGGGTGAAAGTATGCCCGTCAACATTCCCGAGGGCGAAATACTGAAAGCGGGCTGTGTCGTTCTTGCGAGCCCCGCCCTCGGCGAAACCGTCAGCGGCTACGGCGATTCCGCCGCCGCGAGAATAATCGACATGGTCGAAAACGCCTCGGAGAAAAAGGGCGCCACCGAAAAATTTATCACCCGTTTCTGCGGAATTTATACCCCCGTCGTAATCGGGCTTGCGGCCCTCGTTTTCCTCGTGCCCTGGATTTTCGGAATGCTTACCGCTTCCGAAGCGGCGCACAGAGCCCTCGTTTTCCTCGTTTCAAGCTGCCCCTGCGCACTGGTTCTTTCCGTTCCTCTGGCGTATTTTGCGGGCATCGGCTCCGCCTCCCGCGGCGGCGTCATAATCAAGGGCTCCGAATACTGCGAGCGCCTTGCCGAAGTCAAAAACGCAGTTTTTGACAAGACCGGAACTCTCACCTCCGGCAAGCTCCGGGTTTCCGAAATAAAGCTCCACGGCGAATACGGCGAAGACGAAGTCCTTCGCTTCGCGGCGGCGGCGGAAGCCTTTTCCGACCACCCCATCGCCAAATGCGTCACCGAGGAAGCCGAAAAACGCGGCATAACCTATCCCGACGCGGACAAGGTCACGGAGATTGCCGGCGAGGGCGTCACCGTCACCGCTGAGGGCAAAGCCATAGTCTGCGGCAACAGAAAGCTCTTTGAGCACGTCGGCATTGCTCTCCCGGCTGAAAGCGGTCCGAGCCTTTACGTTGCCGCAAACGACGTGCTCATCGGAAGCGTCTATCTTGAGGACACCGTTCGTGAGGAATCCAAAGAGGTTGTTTCCGCCCTCCACGAGCTCGGGGTTGAGCACGCCTATATGCTCACCGGCGACAACGAGCGCGCCGCCGCAAAAGTCGCGGAGGAATGCGGTCTTGACGGCTTTTTTGCCTCCCTTATGCCTGAGGATAAAGTCACCCGCACCGAGGAAATCAAGGCGAGCGGCACCACCGTTTTTGTCGGCGACGGCATCAACGACGCTCCGGTGCTCGCGGCGGCGGACATCGGCGCCGCCATGGGAATGGGAACCGACGCCGCCATCGAATCTGCGGACATCGTCCTTATGAAGGGCGGGCTTTCCGCCCTCCCGAGAGCGATTTCCACGGCGAAAAAGGTCGTAAAATGCGTCCGCCAGAACGTGGCGTTCATCCTCGCCGTAAAGGTCGTCGTGCTCGTGCTCGGCGCTCTCGGCTACGCTCCCATCTGGCTGGCGGTCTTTGCGGACGTCGGAACCTGCCTTCTCGCGCTTCTCTGGTCCCTCCGCCTGCTTCGGATAAAATATTAATAAATAAAAAGTGCTCCGGCGCAAGGCCGGAGCTTTTTTATTTTTAAAACGGTGCATTTTAAAGCCAAATCGGGCAATATAATTTTACTGCCGGGAAATTTTTTAAAATAAAATGGGTTGATTTTTTCGCCGGGCGGTGTATCATTAAATAAAGATTTTTGTAATTCTAATAATTTCGGAGGATATATTATGGATAGATTAAAAGGAAAAGTAGCGATTGTCACCGGCTCCACCAGCGGAATCGGCGTCGGAATAGCAAGGCTTTTCGCCGCCGAGGGCGCAAAGGTCGTCGTCTGCGGACGGCGCGAGGAAAAGGGAAACGCCGTCGTTGACGCCATCGCGAAGGAGGGCGGTGAAGCCTCCTATCATTTTATGGACATCACCGTCACGGAGAGCATTGAGAGCCTTTTCGCCGACACCGCCGAGAAATACGGGAAAATTGATATTCTTGTCAACAACGCCGCCAACGTCGGTCTTAAGGACGGGCGCGTCGACGAGCTCACCCTCGAGATGTGGGACAATATTTTCCAAAGCGACGTCCGGGGCGCTTTTTACGCCACCAAATGCGTCCTTCCCTATATGCAGGAAAACGAAAACGGAGGCTCGATTATCAACATCGGCTCCATGGCCGCCTGCGGCGGCGACCTCGGCTCCACCGCCTATGCCTGCGCCAAGGCGGGGGTCGATATGCTGACGAAGTCCACGGCGCTCCAGTACGGCAAAGAGAAAATCCGCTGCAACTGCGTAAGACCCGGACTTATCGTCACCCCGGAAAACGAAGCCCGGGTGCCCCAGTTCCTCAAAGACATTTTCCTCAGCAACATTATGGTGGACCGCTACGGCTGCCCGGAGGACATCGGTCATATGTGCGTATATCTCGCCTCGGACGAGAGCTCCTACGTCACCGGTCAGATTGTCAACGTGGACGGCGGGCTCAACTCCCACGTTCCCACCGTCGCCCAGTTCCGGGAGCTCAATTCCCGCACCTGGTAAGGAAACAAAAAGCCGAAAGCCCGACGGGCTTTCGGCTTTTTTTGTGGCGTCCCTAGCGCGATT
>JAEDJF010000093.1 GCA_016296485.1 Oscillospiraceae bacterium
GACGGTTTTTTATTGCAAGAGTGGGAATTTCCCACCCCACCACCGCTAACGCGGTTCCCCTCCCCTGATAGGGGAGGTATTTCGGCTACGGCTATCGGGTGCGGCGCAAGAGGAAAGCCTTTGACGGCGTTTCCTACTTACAATATTACATAAAAGAGCGGGCGACCCTTTTGGGTCGCCCGCTCCTTATTTCATTATTTCATCACTCTATCACGCGGTAGTTCTGGGCGGCGTCCTCCTTGCGGGGGGAGTCGACGATGGAGACGACCTGCACCTTGAGGGGGTGCTGACCGAGCTGAATCTCTATCACGTCGTCCTCCTTGACCTCGTAGGAGGCGCGGGCGGGCTTGCCGTTGACGAGGACGCGCCCGGCGTCGCAGGCTTCGTTGGCGACGGTACGGCGCTTTATAAGGCGCGTCACTTTAAGATATTTATCTAAACGCATATTTACTCCTTTATAAAGACGTTCGGAGGTGTTTCCCAAAGGCGGGAAACTAACGAAAAATCCCCCGCCGGAAGGCAGGGGAAATTTATCTTGCTCTAAATTATTTAGAAACTGCTTCTTTGAGGGCTTTGCCTGCCTTGAAGGAAGGAAGCTTGGAAGCGGGGATAGTGATTTCCTGTGCGGTTCTGGGGTTGATGCCTTTTCTTTCAGCGCGGGTTCTTACCTCGAAGGTGCCGAAGCCGACGAGCTGAACGGATTCGCCGTTCGCAAGGGACTCGGTGATGGATTCAAGAACAGCGGCGACAGCTTTCTCGCTGTCTTTTTTGGAAGAGCCGAGTTTGGTTGCAACAGCGGCGATAAGATCGGATTTGGTCATTTTTAGAATACCTCCAATTTTTAATTCTCGCGGGGGTTCCCGCTTTTTACAAACTTGTTTGTTCTTTGGCTTCAAGCCAAATTTCAGAGAGCTCGGAACTCTTTAGGTCCGTAAGCTCTCTGCCGGATTCAGTAACGATACGCTCCACAGCTTCAACGCGCTGTATGAACTTTTCGCTTGCGGCGAAAAGACATTGCTCCGGCTCAAGGTCGAGGGCTCTTGCGGCGTTTACCGCCGAAAAGAGCACGTCGCCCACCTCATCGGCACAGTGGACTATATCATTCGCACGGACAGCCTCTTTAAGCTCCGTCACTTCCTCGTCCAGCTTACGCAGGCACCAGACTACGTCGTGGCGCGTGCCGCAGGCTTTTTCCGCCCTTTGCTGCAGCTTCGCGCTGCGCATCAGCGCCGGGAGCTGCTTCGGAACGGCGCGCAGCGTTTCCGCCGCGGTCTCCTGCCCCTTGGACTCCTTCTTTATCTCGTCCCAGCGGTCCGCGACCTTTTCCGCGTCGGCAAGGTCCTCGTCCTTAAAAATATGCGGGTGGCGAAGAATGAGTTTCCTGCATATTCCGTCGCAGACGTCGTCGAAGTCGAAGCTCCCCCGCTCCCTCTCAATTTCGGAGTGGAACACGACCTGCAAAAGCACGTCGCCCAATTCCTCCTTGAGAGACTCGGAGTCGCCGTTGTCAATGGCTTCCACCGCCTCGTAGGTCTCCTCAATGAAGTTCCCGCGAATGGACTCGTGGGTCTGCTCCCTGTCCCAGGGGCAGCCCCCCTCGCTTCGGAGCAGAGCCATTATCTCCACAAGGTCAGCGACAGTATAGCTGTCTTTAAGTTTAAAATCCGTCCGCATCTTGCGGCCTCCTCTATTTTACCTTATTAAGTGGATTTTTTCAAGTATTTTAGCGATTTTTTCGCCCTTCGGAATCATTAAAAAATCTTTTTTCGTAATGCCTTTTATGAGAAGCATCGTGACACCGTAGATTATTACCGCAATTCCGATGGCAAATACGGTGGAGAGGTTATCCGAAAGGAAAATATTTCCGAAAACGTAGGCGAATTTCGCCCCGGCGGCGCAAAGAGCGCCCGCAAAGAGGGGCTTTATGAACACGGCATAAAGGTTGACCCGTATTCGTGCGCTGCGGTTGATGGCGGCAATATCCATAATCATTATAAGTATATAACATATTAAAGAGCCGTAGGGCGCCGCCTGGATATTGAGGCTCGGAATCGCTACGAAGATATAGTTTACGGCGAGCTTAACGCCCGCTCCCGCCAGCATAAAGAAAAGCGGGAGCCTCTCCTTCCCTATTCCCTGGAGTATGCTGTGACAGGAGGCGCAGGTGCAGACGAAAACTACGGTTATTCCCATAACTTTGAGAAGGGGCGCCGCGATTTCAACCTCCGTAAGGCGCATCGGGTAAAGAAGGGTCAGAATTTCCTTCGCCAGCACCGAAAGACCGAAGCCCGCCGGGATAGCCACGATTGTCGTAAGGCGGAGCACCGTATCTATTGACGCCTTTATTCTGTGGCGGTTGTGTGAGGTCCAGGCGGCGGCGACGCTCGGAAGAGCGGCGGTGCCGAAGGTGGTGGCGATTGCCGGGACGAGATTAAAGAGCGTCACGGGCATTCCGGAATATACGCCGTAGAGGTAGTTCGGAAGCCCGTCGAGCCCAAGCTCCGCCGGGAGCAGCCCCTCGTACATTCCGAGGACGGTCAGATGGTCAAGGCGGATTGCGTACTCCATCCGGCTCATCAGCGACACGAGGTCGATGAGGTTCGTTATGTTGGTCGAAAGGGTCGCAAGGCAGACCGGAATTGAAATGGTTATGAGCGTATTGAGAAGGGCGCTTCGCGGCTGCGCCTCCGGCGCGTCGTAAAGCTCCGCCTGGGTGATGCCGTCGCCCCTGAGGCGATAGTGGAGCATCATATAGAGCATTCCCACCATGGTGGAAATCATAACTCCGCCGATGGCGGCTGCCGCCGCTATGGGGGCGACGGCGCTTGCGGCGGAAAGCCCCTCGGAAGAAATTCCGAGGTCGATTCCGTAAAAGCTTCCGTTTTTATTGTATTCGGCTATGCCCCAGTTCATAACCACCAGCGTTAGAGAAAGCCCCACGAGAACCTTTACCACGGCTTCGATTATCTGGGAGATGGCGGTGGGGTACATATTGCGAAGCCCCTGGTAGTAGCCGCGGTAGGCGCTGGTCATACAGAGGAAGAAAACCGCCGGGGAGAGCATTATTACCGCAAGGGTCGCCCCGGGGTTATTGCAGACGGTGCTCGCCAGGAACTTGCTCCCGAAGAGCATTATTAGGCTTCCGGCGGTGCCCGTCACGAGGAAGCAGGTCATGGAAATCTGGAAAATCCGCCTTACGTCCCGGTAGCGCCCGAGGGTCACGCACTCGGAGACCATTCTTGCCACCGCCACGGGGATTCCCGCAGTGGCGATGGTGTAGAGCGGGGTAAAGATAGTATAGGCTGTGTTGTAGTAACCGAAGCCCTCGCCGCCGATTATATTCATCAGAGGGATTTTATAGACCGCGCCGATGACTTTTACGATAATGGCGGCGGCGCTCAAGATGAGAGCGCCCTGGAGGAAATTTTGTTTTTTGGAGCTCATTCAGTCCTCCGCTAAGTTGGATTTCAAAAATCGTGACCGGAAAGGAGCTTCCCGGTCACGCCGAAGTTTTTCGATTTACCGAAGATTTTTAAATCTGTTCAAGGATTTTGGGGAGATAGTAGCTTATCTTGTCATAGACCTTATTGATGTCGAGGGTCTTGTATTTTCCGTCGCGGTAAATTACGTCGCCGTCAACCATGGTGAGGACGACGTCGGAGCCCTGGGCGGAGAAAACGAGGTTCGCCAGCACGTCGTAGCAGGGCACGAGGTGGGGGCGGTTAAAGTCAACGACAGCAAGGTCAGCCTTGTAGCCCTTTTTGATGAGACCGGTGTCGTTTCTGCCCTGGGAAAGGGCGCCGTTTACGGTTGCCATCTTGAGAATCTCCTTGGGGGAGATTTCGCCGGCGTTGTGGGAATTGCCCCTTGCAATCATCGCCGCAAGGTGCATTTCCTCGAACATATTGAGGTTGTTGTTGCTGGAGGCGCCGTCGGTGCCGAGGGCGACGTTGATTCCCGCGTCGAGCATCTTTCTTACGGGGGCGAAGCCGGAGCCCAGCTTCATATTGCTGGAGGGGCAGTGGGTGGCGGTGACGTGGTGTTTCGCCATAATCTCAATGTCCTCATCCTCCACCCAGACGCAGTGCGCAAGGTTGGTGGGGTTTTCAAAGACGCCGCAGGCCTCGAGGTATTTCGCCGGGGTGAGCCCGCCGTGGCGCTGTTTGCACTCCTCGTGCTCGAGCTTCGTCTCGGACATATGAACGTGGAGACGCAGTCCGTTCTCCTTGGCGAACTCGGCGGTGTCCCTTGCGAGGGACTCGCAGGAGGAATACTCCGCGTGGAGACCGAACTCCTCGGTGAAGCGACCCTTGTTTGCCCGACCGTACTTCTGAATCATCTCATAGACCGCCGGGAAATAGCCCATTTTTTTGAGGGGGGTGCCATCGGTTCCGACGGGCGGGTTGCAGAAATTGCATTTCATTCCGGAGTCGGCGACGACGGAGGCGGCGACCTTGTCGAAGAAATACATATCGGTGAAGGAGGTGGTTCCGCAGGACATCATCTCCGCCATTGCGAGCATTCCCGCCCAGTAGATGCTGTTCTGGTCCCACTTTGCCTCAAAGGGGAAAATCTTCTCGTTGAGCCATCTCTGGAGCGGAAGGTCCTCGCCGTAGCCGCGCATAAAGGTCATGGCGGCGTGGGTGTGGTTATTGACAAGACCGGGAATAAGGACCTTTCCGCGCCCGTCATAGACCTCGCCGTAGCCCCAGTCGGTCTTTTCATTGGCGGTGGAGATATAGTCGATTACGCCGTTTTTCGTGCCGATATAGGCGTGCTCGACGACGTTGAAATTCTCGTCAATATAGGTTATGTCTTTAAACAGCATTTTATTTTTCCTCCTCTAAAATCCTTACGGCGGTGTGCAAAAGGGTCTTGAAGTTTCCGGCGACGGCGGAGCAGGTCTCGTTCACCTCGTCCGTCGTAAGCGGGCGGTCAAGGACCCCCGCCGCCATATTGGTGACGACGGAAATTCCCAGCACCCTGATGTTGCAGGCGGCGGCCATTATGGCTTCCGGAACGGTGCTCATTCCGACAAGGTCCGCGCCGAGAACCCGGAGCATTCTTATTTCAGCCGGGGTCTCGAACTGGGGACCGGTCATATAGGCGTAAACGCCGGATTTAAGAGCGATTCCGGTCTCGTCCTCGAAGGCGCCGGCGACCCGGTTCCGAAGGTACTCGGAATAGGTGTCGCTCATATCGAAGAAGCGCCCGGTGCCGAACATGGTGGCGTCCTCGCCCCGGAGGGGGCTGTCGCTGGAGAACTTGATATGGTCGGAAATGAGTATAAAATCGCCCGGATTATACTCTTTGTTAACTCCGCCGGCGGCGTTGGTGACGATAATCTTCTCAACGCCCATTGCTTTCAGCACCGCCACGGGATAGGCGCACTCGGCGAAGGAGTTGCCCTCGTAATAGTGGAGCCTTCCGGAAAGGACCGCCACGGGGATTTTATCGAGAGTTCCGACGATAAGGACGCCCTCGTGGTCCTTGTTGGTGGTGTCGTTCCAGCGGGGAATGTTCTTATAGGGGATTCGGGTGGCGTTTTCAATGTCCGCCGTGAGGGGGTTAAGACCGGTTCCGAGGATAACGGCGATTTTCGGACGAATCCTCGTCTGCGCCATTATGTACTCCGCGGAGCCTTTTACTTGGTTATAGGTCATTTGAGCTTCCTCCGTTAGTTTTTCCGCCGTTTTCAGTCGGCGTCCACGTTGATTTCGGGTTCAATGCTTTCCTTTGCGGCGGCTTTGAGGGCGCTTTTTCTTGCGGCGATTTTTTCGCCGCTCTCCTCCGCTTCGGGAGCTTCGG
>JAEDJF010000094.1 GCA_016296485.1 Oscillospiraceae bacterium
GCTTCACACGCAGGAGGTCTGCGGTTCGAGTCCGCATGTCTCCACCATTACGCGGGAAAGCCGATAATCATCGCGATTATCGGCTTTTTCCTTTTTTAAAAACGCGCCGTTTCTTCCGATATTTAAGGAAAGGCATATAGTTATCCAATTTTTCGGCAAGTGGTTTGTTGAATTTTTAAAGAGGTTAAAGTATAATAAAATCAGAAAAAGCGAAAGGAAGGAAAGCGGAATGGGCGCTGATATAAATCCAAAATGCGGTCCTTTGGGCGAAAAGGGAAGTGTCTCAAGAAACGCTTTTGAATTTGGAATATACGAAAACCTTACTCGTTCAGAAGAAGGCGGCGGCGCAGTACCGGGCAAAAATCCGCGAAGCAATCCTGTCAGGAATATTGAGGAAAGCCTTCCAGCGGACGCCAGAAAAGGATTGGTTCTTTTTGCCTCTTTGCTTATCGGCATAATAATTGCATTGGTCGGAATTTTGATTTCCCAAAATTTTGAAAGCGTTATCATCAAAATGATTATAATTCTACCGGGCATAATTTTGGGAATCCTGTTTTTCGCCGGAATGGTTTGGGCTTCCAAAAACGCTCATTTGAAATAATGCTTTTTTAAATTTTTATACGGAAGGATATGTACTATGAACGGTTTTGATTGGAATAACAACGGAAAGCGTGACTCGTTCGACGCATTTATGGATATGGAAATAATGAATGAAACCGGAAAATCTTCTTCCGAAAAAAAATTTATCCAACGGTGCTTCTACCAAAAAGACAGTTTATAACGCAAGCAAGGACAGCGACGGAACGGCAATCTTGAAATGTATTGTAGTGACCGCTATCTGTGTAGGCACTATGCTTCTTCCCCTTTTTATAGAAGCAGGAAGCTTGTTTTTTGGTATTATCATGCTTGCCGCGGCATTTTTTGGGGGCGGCAATACTAAGCAATAAAAAATAGATATAAAAAAATGCCTCGGCTCTAATCCGCCGAGGCATTATTATTATTTATTTTGCACCGCCGCGCTCACGCTTTCGGAAAAGTCAGCTTCTACAAAATTGGCGTTTTTAATTTTCTCCGCCCTTTTCCCAAGCCATCAAATACTCCCTTTCGCCCGTAGCGCCGTCGATTTTCTCGGCGGCAGGCTTAAAGCCCTCGCGCTCATAAAACTTTACCGCCCGGACGTTTTTTGCATAGACTTTTAAGCTCAAACTTTCCTTTCTATCTTTTGCAAAGTCCAAAAGGCTTTTGCCGACGCCCTTTGACCTTGCTTCTTTTCTTACGAAAAGCCCGGCGACGTAGCTTCCGTCAAAACCGATGAAACCCTGTATCTCTCCGTTTTCGTCCTCGTAGACATAGACCTCCGCTTTCAGGAGGGCTTCTTTAACGCCGGGGAAATTGTTCTTCCAATAACTTTCGGGAACAAAACTGTGCGCTTCGGTATTTGAGCACAGCCAGATTTCCATAATTCCGTCAAGGTCGTTATCCTTTAAATTCCGTATCATCTTTCTCCCCTCCGCTTCTCTTTTGATAATAATAACATTTAGCCTTGGCGTTTGCAAGAGCGTTTGACCTCGGAGCGGTTTTGTAATATAATCATTCTATCAAACTGCTTGGGAGGGTTTAGCTTGGAATACCTGATTAAAAATGCGGTCATCGCGACGATGGATAAGGAAAAGCCTTTTGCGGCTTCCGCCGCCGTCCGGGAGGGGAAATTCGTGTTTTGCGGCGGCGAAAAGGAAGCCGAAGGCTTCGTTTCCAACGGGGCGGAAGTTCTTGACTGCGGCGGCGCTTTTATGATGCCTGGGTTCAACGACTCCCATATGCACTACCTCCACTACGTAAAGTCAAAGCTTTCTGTGGACCTTTCCGGCGCCGACTCGGTGGAGGATATAGTCCGGCGAATGAAAGCGGCGCTCGACTCTTATGACCCGAAAAGCGGACTTTGGCTCGTGGGCGAGGGCTGGAACCAGGACTATTTTACAAAGGGCGTGCGCCGCTTTCCTACGGCGGCGGACCTTGACAAAATTACTTTTGAGCACCCGGTGCTCATAATGCGGACCTGTTACCACGTTGGCGTGCTCAACACGAAAGCGATGGCGCTCATTGGGCTCGACTCCGCCGAAGCGGCAAAACAGGGGGATTTTGCCGAAAAAGACAGCTTTGGAAACCCCACCGGCGTTATAAAAGAAAACTTTTTTGACGACATAAAGTCCCGCCTTCCCTATCCTAATCTCGAAACGCTTATTGAGATGATGCTCAAAGCTCAAAAGGACCTTTTCGCCAAAGGGATAACGGCGGTGCAGTCCGACGATATGAAATACGCGCCGGAGGGCGAAGCCTACGAAATGCTCGAAAAGCTGAAAGCCGCGTCCGTCGACGGACGGCTGAAACTCCGCTACGCGGAGCAAGCGCTTTCCCAAACGAAAGATGAACTCGACGAGTTTTTCTCCCACGATTTCGATAGCTTTCGCGGCGGCAGCTTCAGGGTGAGCTGCGTAAAGCTCATTTCCGACGGCAGCCTTGGCGCCCGGACCGCTCTCCTTAAAAAGCCCTATGCCGACGAGCCAAAAACGAGGGGCATTGCAATCTATACCCAAGAGGAGCTGGACTGCTTCATCGAGGAGTGCCAGCGGCGGAACATTCCCGCCGCCGTCCACGCCATCGGCGACGGCGCCCTTGAGATGTGCCAAAGGGCTTTCGCCTCGGCTAAAGCAAAATACCCGGAATTTTCACCCCGGCACGGCATCGTGCACTGTCAAATCACTTCAAAAGGGCAGGTGCTCAAATTTCGGGATCTGGGGCTTTTGGCGTATACCCAGCCGATTTTCATCGACTACGATATGCACATCGTCCGGGACAGGGTCGGCGACGAACTCGCCGAAACCTCTTATGCGTGGAAAGATTATCTCGACCTCGGCGTCAACGAATCTTTCGGAACGGACTGCCCGGTTGAAAGCTTCGACCCGCTCCGGGGAGTTTACTGCGCCGTCACCCGCCGGGACACAAATGGGCGCGGTCCCTATCTCTCGGATGAGGCGATTTCCGCCTATGACGCCCTCTACGCCTATACTGCCGCCGGGGCCTATGCCTCCGGCGACGAGGAGCGCTACGGAAAAACAAAGCCCGGTATGCTTGCGGACTTCGTCCTTCTCGACCGGGATTTGACGAAATGCCCGCCGGAGGAAATCCTTAGGGCGAAGGTGCTCAAGACCTTCGTCGGCGGGGAATGTGTATACAGTGCGAAGTAAAAAAACGCCGCCCTACGGGCGGCGCTTTTATTTATTCAAAGAATAGCTTCGCGACGAAGGCGGGCTTTGCTTCGCCGGGTTTTGAAACCGCGACGGAGGTGCAGCCGTCCTCGCTCTTGCGGCTGAAGGCGATTTTTTCGCCTTTATGGAGCTCGCTTATGAAATACGCCTCGAGCCTTTTGAGCTTCGACATATTTTCCCGCTCGGCGTCGGTAAGGGCGTCATAGACCATCTCAAGATAGCGCACGTTGTTGACGTGCCCGACGGCGTCTATCCAGCTCGGGCGCACAGTCAGCTCCTCGACGGTTTCAAAGCCCTCAGCTTTGAACTTGATGCGGCTCTCGCCGTCGGTCAGCTTTTCGCCGTTTGCGGCGACGCAGCTGACGTAATTTTCCGGGTTTCGGACCATGCTGCGCTTTTCCGTATCTATTACCACAAAGAAAGTCGCGGCACCCGCCGCAAGAGTTCCGTCCTCATGGTATATCCCAACCTCCCGGCGGAAAACGAGACCCCTTTTCTCAACCTCCCAGGTCCTTGAATGGAGCTTTTCGCCGGGAGAGATTCGGCTTTTAATCTCGATACTCGTCGAAATAATTACCCAGGCAACGCCCTTTTTAAGAAGCTCGCCTTCCGATTCGGCGCGCCGATTTATTGCAAAATGTTTCTCGATGGAATCCATTATCATCCGCTCGTAGCCGACGGGGGTTATTTCGCCGTCCGCGCCGCGCATCAGCATATCAATTTCCACCGGATAAATATAATCTCTCTCCTGCATTTCTTATTTTCCTTATCTGAATCTTCAAAATATCTGTAAAGTTTATTTGCTTTACTGCCTTTATATTTAAAAGGAGCAGGCTCCCGCCTCTGGCGGGAGCCTTTTCGCTCAGTTATTACACGAAAGCGCAAAATCAATGGCGAGCATCACCGAAAGGGCGAGTATCGTGTCACTAGGGTACGCAACGTCCAGAGAGTAGCAGTCACCCCAGGTGAACCACTCTTTATTTATGGACGCTATGACCTGACCGTCCTGGGTGATCTCATAATCATGTCCAAAAAAATCCCCCTGCACTTTCCACTCCGGTCCGTCGACGTCATATTCCGGCGTGAAAAACGTAAGCTTTTTCACTATCCTTGCCTCTTCCTGACCGTCAATATATACCGACAGCTCCGGCTCGAGGAAAGAAAAATTCTGCTCAATATACGCCTGCTCCGTTCCGCCCATATCGAAAACGTGAAACTTTTTAAAGAAAGTAAAAAACTCACTCTCGACGTAGTAAACGTTTCGCCCCGCGGCGTCCATAACGTAAAACTTATCCTTCAGGGAGAAGATCTCCTGTTTGATGCAAAGCTTCATTTTCCCTCCGCACAGTATATTTTGTCGAAAAATATACTATTTGTACTGGTCTATGTTGTGCCGGTCGAAAAGCTTGAAGATAAACGAGCGGCGACGGGGTTTCGGAGGTCTTCCCTCCTCTATCCGCTTGACCTCTTTATAGTGGAGGAAAGCGCCGAAGGCGCTCCCGACGTAACCGAAAACGGCGTACATAAAGACAACGTCCCAGGTTTGCTCCGCGAAAAAAAGGTACATAAACGGAATATAGACGAGACCGGCGAAAAGCCCGAAAAGGGGCAAGAAGCCCTCTTTTTGCGCCATTACTCCGCTGGTTATTGCCGCGAGCATCGGGAAAACGCACCACTCAAGAAGGAAAATCCGGACGAGCTCCGCCTCGGCACCCTCAAGGAAGAGCGTAAGGCAGAGAAGCATAAGGTAAAACCCGGCGATTATTCCGACGTAGGGCAGCGTTTTCCGAATTTTGAGTTTTTCCATTATTCGTTTACGATGGAGATTTTCTTAATGACGACTTTTTTGCTGGGCATATCGTTGGGATAGGTGTCCACAGCGGCGATAGCGTCAACAACTTCAATACCCTCCACAACGTGACCGAAGGCGGCGTAGTCGCCGTCAAGGAAGTCGCTGTCCTCATGGACGATGAAGAACTGGCTGGAAGCGGAGTTGGGGTCGGGAGTTCTCGCCATGGAGATAACGCCGCGTTTGTGGCTGATGGGGTTGTCCCAGCCGTTGGACTTGAATTCGCCGAAAATCTCGGGTTTGGAGCCGCCGGTGCCGTCGCCCTTGGGGTCGCCGCCCTGAATCATAAAGCCTTTGATTACGCGGTGGAAGGTGAGCCCGTCATAAAAGCCTTTGGAAACAAGGTTCTCAAAGTTCTCAACGGTCTTGGGAGCCGCATCTCTATCGAGCTCAAGTTTAATGGAGCCGAAGCCCTTTACGTCAATTTTAATCATTGTAAGTCCTCCTGATTTATATCGTATTATACTATATATAATACTATTTTTGCGCCGGAAAGTAAATAGAGAAAATATGTACGAAAAGTGACAGATAAATAAAAAAGCGGTCCGCGGACCGCTTTTTTATTAAAGAACATAGAGCAAAATGCAAACCGCCTGGCAAACGGTGCCGACCACGACGAAAACGTGGAATACGGAATGAAAAATGCTTTTCTTTTTTCCGATTCCATAGAGCACAGCTCCGAGGGTATAG
>JAEDJF010000095.1 GCA_016296485.1 Oscillospiraceae bacterium
TGAGCACCGAGCCGAAAAGCTACAGCTTTTCGCTCGTTTCGGTTTTCGCCGTAATCTGGCTTTTGGGGGCGGCGGCTGCCGCCGGGTGGAACCTTTTCGCCTATTTCCGCTTCGTTAACCGCTCGAAGCCCTGGAACCGGGAGCCCTCCGCCGAAGCGGCGAAGGCTTTCGCCGCCCTTCGGGCGGAGATGAGCGTTTCAAAAAGGGTTCGCCTTTACGAAAACCGTCTCATCAAAAGTCCCATGATGGTGGGGTATTTTAAGCCCGCCGTCCTTCTTCCCGCGGCGGAGCTTCTCCCGGAGGAATACGCTTTTATCCTCCGCCACGAGCTCACCCACTATAAACGGCGGGACCTTTGGTACAAATTCCTTTTGATGCTGGCGGCGTCTCTCAACTGGTACAATCCCGCCGTCTGGCTCATGTGCCGCAAGGCGGAAAACGATATTGAAATAACCTGCGACGAGGCGGTCGTCAAAGCCGCCGGGGCGGATTACCGCCGGGAATACTGCGAAATTATCCTCCGGACGATGCGCCGGGGGCAAAACGGACCTCTCCTTCTCTCCACCGGTTTTTACGGCGGCGCGAAGGTGCTCAAAAAGCGCTTTGCCGCCGTGCTCAACCCGAAGACCCGCCGGGGCGTTTTGCTCTTCGTGCTCGCCGCCCTCGTTATCGCCGTAAGCGGCACCCTTGTTGCCTGCAACACGGAAAAACCCGCGGCGGAGCCCGTATCCGAACCGGAATTTGAGCCGAAAAGCGAAAAGGAAGTCATCGAGGGCGGCAAAAAGCTCGTTGAAACCGTTTTTCGCAATATGGACCTTTTTGAAAACGGCGACTGCGCGAGCCTCGTCACCGACGAGGTTGCGCAGTACATTTCCGACGTCACCGCCGGGAAGCAAAGCGACATCAAAAAGAGCGGCGAATCCTATATTGACTACACGCTCACCGTTGAGCTTTCGGACAGCCGTACACTTGAAAACGGCATAGAGCTCTTTTTCACCGCCGCAAAGAACTATCACACCGAAACTGACGGCATCGATATCGGCGAAAAGAAGCTGACGAAGCTCACCTACAGCTACGACCGGGGGCTTTTCACAAGGTTCACTATTTTTGATATAGACTGGACCGTTGACGAGAAATACTACGTCGTTTTTGACCCGGAGGGCGACCCCCGCCCGACGGTTTCCGCTCCGGACGAAAACGGGCTTTTCCCGTTTATCTCGGAAGGGGATTGGGACCGCTGGGTGACCTATTACGGTCGGGCGGACACCGAAAAGCCCGCCGAGCCCATTTCCAAGATACTTGAGTGCGAGGATTATCTCAAGTACCTTTCCGAAACCTACCCGGACATCGACGACTGGGAGGTCGTTTACGAAACGAGCGACTACGCGCTCACCGAAAGCTACGACCCCTACAGCTACTCCTTCCGGAATATGTACCTTCCCCGGCGCTTCGCTGTGCTCAAAACCGAACAGAGCAGGGATTTTGACCGGCTTTTCGTGGGCACCTATGAATACTACGCCGCATTTGTGTCGTCTCAAAACGGCAGCGGGATTCAGCCCCAGCGCGAATTTGAAAGCGAGAGTTTCCCGGCTTTTGAAACGGACGTTCAGGTCGGCGATCTCTCCGGGGCAAAAACCTATCAGTCAATTTGTCTCGTGATGACTGGGCTTTGGTTCCCTGACGAGGGAAAAGAGATAGTTTTCGACTGGACCTATAACAGGGCGATTCCCGTTTACGGCGTGACGGAACCTATGAACATCCATGTTGTTCAGGACGTCAAAGACTTTCGTGACATAAACGGCAAAAAGCTCTCCTTTTCCGAAGACCGGGAAAAAGATATGATCTTTTTTGCTGACGATGATAACACAAAAATGGTATATGTATATTACTATGACGGCGACACCAAGACGCTCCAGCATTTTGATGGTATCTCGAAAAGCAACGACGGTTCTCCTCAAATTGATTTTATCGACAGCGAAACAATAGTCATTGAGTCTTCCGGCGTTCTCCGCTTTTACCGCTGCGGCGAGGGAGAGGACGTCACAAAGTCCTTTGCCGAAATCGGCGGCAGCGGCAAAGGTCTTTCCGACGGCGAAACCTTGTCGACTAACTTTATCATCGAGGACAAAAGCATCGGCGGAAGGTACGCCTGGATGTATAGCGACCTTGAGGCGAACGAGTACAGAATCTGCACCTTTGACAAAGAGGGAAACCTTCTTTCCAGTTTCAGCACCGGGCTTCCCGGGGACGGGACCATAGGCAGCTGCAATTTCCGAGACGGGCTCGTCTATTTCAGCTACTACCCCTCGCCCTATTCCTCTAGCCGAAGCACAAACTACGCCGTTGACGCAAGACCCGAAAGGGAACATATTTTACAGGCTGACGCCTGGTGAGCTCTTTTAAATTCCGCAAAGGGGGGCGGCTCTCCCGCCCCTTTCCTTTGCTGTACGCCTTTTTATATAAGAAAGGGGCGAAGCGCCTTGAAAAAAAACGATTTTTACATCCATTATCGCTTTAATACTTGTGATTTTTCTCGTCTCCTGCGGCGGCTGGACGGTGGAGATAAAAGAGCCGGAGGAATTTAGCGCCAGTTTTGAAAGCGAAAGCGACACGGACGTTCCCTATAACTCCGAAACGGAGCTTCCCGCTTTAGGCGCGGACAGGACGAGCATCAACGCCACGGGACTCTATCGCTACAAGGTGCTCTACTACAATCCTTTTGAAAATATTGAAGCGGACGATTCGCCCGAGGTGGAGTGGGCTTACGGCGTTCCGGTAATTTTCATCTATGAGCCCAATTCCTGCAAATACGAGGCTTTCGAGTACCGGGTCGAGGGCGTCAGCGCCACCCTCGGTCAGCTCGCAAGGCTCGCCGTAAGCCGACTGAACCGCTCCATACCTGACGGTTGTTTTAAGCTCTCGGTCCGTACCCATAAAAATATGGCGATAGTTGATTTTTACGATTTGACCGATGAGTTTTATAGCTATATGAACCCCGACGGCGCCTGCGAGGTGCTTCTTAACTCCATAGCGGCGACGCTTATGAACTGCGCCGACTACAACGTGGGCTTCACCATGAACGGCGGCGAAAAATTTTCGGTTGGAAACGTCACCCTCGAGGGCGACGGCTACGGGCGCTATATTCCGCCGGAGCTTTACTCCGAAATTTCCGACGAGGAATTTGCGAAGCTTCGGGCTCTCTGTGAATATTCCGACGACTGGGAAAACTCGCTTCCGGACTATTACGGTCGGAACGGACTTCTCTCCGTCGTCTATGACGAGTCCGTGACCCTCCGCCCGGAGGGAATGGACGTTATTCTTGTGACCGCCGGGCGCACCGGCGAGTTCAGCTCCCCGGACGAAATAAGCAACAAAATCAAAATATCCGCCGCCACGGGCGTCCTTGACCTTGTGCAAAACTACAGCGAATCCGGCGAATACGTTCCAGCTCTGAAACCGATTTTTGACGCGGCAGCGGACGATTTTATCCCGAGGGAGTGGGTCGAAAACGTGGTTACCCGACTCTTCGGTCCAAAGGCGACGGTTGAGCACGCCTCAACGAACGACTATACCTATCGTGCCAAAGTCGGCGTATATACTCCGCCCCACAGAGGCGGCTGGGCAAAGTATTTCCCCTATGTTTTCAGCGTAGGCGAAACCGCCGACGGCTACGAGGCAGAGGTTGCCTACGTCTATATCGCCGCTACCGGCGCCTACGGAATGGAGCCCGGTGCCTGGGCAGACAGCGTACATCAGGACGGAGAAAATTTTGAAAACGACCCCGTCGCCATGGATTTTATCAGAAACCGCCTTCCGCGTTACCGGGTCTCTTTTAAGCGCGGCGATGACGGAAAGCTATATATGTCCTCCTCTGAGATGCTGAACGTCGACGAGGAGGAGGTGAATCTCCTCCTTGCGCAAAAGTATATCGCTCCGATACACTACCTCGCCACCCACGAGGAGTGGAGCGACTTCGGCGAAGTTTCGACTTTGGGGCTTTTCGCCGCGGGGATAGAGTCGCGTTTTTGCTGCTACCTCTATGACGGCGACCTCAACTCGCACTATCGTAATATGAGCACAGCCCCTAATGACCTCGTTTTCGATGGCTGGGAGGTGGAAAGTTTTGCCGTCATCTACGGTTTTGACGATAAAGAGCTGAGGGCGCTCGACTATTACGATGCGGGGCGCAAATGCTACGTTCTGCCCGAAGGCTTCAGCTTTGGGGAAGCCCTCTATCCCGTCATCACTCGGACAGAGCAGACCAAAAACCTGCTCACGATATTCTACGACGTTCTTGACGAAGAAGGCAGTGTTTTGGAGAGCAGAGAGCTTTTGACGGAGCTTTCGGAAGACAGCATATATCCCAGATATTTAAGCTGCCGCGTCGTCGGGTAATGCAATAAAACGGTAAAACTTTCCCACTTTATATATAAAAGGATAAATGATGAGGGAGGCTTTTTGAAATGAAAAAACTTATTTGCGCTTTGCTCTCGCTCGCCCTGGGGCTTTCTCTCGCGGCGTGCTCAAACTGGAGCGTCGAGATAAAAAAGCCGGAGGATTTGAGCACAGGCTCGGCGGAAGAGAGCGAAAGCTCACAGTCCGACGAAAGCGAAGCGGAGGAAATCATCAGAACCGAAAGCGGACTTTCGTCCTCATGGCAAGACGAAGAGCTCACCGAGACGGACGAGCCGAGCCTTGACGTTTTCATCAGAATGGACGCATATAGCGGCGAACTTAGGGATGAAAAAGAAGCGGTCTCCCTCACTTCAAGGCAGATAGAATTCATTAAGAAGCTTCTCCAGCCCGAAAACTGGACGGAACTGCCCGAAAACTGGCATGGGAAGGGCGGGCTCCTTGAACCGTTACAGATACTCGAAAGCGACGGCAAGGGCACCCTTTACGTCAGCCCGGACGAGGGAATGACGCTCATAATGCTCAAATGGGGTCAGAATCAAAAATACAGTCACTACTATTACGCCCCGCCCGAGGTTGCGGAAGATATGGAGCTTTTCCGCAAAAATCTTGAGCTTTCTTTGGTGCCTCACGACTGTTTTTTGGAGACCGCCCCGGAGCTAAAAGAGTATTACGACAAATATATTTCCGGTCTTCCGGTTGTAGACGACTTTGATGAGGAAAACTATTTCGACGAAATCAATTCCTACCACCTTTTATATTTTGCCTATCGCAAGCTCACGGGAAATTACGTCGAGGATTGCGACGAAGGCTTTGAGCCCCCGTTTTACCCCGCCGAGTTTGTGGAGAACACCATACAGAAATTCTTCCTTTGGGATTCCGAAACTATCCGCAAAAACGTGCGCAGAGACGAATACGACAGCGAAACGAACACCTATTACTTCCCCGGAGGCTACGGCGGAGGCTATTACCCGCGCGCCGTCACCGCCGTTCGCCAAAACGGCAATATCCTTGAGATAGACGTCGAGCAGTACGGCGATCACTACGTTTGTTCCGACCCTGTATTTCACCTCGAGTCAAGCTACACCATAACCGTCCGGCTTGACGAGGACGGCACCTGGAAGTATATAGGGAAAAAGACGTATTTTCAGTACTGACAAGCCGATTTTCGAGGAGGTTTTGAAATGAAAAAACTCATTTGCGCTTTGCTCTCGCTCGCCCTGGGGCTTTCGCTCGCGGCGTGCTCAAACTGGAGCGTCGAGATAAAAGAGCCGGAGGATTTGAGCAC
>JAEDJF010000096.1 GCA_016296485.1 Oscillospiraceae bacterium
TTTCGGGCTATTTTATCTGGAACAAGGAGAGCGCCGAGGAGATAATTTCAAAAACCGGCGGCTTTGACTATATCCTTCCGGAAAACCTTTATTATTCCGACGGAACGAGGTACGTTAACCTTTCCGCCGGGGTCCAGAATATGACCGGGAAAAAGGTTTACGACATAGTGACCTATCCCGGCTTTTCCGAAAGCGCCCGCTGCGACACCCTTTCGAGGATTTTTGCCGCTTTTTTTGAGCGGCGGCTCCGGCGTTTTTTGCCCGAGAGCGGAAATATCTATAATACAATCTATAAATACACCGAAACGGACGTGACCGCCTTCGACGCGGAAAATTACCAGGCGCTCATCAAAATCCTCGCCGGGAGCGGAAACTGCGTTTCGAGCCACGTCACGAACGACGTTGAGCGGGATTCGGAGAGCGGGCTTATCTACTTCTCCGACGAAACAAAAACGAGAATAAAAAAATATTTTTCTTAAAGAAATCTTAAAGGTTTTGGTAATTGTTTCTTAAAATTATTTTGACTATGATTTTACTGTAACCGAAAACAAACCGAAGCCCGGGGGTAAAAACCTATGGAGATTCTTGAGACCTTAAATTTTATAATCGCGGCGGTTTTCTTTATTTGCTACGCCTACCAATTTTTCTATATTCCGGCGGCGCTTATTAAAAAGGACGAGCCCCATAAAGCGGAAAAGAAGCACCGCTTTGCGGTGCTCGTCTGCGCGAGGAACGAGGAAGCGGTCATCGCGGGGCTCATTAACAGCATCCACCGTCAGACCTACGACCGGAACCTCATTCGGATTTTCGTGATGGCGGACAACTGCACCGACAACACCGCCAGCGCGGCGAGAAACGCTGGAGCGACGGTTTATAAACGGAATAACCAAAGCCTCGTCGGCAAGGGCTATGCCCTCGAGGCGCTGCTCAAAAATATCGAAAGGGATTACCCGAGAAATTATTTCGACGGCTTTTTCGTATTTGACGCGGACAACGTCCTTGACAAGAATTATATAGCCGAAATGAACAGGACTTTTTCCGACGGAAACGACATAATAACCAGCTACCGGGACTCCAAGAACTACGGCGACAACTGGATTTCCGCCGGGTACGCCCTTTGGTTTTTGCGGGAATCCCGCTACCTAAACCACGCGAGAATGCTCCTCGGAACGAGCTGCGCCGTCTCCGGCACGGGCTTTTTCTTCAGCCGGAGGATACTTGAGAAAAACGGCGGCTGGAACTTCCACCTCCTGACCGAGGATATTGAATTTACCGTACATAATATCGTAAACGGCGAAAAGGTCGCTTTTTGCCCAAAGGCGGTGCTCTATGACGAGCAGCCCACCTCTTTCCGCCAATCCTGGCGCCAACGGCTTCGCTGGGCGAAGGGCTACCTCCAGGTTTACGGGAAGTACGGAAAGGACCTTGCAAAAGGGATAGCAAGGGGCGATTTCTCCTGCTTTGATATGGCGATGGCGATAATGCCTGCGGCGGTGCTCACCGCCGTGAGCGTCGTGATAAATTCCTGCGTCGCGGCGGTAACGCTGGCGGGGGGCGGAAACGTGACGCCGATTCTTATTTCCCTTGGCGAAAGCGTGCTGAATGTTTACCTCACTCTTTTGCTTCTCGGCGGAATAACCACCGTCACCGAGTGGAAGATGATACATACTTCCGCGGTAAAAAAGGTATTCTATATTTTCACTTTTCCCCTTTTTATGCTCACCTATATTCCCATTTCCTTCGCGGCGATTTTTGCGAAGGTGGAGTGGAAACCCATTTCTCACAGCGTAAACGTAAGCCTTGCGGAATATTGCAGCCGCGAAAGCGCCTGACAAAGCTTTTCAAGGACAGCGGCGGCTCGCCGACGTACGGCTTCCCCCGAGGCTTCCGACACATAGTAACAGCGCGGTTTTCCCGCCCGGCTTCGGCGGGCCGCCGCTGTCCTTGAAAACGAGGAGGTATGAAAGATGACCGAAAACAAAGACAGGCTTTTTATAAAAGTTACCGCTACGGCGATTACCGTCGCCCTGCTCTGGCTGGGAATTGCCGTTACGGACTACGTGATGGTGATAGGGCTTTACCGGGAGCCGATTTTCTGCATCTCCGCCGACGCCGGAGAAGGCGGTGGGACCTTTAATGGGCTCGGCTATTCGTACGAAATTAAAGGAAATTTCGGGCGGAACCCGGACAGCGAAACGGACCCCTACGGAGTCCATTTCGCAAGGCTCGACGTCCTCGGCTTTGAGGCGAAAATGCTTTACCGAGGAGTATATGAATAGTTCTGCGTTCCTTCCTAATACATAGAAAAATCCGCCCGCCGTTCTACTCCTAACGGCGGGCGGATTGCTTTTCAGAATTTATTTCAAAAGCTTGCTGACGGCGGCGATAACGTCGGCGGAAACTTCCTGCGGCGTTCTTGCGCCGTCAACGGTGACGATATTGTCCCGCCCTTTGAGCATCTCGAAAACGATTCCGTAGCGGCGTCGGGTTTCGGCAATAATGGCGCTGTTTTCCTCGTAAATCTCAAAATGGCTGCGCCCTGCCCTTATGTGCTCAAGGCATTTTTCCGGGTCAAGGTCGATAAAAACGCAGATGTCCGGCTTTTCGATAACCGGGCTGTTGAGGTTCATATCCGCCACCCACTGAAGCGCCCCGTCCACCCCCTGGTAAGCGAGGGATGAGTAATAGTACCGGTCGCAGACGACGTCCGTTCCGCTCTCAAGATACTGTTTTATTCCGCTTTTGGGGCTCACGTTGTGAGCGACCCGGTCCGCAAGAAACATCGCCGCGAGCTCCTCGGTGGTGCGGGGATGCTCCCCGCCGAGCCCGTCCCGGACCATTCCGCCGAGACCGCTCTCGGTGGGCTCCGCCGTATGGTGGACCCGGCGCCCGAGCCCCCGCAGGTAATCGGCAAGAAGGCTTGCCTGGGTACTCTTGCCGGAGCCGTCAACGCCCTCTATTACAATAAAAAGTCCGCGTTTATTTTCCAAAATCGAGACCTCCGAAAATTTATTTCCAAGTTTAATTATATATCGCAGGAAATAGCTTGTCAAACGGCTTTTTTGCTTTTCAAGCGCTGTGAAATGTGATATTATATTACTGTAAACAGAGAAGTTTCAAAGGGGGTCAGGCTATGGACGATTATTTTGAAGCAAGCCTTTTCGCAAAACCGTTTTTGAGCGCGGTGGTCGTCGCCGCAGGAAGCTCCGCCCGAATGGGAGGCGAGGACAAACAGTTCCTTTCTATCGCCGGGGTGCCCGTTCTCGGGCGGACTCTGCTCGCCTTTGAGCGCTGCGAAACCGTTTCGGAAATAGTCGTCGTGACAAGACCCTCCTCCGCCGAAAAGGTCGGGGAGCTCTGCAGGGAGCTTAGTATAACGAAGCTCTCCGCCGTCGTGGACGGCGGAAACACCAGGGCGGAGTCCGTAAGAAACGGCGTCGCCGCTGTTTCTGAAAACTGCAGTTTCGTCGCGATACACGACGGCGCGAGACCCCTCGTCCGCCCGGAGGACATAACCCGCTGCGCAAACGACGCTTTCCAGTGCGGCGGCGCGGTCCTTGCGGTCCCGGCGACGGACACCATTAAATACGGAAAGAAAAACGGCTTCGTCGAATATACCCCCGCCCGGGAAAAGCTTTTCGCGGTGCAGACGCCGCAGATTTTCGACGTAGAAATCTACCGCTCCGCTATGGAGAGGGCTTTCCGGGAGCTTTCGGACTGGACCGACGACAGCCGGATTTTTGAAAACGACGCCCGAAAGGTGTTCCTCACCCCAGGGAGCCGGGACAACATAAAAATAACCTCCCCGGAGGATATAGCCGTGGCGGAGGCGCTGCTGAAGCTTCGTGAAAAGGCGGAAGGAGAAAAATAATGTTCAGAATAGGACACGGATACGACGTACATAAGCTCGTCCCGGGGCGAAAGCTCGTCCTCGGCGGCGTTGAAATACCCTATGAGCTGGGTCTCCTCGGACATTCGGACGCGGACGTTTTGACCCACGCGGTGATGGACGCACTTCTCGGGGCAGCTGCGCTTCCGGATATAGGGCGCCGCTTTCCGGACAAGGACCCCCGGTACGAGGGGGCGAACAGCATGGAGCTCCTTGCGGACGTGATGGGCGAAATATCCCGCCTTGGCTACGCCGTATCGAATATCGACTGCACGATAATAGCGGAAAGACCGATGCTCAAGCGGTATATTGACCGAATGCGCGAGAGCCTTGCCGTCGGTTTGAGCACGAGCACGGCGAACGTGAACGTCAAGGCGACCACCGAGGAGGGGCTCGGTCTCGGGGAAAACGGAATCGGTGCTCACGCCGTTGTGATACTTAGACAGCAAAATTTCGTGGGCGGCGTATTTTTTTAAAAAATTTATTGTATAGCTTCTTGCTATGAATTGATTATAGTGTTATACTTATTCAGTTACAGCAATATTAGTTTAAAAGGGAATTTTTAACCGATATGATGATTTCAACAAAGGGTCGCTACGGGCTTCGGCTCATTCTCGACCTTGCGAAAGAGGGAAACGGGAGACCCGTTCCGGTAAAAGAGATTGCCAAGAGGCAGGAAATAAGCGACAAATATCTTGAGCAGATAATCAGCCAGTTTTCCAAGGCGGGGCTTGTCAAAAGCGTCCGCGGGGCGCAGGGAGGGTATATCCTCACGAAGCCTGCTGATGAAATCACCGCCGGAGAGGTGCTCCGGGCGGCGGAGGGCAGCATCGCCCCGGTGGAGTGCTGCGAAATCGGCTGCGAACACTCGGACGGCTGCATCACCTTCGGACTTTACAAGAGGATAAAGGACGCCGTTGACGGGGTGGTGGACTCGACAACCATCGCCGATATGCTTGCGGACGCGGGGATAAGCCTTTAATAATCCGCTTAATTTAACATAAACTTCACATTTACCTTATTGTCTTTAAATCGCTCAGCGGTTATAATTATATTTATAAATTGATTAAAGAAATTCTTGACGCTCGAAAGGGGAGCTTTTAATAATGTTTTTCAACCAGGATATAGGTATCGACCTCGGTACCGCAAATACTCTTATTTTCGCAAAGGGCAAAGGCATAATTATGCGCGAGCCCTCCGTTGTCGCCGTTGACACGAGAACGGATACCGTCCGCTACGTCGGACAGGAGGCAAAGGACGTCATCGGACGTACCCCCGGCTCCATTGTCGCGGTAAGACCCCTCAAAGACGGCGTTATCGCCGACTTTGACATCACCGCCAGCATGCTCCAGATATTCATCAAAAAAGTTTTCAACAACTCCATTTTCGCAAGACCGAGAGTTGTTATCTGTATCCCCTCCGGCGTAACCGAGGTCGAGAGGAGAGCCGTTAAAGAGGCGGCTATGAAAGCCGGCGCCCGCCACGTCTCCATAATCGAGGAACCCATGGCTGCCGCAATCGGCGCGGGGCTTCCCGTTGCCGACGCCTGCGGAAGCATGGTCGTTGACATCGGCGGCGGCACCAGCGAGGTCGCCGTTATCTCCCTCGGCGGCATCGTCGCGTCCAAATCCGTCCGCGTCGGCGGCGACGAGTTCGACGCCGCAATCATCTCCTACATAAAGAGAAAATACAACCTCCTTATAGGCGAGCGCTCCGCCGAGGCAATTAAAATGACCATCGGCTCCGCTTTCCCCTTCGAGGAGGAGCTTGAAATGGAAATCAAGGGACGCAAC
>JAEDJF010000097.1 GCA_016296485.1 Oscillospiraceae bacterium
CGGGCGGCGCTTCTTCGTTTCATCAAAATTATTTGCAGACCTTGTTGTCAACTTCCTCGCGGAGTTTCGCGATGAATTCGTCAAGAGAGATTGCGCCGAGGTCGCCGTCGCGCCTGGAGCGGACGGCAACTTTGCCTTCCTCCATCTCTTTGGCGCCGACAACGAGCATATAGGGAACCTTTTCAAGCTGGGCTTCGCGGATCTTGAAGCCAATCTTCTCGTAGCGGCTGTCGCAGGTGGGGCGGAAGCCGGCGCGAAGAAGTTTTTTCTTTATTTCCTCCGCGTACTCGTTCTGGTCCTCGGTGATGGGCATTACGCGCACCTGCTCCGGAGAGAGCCATGCGGGAAGCGCGCCGGCGTATTTCTCGATGAGAAGGGCGATGGTGCGCTCGTAGCAGCCGAGGCTGGTCCTGTGAATGATATAGGGATATACCTGCTGGTTGTTCTGGTCGGTATAGGTCATTCCGAAGCGCTGGGCAAGCATCATATCAATCTGAATGGTGACAAGGGTGTCCTCTTTTCCAAAGACGTTTTTGCCCTGAACGTCGAGCTTCGGACCGTAGAAAGCGGCTTCGCCCTTTTCCTCGGTGTATTCAAGCCCGATGTCGTCGAGAATCTTTCTCATGGCGCTTTCGGCTTCTTCCCACATTTCGGGAGTGCCCTCATATTTGTCCTTGTTGTCAGGGTCCCATTTGGAGAAGCGGAAAGTGAGGTCCTCGTAAAGACCGACGTCGGTCATAACCTCTTTCATCAGCTTCACGCAGTTTTTGAACTCCTCCTCGAGCTGGTCCGGGCGGAGAATGAGGTGTCCCTCGGTGATGGTGAACTGGCGAAGGCGGATAAGTCCGTGCATCTCGCCGGAGGCCTCGTTGCGGAAGAGGGTAGAGGTCTCGCCGTAGCGGATAGGAAGGTCACGGTAGGAGTGCTTTTCGCTGAGATAGACCTGGTACTGGAAGGGGCAGGTCATCGGGCGGAGCGCAAAGACCTCTTTGTCCTTCTCCTCGTCGCCGAGGACGAACATATTCTCTTTATAGTGGTCCCAGTGTCCGGAGACTTTATAAAGGTCGGACTTCGCCATAAGGGGAGTTTTGGTCATTACGTAGCCGTACTCGTACTCCTCCTTGTCCTGAATGTAGCGATTGAGAATCTGGAAGAGCTTGGTTCCCTTCGGCATAAGGCAGGGAAGTCCCTGACCGATGTAGTCGCTGTTGCAGAAATATTTGAGCTGGCGTCCGAGGACGTTGTGGTCCCGGCGCTTCGCGTCCTCGACGGCTTCAAGGTACGCCTCGAGCTCCGCCTTTTTCGGGAAGGAGATGCCGTAGATTCGGGAGAGCATCTTGTTCTTCTCGTTTCCGCGCCAGTAGGCGCCGGTGGTGGAGGTGAGCTTAAATGCCTTGATGGGGGCGATGTTCATAAGGTGGGGTCCGGCGCAAAGCTCGGTGAAATCGCCCTGTTTGTAGAAGCTGAGGGCTTCGCCCTTGCCCGCATGCTCGTCGATGAGCTCGAGCTTATAGGGCTGGTCCTTCATAAGCTCTCTTGCTTCCTCGGGGGACATGGTGAATTTTTGGAGCTCAAGACCGGTTTTTACGATTTTCGCCATCTCCTCCTCAATTTTTTTGAGGTCGTCGGAGGTGAAGGGGCGCTCCACGTCAAAGTCGTAGTAGAAACCGTTGTCGATGGCGGGACCGATGGAGAATTTAGCGCCGGGGAAAAGGCGGAGAACCGCCTGTGCCATTACGTGGCTGGTGGTGTGCCAAAAGGCTTTCTTTCCGTAGGGGTCGTCAAAGGTGAGAATTTCAACTTCGCAGTCCTTTTCAATGGGAGTGCGAAGGTCGCAGCCTTCGCCGTCGATTTTTGCGGCGCAGGCAACTCTTGCAAGACCGGAGCTGATGCTCTGGGCGATTTGGTAGGGGGTGACGCCGTTTTCAAATTCATGGACGTCGCCGCGAAGTGATACTTTAACCATTGTTTTACCTCCATATATAATCAATTGTTTTGCTGTATTTTATCGCGGGAAAAATACCCGCCGTAAAAACTAAATCTTTTCAAGGGCTTTTTCTCTGTCCTTTTCCGGAAGGGGACGCATGCTGTCTTTATATCCCGAAAAATCCGCGTTCCGGAGTCTTTTTGCAATTTCGTCCCGAAGCCCGGGCTTTTGCGCCGCCAGCGACGGAAGGCTTTGAATGAACTGCCTTGCGGTGATGGGCTTTTCGTCGGTTATGTGCGAAAGCAGCTTTTCCCGGGAAGCGTCTATAAGCTTGCGCCTGTCCCATTTTGCGCTGGCGATTATCAAAAGCAGCGCCCTCGTGCGAACAAAGGAGCTTTTGTCATCGGTAAGAGAAAGAAGATACTCCATATGCTCATAAACCTCGGGACCGGCTTCGCTCGCTTCAAGAAGCTTTTTAAAAGCCGCACAGCCCTCGTCGGCGTTTTTTGAAGTCAGAAGAGAGACGTTTTCAGAAATCTCCATTTTAAACCTCCGATAAAACAAAAAGAGCTTCGCCCCAGATAAGGGGCGAAGCTCCAAAGCTCCACGGTTCCACCCTTGTTCGCGGGGTAAACCCCGCACTCAAAGTTTGCCTTTAACGCGGCGACGCGGCCTGTTCGCTAAAACTTGCAGGCTCTCCGGGGTCGGTCCTTTGCGGCTTTGACAAATGCCTTCCAGAATAATGGCATTCTCTCTGTGACAAAACTCCGCTTCGGTTTCCCCATCAGCGATTTATCTAATATGGCATTTATACTACCACCAAGAAGTGATTTTGTCAACGGAAAACTTGCAAAAAGTGAAATAAATTATTTTTAATTATTATAATCTGAAATATAAAAAATCTCCAAAACTGAATTTTTTGACCCGTTTGTTCCTTTTTTGATATTTGTTATTCATAAATATCCGATTTTCCTTGACATAACCCCTATACTTATATTATTATTAGATTAACGTGTGGAAGTCTGCAATTTACAGATTTAAACATTTAATATATAGAAAGGAATATATAACCACCAATGGATTTTTTGACCTTCATTAATGGCTTGAGTATCTTTTCCGATATGAGTTCGGGCGATATTCTTGTCTGCGTGATCACCGGTATCATCGCTTTGGTCGTTGGTTTGATAATCGCTTTCCCTGTGGGTGTTGCATATAGACGCAGAGTGGCTGAAGCCGAGCTCGGCTCCGCCGAAGAAGAAGCAAGACGCATTGTAAACGAATCAATCAAAACAGCTGAAAGCAGAAAAAAAGAAGCTCTCGTCGAAGCAAAAGACGAGATACACCGTCTCCGTTCCGAAGCGGACAAGGAGATAAAGGACCGCCGCTCCGAGGTACAGCGCCAGGAGCACCGCAACCAGCAAAAAGAAGAGTCCCTTGAAAAGAAAGCCGACAGCCTTGATAAAAAGGAAGAGGCAATACAGGAAAAAATGCAGGCAGCCGAGGAGCGCCTCACCGAAGCCGAACAGATTAAAAAGAGCCAGTTTGAAATGCTCGAGCGTATTTCCGGCTACAGCGAGGAACAGGCAAAGGCGCAGCTTCTCGGCGAAGTTGAGGCGAAGCTCGCCCACGACAAGGCGCTTCGCATAATGCAGTTTGAGCAGCAGCTCAAGGACGAGGCGGAGGAAAAGGCAAGAGAGATTCTCGGAACCGCCGTTTCCCGCTGCGCTCCGGATTACGTCGCAGAAGCGACGGTCTCCGTCGTTCCGCTTCCGAACGATGAGATGAAGGGTCGCATCATCGGCCGCGAGGGAAGAAATATCCGCGCACTCGAGACCCTTACCGGCGTCGATCTCATAATCGACGATACCCCGGAAGCAATCACTCTTTCGAGCTTCGACCCCGTAAGGCGTGAAATCGCCCGTCTCAGCCTTGAAAAACTCATTCAGGACGGTCGTATCCACCCGGCGAGAATTGAGGAAACCGTCGAAAAAGCGCGCAAAGAGGTTGACGCAAAAATCAAGCAGGACGGCGAAAGAGCTGTTCTTGAGTGCGGAATCCACGGAATGGCTCCCGAGCTCATAAGACTTCTCGGTCGTATGAGATACCGCACCAGCTACGGTCAGAACGTGCTCCAGCACTCCATCGAGGTGGCACAGATTGCCGGAATGCTCGCCAGCGAAATGGGCGGCGTTGACGTGAATCTTGCCCGGAGGGCGGGTCTTCTCCACGACATCGGCAAGGCCCTCACCCACGAAATCGAGGGCAGCCACGTCAACATCGGCGTTGACGTCGCGAGAAAATATAAGGAGTCTGAAGGAGTTATCCACGCTATCGAAGCTCACCACAACGACGTTGAGCCGAGAACAACCGTCGCCTGGCTCGTTCAGGCAGCGGACGCCATTTCCGCCGCAAGACCCGGCGCGAGACGCGAGAACCTCGAGAACTACATCAAGCGTCTTGAGAAGCTCGAGGAAATCGCGAACTCCTTTGAGGGCGTTGACAACTGCTTCGCAATCCAGGCAGGACGCGAAGTTCGAATCGTCGTCAAGCCCGAGCTCATCGACGATGACCATATGGTGCTCCTTGCACACAATATTGCCGAAAAAATCGAGTCCGAGCTCGACTATCCCGGTCAGATCAAGGTTCACCTCGTGCGCGAAAGCCGCGCGGTTGACTACGCGAAATAATAAAAAATTAAAATCCCGAGGGGAATTTCCCCTCGGGATTTTTTTGCGCCCAAAAGCGCGGCAAATTATTTTTTCAGCTCGATAAGAATGTCCGCCGCCTCGGCGAAGCCTTTGCCGCCCTCGCCGGAGGTGACGTATTTCGGAAGGTGCTCCATATAGCGAGCGTACTTCACGATGTTCGCGACGCCGCAGCTCATGGGGAAATGCTCAAACATATGCTCGTCGTTGGCGGCGTCGCCGAAATAAATGGCGCAGGAAGCGGGGTCGTCTATGCCGAGCTTCTCTTTGAAATAGAGAAGCGTCATGGGCAGCTTGTCGTAATCCCCGAACCAGGTGTTGACGTGAATGGAGCTGACGTTGCCGTGGGCGCCGACGCTTTCCGCCGTGGCAAGAATGTCCTTCGCCGTCTCAAAGGAGAGGGCGTCCTCCTTTTCCTCCGCGTAGTTGAACGCAAAGTCGTTGAAGCGGCTGAACTGGTCCATGCTCACCTTGACGTTTGGGTACTTTGCCCTTACGGCGTCAAGGATTTTTTTATGCGCCGTTTCCTTGTCCTTCGGGACGGAGGGGTGAACGAAAGCCTTTCTTGAGCCGTTTTCAAGGTAGTAAACGACGCTTCCGCTTTCGGCGATTATGGCTTCGACGGGCCAGTCGGTGATGTTAACCGCCGCCCATCCAGCGGTCCTCCCGGTGACGGGAATGACCTTGAAACCCGCCTCCTTGAGCCGCCAGAGGGCGGCATAGGTCTCGGGAAGGAGCGGCCAGCCGTTAGTCAGGGTGCCGTCGATGTCCGTGAGCACGTACTTGATTTTTGAAACTTCTTCTTTTGTAATCTCATTTATGTTTTTCATAAAATAACTCCCGTAAGCTTTGCATATATTAATATTACGCTTATATCTAAGCTCAGTCAATAGAAAAGATACATAAGTTAGTGGTGATATTTTTGAGATTTTTGAAGAAAA
>JAEDJF010000098.1 GCA_016296485.1 Oscillospiraceae bacterium
AACATCCCGGTCTCCAAAACCGTTGTTGAGGGTTCGAGTCCTTCTGCCCCTGCCACCTAGACCCGCCGCTATACGGCGGGTCTATTTTTCATCATTAAAAACACAAGCTATCAAGGTTGAGCATTGTAAAATATTACGCAGTATTCCAATTATGAATATTTCATATTGTTTAATGCATTATGGCTTGAAATGATTTCCAATAGGTACTAGATTTATAATTAAAGGGGGAAGGATATTATGAAAAAAAGTATAGCTGTGCTGGTTGCCGTTTTACTGCTCGTTTTTGTATTTGCCTGCTGTGGTACGGATACCAAGCAGCCAGATGCTCAAAACGGGAATGAGAACTCTATGGACTTGAGCGAAACGGAAAACGAAGATGAAGGCTTAGACGCTTCGGAAGAGTCGGAAAAAATGCAAACGCCTAGCGGACTTGAAGACGTGAATGTTTGCTACGAGTATATGACTTTGGAGGAAATTACAGAAACCGGCTACTATCCGTGCTGGATGCAGCCCTACTCCGTTATCATATATGATGAAAATGGAATCCCCACCATTGTTGAGGGAGGGGAACTTACTCCGGAAGACGTTGAAGGAAGAGATGATATTGCTTCCGTTGGCTTTTTACAAATGGAAAATGATATGAAAATAAATCCGGATACAAAAGCGGAATATGACCTTTACGGTTTTATCCAGAATATTTATTATAAATGGCCCGGAGAAGACGATTATCGTTTGGCGCCTCCCGGACATTGATGCCGAAACGGTGCCCGAAGGCCGCAAAATGGAAATCAAAAGCGCTTTACAGTATTATCTGTAAAGCGCTTTTAATTTTTCTGAGTAAAATAGGGTTACGTCTTGAAGCTCGTGGAATTATGTGCAATAATGTAAAAGAGCGCAGATATTCGCGCGAAAAATTATATAGAATAAAGGATAAAATGGAACGACGCTATATTGACAGCATTAGGCTTAATAAGCCCATTGACGAAAATTCATATCTGCGGGCGCTGCCCGCGGTAAAATACCTTATGGAAAACGAGCGCCTTGGCTTCGACCGGGACGTGACGTTTTTCGTCGGCGAAAACGGTACGGGAAAGTCAACCCTCATTGAGGCAATCGCAGTGGCGGCGGGCTTTAACCCGGAGGGCGGAAGCCGCAATTTTACTTTCGCCACGAAAAATTCTCATTCGGAGCTTTGGAAGCATCTCACCGTTTCAAAGACAGCATATCCGAAGGACGGATTTTTTCTTCGGGCGGAGAGCTTTTATAACCTTGCCAGCAACATCGACGATATGGATTCAGAAGCCTCTTTTGATCCGCCGGTAATAGACGCCTACGGCGGGGTTTCGCTCCACGAGCAGTCCCACGGCGAAAGCTTTATGGCGCTGGTTCAAAACCGCCTCGGCGGAAACGGGCTTTATATCTTCGACGAGCCGGAGGCAGCCCTTTCACCCATGAAGCTGATGACCTTGATGGTGGAGATGGACCGCCTTGTAAAGCAAAATTCCCAGTTCATAATCGCCACCCATTCGCCGATTCTGATGACTTTTCCCGGGGCAAGGGTGCTCGAATTTTCTGAGCACGGAATCGAACCGGTGAGCTATAGGGACACCGAGCACTACGCCGTCACAAAGCAGTTCCTTGACAGCCCTGAGCGAATGCTCAAATATCTCTTTGAGAATAAGGGATAAAAAAAGCTTGCCCCTCGGGCAAGCTTTTTTAAATTCACCGTATTCTCCAGCGGTGTCCGCAGCATTGACAGACGCACTCCGTGTGCTGGATAGTTTTTGTTTTGGTGTTGGTAGCTGCGGGAATAATGAGGATGAGACCGAAGGTGCAAATTGCGAGAATTATCCAAAAGAGCCAGCCGAGACAGCCCCGGCGCTTTGTTTTAACTTCGGTCACAACTTGGGTAACGACGTTTTGACTTTTGCATTTCGGACATACCATTTTCAAAACTCCTTTCAGCTTGAATGTATTTTTAGTATAGTTAGAAAATATGTCGTTAAAAAAAGCAAAATATTAACAAATGATAAATAGTGGCAAATTGGGGCGTTTTTTTCTCGAAAAGAGAGGTTGCATTTTTTCCGCAGCTATATTATAGTATTTATAGAGAGAAAAATTCACTCTACGATGCGTAGAAATGTTCATAAATGTGGTATATAATAGATATATCAGCAGAAAAGGAGGGAACACCTCTGGAGGATCTTAAAGTTATAACCGCCAGCAATATAATAAATCTCAGAACGAAAGCCGGCATGACCCAGGCGGAGCTCGGCGAACTTCTGAGCTATTCGGATAAAAGCATATCAAAATGGGAAAGAGCTGAAGCAATTCCCGATGCCTTCGTGCTCAAAAGTATGAGCGAAATTTTCGGCGTCTCGGTGGATTATATATTGAGCGCCCACGATAAATGGCAGCCGGAGCCGGAAAAGGCGGAGGCGGGCTACAGCAGCAACGTAATCACTATGATTTCCATTGTCGGAATTTTCACTCTTGCGCTGCTCGCTTTCATAGTGACCTGGATACTTGAATCGCCGAAGTGGATAATTTTTATTTGGATGATACCTGTTTTGCTTGTGACGCACCTAGTGCTCAACTCCGTTTTCAAGAAAGGAAAAAATAATTTCTATATAGTTGCCGCCCTGGTGGCAAGCGTCATCGCGGTAGTGTATCTCACTTTTATTTCACAGAACTGGTGGCCGCTTTTTATTCTCATTGTTCCGGCGGAGGTTATCGTTTTCCTCTGCTTTAGGGTCAAAAAAACGCATAAATAAGCCATTTCTACTTGCAGTAGAGCCCGCAAAAGCGGGCTCTACTCTTTTATTATAAATCGTATAGGCGTGAAATCGAGCAATTCATTGCCTTTTTTGAAGGAAAAGATGTATCATAATAGCATAGCAAAAATTAAACGAAGGAGTATTTTGCGATGGCTGAATATGTACTTAGCTGCTGCTCAACGGCAGACCTTTCCAAGGAGCATTTTGAAGAAAGAGACATACACTATATTTGTTTCCATTATAAACTTGACGGCGTCGACCATCCCGACGACCTCGGTCAGACGATTCCTTTTGAGGAATTTTATAAAGCGATGAACGATGGAGCGGACACCCAGACCTCCCAGGTCAACGTCTCGGAGTATCTTAACTATTTCTCAAAATTTCTTGAGGAGGGCAAGGATATTATCCACGTAAGCCTTTCGAGCGGAATTTCCGGAAGCGTAAACGCCGCCACCAACGCTATGAATATTGCGCGGGAGCGCTACCCCGAGCGCAAAATTTACGTCATTGATTCCCTCGGCGCTTCCTCCGGTTACGGACTTCTTATGGATAAACTGGCGGACCTTCGGGACGAGGGAATGACCATCGACGAACTTCGGGACTGGGCGGAGGAAAATAAACTCAGACTCAACCACTGGTTCTTCTCCACCGACCTTAAATTCTATATCAAGGGCGGAAGAGTTTCCAAAACCAGCGGCGCCATCGGCACCATGCTCGGAATTTGCCCCCTCCTCAATATGGACGACAAAGGCCGCCTCATCCCGAGAGCCAAAATTAGAAGCAAGCGCAAGGTGATACAGGAAATCGTAAAGCGTATGGAGGAGAACGCCGACGACGGTCTTGACTACTCCGGAAAATGCTACATTTCCCAGTCCGCCTGTGTCGAGGACGCAAAGGAAGTAGCGGCGCTTGTTGAGGAGCGTTTCAAAAAACTTAACGGCAAGGTTGAAATCAACTACGTCGGTACCACAATCGGAAGCCACACAGGTCCCGGAACCGTTGCGCTGTTCTTCTGGGGCAAAAGGAGGGAAAACTGATGATAAAGCTTTTTACTGACACCACCGCGAACCTTACGAAAGAGCTTGTTGAAAAACATAATATTGGTTTGGTCTCCCTTGCCTACACTCTTGACGGAGTTGAAAGCGCCTGCGGAACCGGTCCCGATTTTGACGGAAAGGCGTTTTACGGCGCGATGCGAAACGGAGCGGAGGCAAAGACCTCCATGGTCAGCGTCGGGGAATTTGTGGACGCCTTTGAGCCCTACGTCAAAAACGGGGACAGCATTATTTTCTTCGGAATTTCGAGCGGCATAAGCGGCACTATCAATTCGGCTGAAATTGCCGCCGATGAGCTTCGGGACAGATACCCTTCCGCAAAAATCGCGGTTATCGATACCATAGCCGCGGGTCTTGGCGAAGGGTTCCAGGTTCTCGGTGCCGCCGAGCTCATTGAAAAGGGCGAGCCCTTCCTTAAAATCGTAAAGATTTGCGAGCTGCGCCGCAAAAATATGTGCCAGTTCTTTACCGTTGACGACCTTAAATATCTGAGAAAGGGCGGAAGAATTTCCGCCGCTGCCGCCGCCGTCGGAACGGTGCTCAATATTAAGCCCATTCTTATCGGAAGCGACGACGGTCATATTGTCTCCTGCGGAAAAGTGCGGGGAAGTATGAAATCCCTTATAGCGATAGCGGATAAGTATTCAGAGCTGGTGCTCGACAAAACCGCCCGTGTCGGAATAACCCATGCGGATAACCCCGCGGCGGCGGAAGCTCTTGAAAGGCTCGTAAGGGAGAGGGGCTTTGACGGCGAGCTTATAGTTGCCGACTTTGAGCCCGTCTGCGGCTCCCACGTCGGTCCCGGCTCCGTGGCGCTTTTCTTTATGGGCGAACACAAGTGAGGTGTTTAAAATGAAGAGGACCCCTTTAAGCGAAAGAACGCTCCCGGATTACACGAGGGGCGATGAAATCGCCAATATGACGACCCATATAGTGGGCGGCGGAATCGGAGTTTTGGTGCTCGTGCTCGGGGTGATAACCTCGGCTTTAAAAGGCGACGTTTGGGGAATTGTCGGAGCGTCGGTCTATGGCTTTTCGATGATTGCGCTCTATACCGTTTCGAGTGTTTACCATGGACTGAAGCCCTGCTTCGGGAAAAAGGTGATGCAGGTCATCGACCACTGTACTATCTACCTCCTAATAGCGGGAACCTATACCCCGATTCTCCTGGTGGCAATAAGACCCCTTTATCCGAAAACGGCTTGGCTGGTTTTCGTGGCGGAATGGGCGCTTGCGGCGTTCGCCGCAACCTTCACCGCCATTGACCACCACAAATACGGCGTTCTCTCGATGGTTTGCTATATCGCCATGGGCTGGTTCATTGTGGTCGCCCTTAAACCGACGATAGAAGCCGTGGGCTGGGCTGGCTTTTGGTGGCTGCTGGCGGGCGGAATTTCCTATACCCTCGGAGCTGTGCTCTATGGAATCGGAAAAAAGAAAAGCATTTTTCACTCCGTGTTCCACGTTTTCGTTGTG
>JAEDJF010000099.1 GCA_016296485.1 Oscillospiraceae bacterium
AATTGTAAATTAGATATAGTCTTTTCTCGCCCTTGCGATTCGAAGAAGCGCCGCTTCAAGGGTCGCTTTTGGGCAGGCAATGTTGATTCTCTCGAATCCGTTTCCGCCCTCGCCGAAGAGATAGCCCTCGTCCAGCGCCGCTTGAGCATGCTCAAGCATAAACTTCTCCTGCTCCTCCGTGCTCATTCCCCAGGCTCTGAAATCCAGCCACATAAGATACGTGCCCTGGAGCCTGTGCACCCTTACCTCCGGAAGGTTTTCGGCGAAGAAATCCTCCACGAGCTTTCTGTTTTCGTCAAGCACCGAAAGGAGCTCGTCGAGCCATTCCTCGCACTTGCTGTACGCAAGCTCACAGGCTTTGTAGCCGAAAATATTGAGGGAGAAATAGCCCCTTGCGGCGGTCATTCTTTCGCGGTACTCCTCGTTTGGAATGAAAATATTCGACGTCTGGAGCCCCGCGAGGTTAAAGGTCTTGCTAGGCGCGGTGCAAATGGCGCAGTTGTTGAGATATTTCTCCTCAAAGGTTCCGAGGGAGACGTGCTCAAATCCCGGCATAATGAGGTCGAAATGAATTTCGTCAGAAATTATGAAAACGTGGTTTTCAAGGCATATCTCGCAGATTTTGAGAAGTTCGTCCCTTGTCCAGACTCTGCCGATGGGGTTGTGCGGGCTGCAAAGTATCATCAGCGTCACTTCTGGTTTTGCTGCTTTCGCAGCAAAATCGTCAAAATCAATGCGGTATTCCGTCCCGTCAAGAATGAGCTCGGAGCCCACTACCTTTCTTCCGTTGGACTCGACGCTGGAGTAGAAAGGATAATATACCGGCGTGAGCATGAGCACGGAGTCGGAAGGCTCGGTGAAGCGCATCACCATCTCTTTAAGGGCAGGCACGACGCCCGCGGTGGTGACGAACCACTCCTTTTTGGGCGAAAAGCCGTGTCTTCGCTCCATCCAGGAAATGACGCTCTCAAAATATGCCTCCGTCGGTCCGGTGTAGCCGAGAACGGTGTTGTCTATGTATTCCTTGAGCCCCTCTTTTATCTCCGGCGCGTTCACGAATTCCATGTCCGCGACGGAAAGGGGGACGATTCCGTCCCCGGCGTTCGGAATACGCTCGTACATTGAATCCCATTTGTCCGAGCCGGTGCCGCGGCGGTTTACAACGGTTTCAAAATCGTATTTCATTATTCCTCAAGCCCTTCCATCTGCTCGTTTACGGAGCTTTCGCAGGATTTCATCGCCTCAAGGGTCTTTTCCAGAAGCTCCTCAAGGCTCCAGCCGAGGCGCTCCGCGCCGTCTTTAATTACGTCCCTTGAACAGCCTGCGGCGAACTTTTTGTCCTTGAATTTTTTCTTTACGCTGGAAACGTCCATATCCATAACGCTTTTCGACGGGCGCATTTTTGCCGCCGCCCAGATAAGTCCGGTGAGCTCGTCCGCGGCAAAAAGCACCTTTTCCATCTGGTGTTCGGGCTCAACGTCGCTGCAAAGCCCGAACCCGTGGCTGCAAACGGCGTGGATAAATCTTTCGTCAAAGCCCGCTTCGCGAAGGAGCTCCTGCGCTTTTTGGCAGTGCTCCTCGGGCCACATCTCAAAGTCCACGTCGTGCATAAGTCCGACGGTTGCCCAAAAATCGGCTTCATCGCCGAAGCCGAGCTCGTTTGCGTACCAGCGCATAACTCCCTCCACCGTGTAGGCGTGGCGAATGTGGAAGGGAACGGTGTTGTATTTTTTAAGGGTTTCAACGGCTTGCTGTCTGTCCATTTTGACGTCCTCCGATTATTTAAGTTTTTCGGCGAGCATATCTGCAACCGGCGAAAGCCATTCGGCTTCGCAGCTTTCGATTTCGCCCTTGTCACATTTTTCGGCAATTTCGGGGTCAATGGGAATGTTTGCGGTGATGGAAATGCCGTATTTCTTTGCAATTTCCTCAACGTGGCTGTCGCCGAAAAGGCGGTGCACCTTTCCGCAGTCAGGGCATTTGAAGCTGGACATATTCTCAACTATCGCAAGAACGGGAATATCCATCATTCCCGCCATTTTTACGGCTTTCTCAACTATCATTCCGACGAGCTCCTGCGGGGAAGTGACAACGATTATTCCGTCCACCGGAAGGGACTGGAAAACCGTGAGCGGAACGTCGCCGGTTCCCGGAGGCATATCGACGAACATGTAGTCAACGTCGTTCCAGATAACGTCCTCCCAGAACTGTTTGACCGTTCCGGCGATGACGGGTCCGCGCCAGACAACGGGCTCCGTGTCGTCCTCAAGAAGAAGGTTTACGGACATAAGCTCAACGCCGGTTTTGCTGTAAACCGGAAGAATTCCCGCGCTGCTGCCTTCGGCTTTTTCGGTGATGCCGAAGGTTTTCGGAATAGAGGGTCCGGTGACGTCCGCGTCGAGGACGGCGGTTTTAAAGCCCCGGCGCTGCATTACGGACGCAAGAAGGGAGGTGACGAGGGATTTTCCGACGCCGCCCTTTCCGCTGACAACGCCGATGACGTGTTTAATATGAGAAAACTCGTTTTCGGGAACAAGGAAGCTTTCCGGCTCGCCCTGTCTCGAAGCGCAGTTTGCGCTGCAGTGTTCACAGTTGTGGTCGCATTCGCTCATAATAATATCTCCTTGTAAATAATAATTATTTTTTCGCTATTTTTTAATTATATCACTCCAAAGCGTAAATGTTAAGACAAATTTTTTAAGATACCGGCGGTACACTTCCGTGTAATGGCGCGCTGCGCTTATTTGGAATAATAGCTGTAAATCTTTGACACGGAGCGTAAAATGCGCTTCAATGACAATGATGAGCCGCTTTGGTCGATTGGCTTCAATCTGACGGGGCCTATGGCGGCGCAAAACGTACAATTTTGAGTTTGGAGGAACCATCATGGCGAAAAAAGAAAGACGAATCGTATTTGCCATAGGGCTTGCGATGCTTATGCTGTTCACTTTTACGGATTTGCAAATATCAATGGCGGTGGCGAAAAAGCCCCTTTGGGCAAGGGTGCTTGAGGTTGTGGGCGAAATTCCCTTCACAACGCTCACAATAGCGGCTTGCGCAATACTTTTCCGCTTCCGCACGAAGAAAAATCTTGCTCTCAATATTCTCTGCGCAGTTGGTTCTGGCGTACTTTTTGCGCTGTTCAGCGTAATGGGCGGATTTATGACCTACAATTATCTCAGCGATAATTTGGGCGAAATCTCGAAGCTCTGGATTCCTGCCGTTGCTCTTATTATGGCGGGCGTTGCGATTTGGATTGCCCAGGTGATCCCGGCGGAAAACCGCAGCAAGGCGCTTCGCTATGCGGCGGTGGTTCGTACTTGTAATTATCATAATGAACTCGCTCAAGACCGTCTGGGGAAGAATGCGCTTCCGCGAAATGACCGATCCGATAAACGAGTTCACCAGTTGGTATCAAATCGTTCCGAGGGGCGGTTTCAACAACATCTATGCCTCTTTCCCGTCCGGACATTCCATGAACTCCGCCGGCGTTATCCTCCTGATGTTGCTTCCGCCGATGATTCCCGCCCTCAAGGACAGGGAAAAGGCGCTGCATATCATCGTCTATGTCTGGTGCGCTGTGGTCGGAATAAGCCGTGTATTTATGGGCGCTCATTTTGCGAGCGACGTTACGGTGGGTATTCTCCTGTCTCTTGCGATTTTTGAAGTGCTTCGCGCCGTTTTCTATAGGAAAGAAAACAAAGCAAACACGAACAATTAAATTCAATCGGTTTTCGGGTGCGGGTAACAATACACGCTCCCGAATTTTTTGCGGTAACTTTGGAGCCGATGAAAAAACTCCCCGTGATTCTAATAAATCACGGGGAGTTTTTTAACTTTCATTTATGGCTGGGCGTTGAGCTGAGCCAAGAGGGCGTCCAAATTGTCGCCGCCGAAATGCTCTGCGTCCATCATAGCAAGCTGGCGCAGGGGCATATCGCCGAGCATCGCCTCAAACATCGCCTCAAAATCTCCGCCGGCGAACATTGCTTTCATGCCTTGAGTGATTTGCTGAACGAGCGCGCTGCCGATGGGGCTGTCCTGAAGCTCGGAAAGGGTTGAGTTGCGAGTGTAGGGACGAGCCGGGCGCCAGGGCTCGATGGGCTTCGCATAAAGTGCTCTAAACTGCTCTTCGGGCACGTCGAACCCGTTTTCCGGTGCATAGTAAACCGGAGCGCTGGCTTGATAATCCGGGATTTTGCCGACTTGCTCGCTGTGTATAGTTACCGGAGTGGAAAGGCGAAGGTCGCGGCTGGAGGAGCCGATTTCGATTTGGTATTCGCCGCTCTCAACGAACCAGTCGGACACATTTACGTTGTAGTAGGCAAAGGCGCGGCGGTCCAGCTCGAAGCAAACTTTTTTGCTCTCGCCGGGGTTAAGGAACACCTTTTCATAGGCGCGAAGTTCGCGCACAGGCTTGAAAGCGGAGCTTTTCGGAGGAGCGACGTATAGCTGTACTACTTCGGCACCGGCGCGGTCCGACTTGTTGGTGATAGTGAAAGTTGCAACGGCGGTTTCACCGTCGGCTTTTGCTTCAAGACCGGAATACTCAAATTCGGAATAGGAAAGTCCGTGTCCGAAAGGGTACTGTACGGCTTTGCCCGCTTTGTCATAATAGCGGTAGCCAACGTAGATGCTCTCACGATACTCCACGCTGCCGCCGTGACCGAAGTTGTCGCCGCAGGGGCAGTCCTCAAGTTTCAAGGGCCAGGTTTCAGCCAGTTTGCCGCAGGGGTTTGCGTCACCGAAAAGAAGGTCGCAGGCGGCTTCGCCGCCGTTTTGTCCTGCAAGATAGAGCAAAAGAATGCTGTCCACCTTGTCCCGCCAGGGAAGTACGATGGCGCTGCCGGTACTGACAACGGCGACAATGGGCTTGCCCGTAGCGGCAAGGGCGTCCATAAGGGCGTTTTGCGACGCGGGTATTTCAAGATGAACGCGGTCAAAGCCTTCGCTCTCGTAGCTGTCCGGAAGCCCGACGCAGGCGAATACCACGTCGACTTCTTCCGCCGCGCGGACGGCTTCATTTATAAGCGCTTCGTCCGGTTCAAAGATTTCCGCCTCATAGCCGGGGGCGTAAGTATAGGAAATTCCTCGGCGGTCAAGGGCGTCGCAAAGG
>JAEDJF010000100.1 GCA_016296485.1 Oscillospiraceae bacterium
AAGCAAAAAAATAAAGCGCCTTCCGATGCCATAAGGGGGCACTTGACCCCGAAATCCCGCATCCTCAAACGCTTGAAACTATCAAAATTATTAAAAAATACAAGAGATATTTTAGCGCGGCGAGGGGCGGTTGTCAATAAAAAATTTAAAGTTTTTTCAAAAAAATTTCGGACCCCGTTTGCTGAAAATTAAAGCAAAGTTTAAGATTGTTTTAAAGTTCACATATTGTCAACTATTTTTGAAAATTATGTGATATAATGAAACCGCAGCTTGGGAAATTTTTTTAAAAAATTTTGAAAAAAGCTGTTTTTATTGCAGTAATTCAGCAGTTTTTTAATACTAATATGTTGGAGAACCTGAAACGTACAGGAAAGAAAGGGGAAACAAAATGAAAAAGCTGACAAAAATAACGGCGCTTCTTCTGGCGCTCCTGCTTGCGGTTTCGGTATTTACCGGCTGCAACAAACAAAAGGAAGAACAAACGGAGGAATACGTTTACGTTCCGACCTATATCGCTTTTCCTTTTGATTCTATTGACTACATAAACCGCGCCGTGGTAGTGGGCGACACCGTATATATCCTCGCGAACGTTAAGGACGGAACGAGAACCGAAACCTGGCTCGACGAAAACGGCGTCGAACAGACTTCGGAGTACGATAGCTACGCTACGAAGCTCTTCACCATGAAAACCGACGGAAGCGACCCGAAGGAGCTTCCCGGCTACAAGTATGAGGAAGAACACGAAGACTTCAAATGGAGCAATATCGACAACATCTTCGTTGATAAAGACGGAAACGTTATAGTCGGAAAGTCCGTAGGCGAGGAGATTTTCGACCTTCCGGCGGATTTCGACCCCAATAAGGACGACTATTACCAGTACTACTCCGAAAGCAGGTATACTTATTATATTGAGTATCTTGACGGCGACGGCAATATCGTCGACACGAAGGAGATTTACAAGAGCGAAGACGGCGGCGGCGGAAGCGTCGCCCTCGGAAACGACGGAAACTGGTATTTCTCCAACTGGCAGGACGTCATCGTCCTTGACCCGGAGGGCAAGGAGCTTTACCGCATTCCCGACGCCAACGCCAACAACGTTGTAAACCTTCCCGACGGAAGAGTCGCGGTTCTCGGCTGGGGCGAAAGCGGAATGGAGGCCAAAGTCCTTGACAGCGCCACCAAGAGTTTGGGCGAAAAGATTGAGCTCCCGGACAACTGCTACGATATAGTCGGCGTAAACGAGAAATACGGAATTATTTATAATGATTATAATAACCTCTACGGCTATAACCTTGAAACCAAGACTAAGGAGAAGGTCGTGAGCTGGCTCGACGCGGACATCAACGCCGACACCGTAATGACGAGCGCGGTGCTCGAAAACGGCGACGTTTTCTGTATCACCAACGACTGGGAAAAGGAAACGGACCGCAACGAAATCGTGACCATCACCCGCAAGAAAGCATCCGAAGTCAAGGACAGAAAGGTCATCACCCTTGCGACCATAAACGGCTACTGGGAAATTCGGGATATGGTGCTCCAATTCAACAAAACAAACACCGATTACAGAATCAAGGTCATTGATTACAGCGAGTACAACACCGAAGAGGATTACACCCTCGGAAGAACGAAGCTCAACACCGAGATTATTTCCGGCAATGCCCCGGACATCATCTGCTGCAACGGCGATATGCCCGTTGACCGCTACGCCGCCAAGGGAATCCTTGAGGACCTCACCCCCTATATCGAAAAGACCGTCGGAATGGATAACCTTATGGAGCCCTTCTTTAACGCCCTCAGGGACAGCGACGGCAAGCTCTATGAGATTTACCCGAACTTCTCCGTAGTCACCACCGTTGGTCTTTCCAAAATCGTGGGCGACGGCTCCAGCTGGACCTTCGACGACCTCAACGCCGCCATGGGCAAGCTCCAGGAGGGAGCCACCGTTTTCGACGACTACGTCGGAAAATCATCTATACTTTATATGTGCGTCGCGAGAAATATCGGAAACTTCGTAAATTGGGAGACCGGCGAATGCAGCTTCGATACCGACGAGTTTAAGGCGATACTTGAGTTCGCGAACTCCTTCCCGAACGACGACGCCTTCAATTACGACGACTACAAATGGGAAGCGCCCAACGTAAAGATGCTGAGCGGAAAACAGCTTCTGAACGCCATTAACCTCGATGACTTCGACTATTTCCGGGGCGAAACCTTCTATTCCCTCGGAAAGGATATAACCTTCGTCGGCTTCCCGACCCTTGACGGAGGCGGCAACAGCTTTAGCTTCAACTCCACCGGCTTCGCCATGTCCTCCACCTGCGAGTACAAGGACGTTGTCTGGGAATTCATCAGCCAGGTCCTCTCCGAGGAGTACCAGACCAGCGGACGCGGCTACTCGGGAATCCCCTCCAACAAGAAGGTCTTTGAACAGAGAATTGAAGAGTCCATGACCCCCACATTCAGCGAGTACGCCACCGAATACCAGTACGGTAAAGACGGCGGAATGGTCTATGCTGAAAGTGCTCCCGCCGTCGGCTCCGACGACGTCGCGGATACGGCTCCCGCCGACGGCTCCGGCGAGGAGGAAAGCAACGTTCCCGCCGTCGAGTTCAACAAGGGACAGGTCAACGAACAGGGCTGGTACGAGGAACCCAAGACCTGGACCTATATGGGCGACAGGGACATTCCCGTCTATGCCATGACCGAGCTCGAATATAACGCCATAATGGACCTTATCAACAACACCACCGCCGTCGCCCGCTATGACGAAAGCATTATGAAAGTCATTAACGAGGAAGTACAGGCGTACTTTGAAGGTCAGAAATCCGTTGATGATATTGCGAAAATGATTCAGAGCAGGGTAAAGATTTATGTCAACGAGCAAAGATAAAACCGAAAAACGGAATAAACCCGCAAGGAAGGTCTTTGGCGGCTCGAAAGAGCGCGCCAAAGACTCCCTTCGGGGGGCCGCCTTTCTCGGACCGTCGGTCCTCGGCGTCTCGATATTCTATATTGTGCCCTTTCTCGTGGTGGTTTATTATTCCTTTATAAAAAGCCCAATAAACCACGAGTTCGTTTTTCTTGACAACTACGTAAACGTAATAAATAACGAGGCTTTTCGGATTGCCGTCCGCAACACCCTTGAGTTTTCGCTCATCTCGGTGCCCCTGGCGGTAATTCTTTCGATGGGGCTCGCGCTGATGCTCGAAGCGAAAATTCCCCTTAAAAGCCAATTCCGCACCTTCTTTTTAAGCCCGATAATGGTGCCCGTCGCCTCCGTCGTGCTGATCTGGCAGGTGCTTTTCGACTATAACGGAGTCATCAACGAGTTTTTGATGAACTTCGGAATCGACAAAATCGACTGGCTGAAATCCGACTACTGCCTTCTGGTAATATCGGTGCTCTACCTCTGGAAAAACCTCGGCTACAATATGATTCTCTTTATGGCGGCTCTCGCCAACGTGCCGAGGGAGCTGCTCGAGGCGGCGGACGTGGAGGGCGCCCCCGACTGGTACAAGTTTTTCGCCATAAAGCTCCGCTACCTTTCCCCGACGGTGCTTTTCGTGACGATTCTCTCGCTCATAAACTCCTTCAAGGTGTTCCGGGAAATCTACCTTCTTACCGGAAACTACCCCTACGAGCGATTGTATATGATGCAGCACTTTATGAACAACGTCTTTGAAAATATCGACTATCAGAAGCTCTCCGCCGCGGCGGTGCTGCTGGCGCTCTTTATGGTGGCGCTGATAGCGGTGCTCTTTAAGGTCGAGGACATCTTCGGAAAGGACGTGGAGGGCTGATATGAAAAAGAAAAAGTATCTAAGCCGCGGCGCGATTTTAATAATCTGCGCGGTTTTCGCGGTTCTCTTCCTCCTTCCGACGGTGCTCACCATAACGAACTCCTTTATGGAGCAAAGCGAGCTGAACGCCAACTACGGAAAAATTTTCTCGAATTTCTCCGGCGGGAACAAGACCTTTATTTCCGACAAGGTGAACCTAAAGTTCATTCCCGACAAGGTCAGCCTTTCCCAGTACGTAACGGCGCTCATTAAAAGCCCGGACTATCTCTTTAAATTCTGGAACTCCGTGATTCTCGTTGTTCCGATAGTTATTCTCCAGGTCGGAACAGCCGCCCTTGCCGCCTACGGCTTCACCCGGTGGCGCGGGAAATTCAGGAGCTTTATGTTCTTTTTCTACGTGATACTGATGCTGATGCCCTACCAGGTCACCCTCGTTCCGAACTACCTCGTGAGCGAGTGGACCGGGCTTCTCGACACCCGCTGGGCGATAATTTTCCCGGGAATGTTCGCGCCTTTTTCGGTGTTTTTGCTGACGAAATTCATGCGAAGGATACCCAATTCCCTTATTGAGGCGGCGAAGCTCGACGGAGCGGGCGAATGGCAGATTTTTACCCGAATCTGTCTTCCCCAGTGCCGCAGCGCCCTTTATTCCATCACGATTCTCGTGTTCATAGATTACTGGAATATGGTCGAACAGCCGATAATTCTTTTACAGGATACGACAAAACAGCCCCTTTCGGTCTATCTTTCGACAATCAACGCCGGCGAGGTGGGTGTCGCCTTTGCCGTCGCAACAATATATATGATTCCGACGCTGCTGCTCTTCCTTAAAGGAGAGGAATACCTCGTCGAGGGTATCGCGCATCAGGGCTCGGTGAAAGGATAATTACCATGGCAGAAGAAAAAGTCAAAAAAAGAGAATGGGTCAAGAACGCCGCGATAATTTTCTTGAGCGTGATGTTGGTTCTGACCTTTTTCTCCAACACTTTTATGAACTACTCCCTGCCGGAGGTGTCCACAAAGTACGTGGAGCCCGGCTCAATAAACGCCAAAATCCGCGGAAGCGGCACCGTCACCGCCGCCCAGAGCTACGAGGTCACCTATGACCAGGCGCGGAAGGTCGAGACCATCTGCGTCAAAGTCGGCCAGACGGTCGCCGCCGGCGACGTCCTCTTCATTCTCGAGGAGGGCGACAGCGACGAGCTGGAGGAGCTTAAGGACCAGCTCGAACAGGCTGAATTTGATTATGAGCTGGCGCTGTTAAAAGCCGGAGCGGACAAATACGTTTCGGAGAGCAGAGC
>JAEDJF010000101.1 GCA_016296485.1 Oscillospiraceae bacterium
TCGCCCCCTTTGGCAAGAGCCTTTTTTCGCGCCCTTTTCGCAAATGGCAGCATAAGCGAAGCGGCAAGCCTTTTGAAAAAGCCCCGGTCGGAAATATCGTCCAGCAGCTTATAGTAGGTGAGAATAATGGCGGCGGTGGCGGAAAGGCTTATTGCCTCGTTTCCCTCACAGCGGCACTGCTTCTTAAACGGGTGCGCTATGCAGCGGCATTTTTCCAAAGAGGGGCAGGCGTTTTCATCAAGAGAGGTGAGCACCATCGCGAGGAACGCGAAGTCGTAACTCAGCGTGAACCTTGCGAAAATTCCGTAGGAGCGCCCCAGCTCTTTACAAAGACCGCAGTACACGGCTTTATATTCCTCGAGCTCCCTCAGCTTAAGTTCCGGACGGTAGGGTTTAATATATCCGAACAAAGCGAAGCTGACCCCCTCTTAAAAGGTGTTGAGAATATTTTACACCTTTCCGCCGCAAAATTAATTAAGAAAGTGTAAAAACTGCGTGACTTTTGTACGCTTTTCGCCCAAAAGCCCGAAAATTTCAGGGAAATCCCTCTTTTTAAAGCCCTTACCCTTTTATTTATATTGATTTTAAATAATAAAAATATTCCGGGATTTTTGAAAACAAAAAAGCGCCCGACGGGCGCTCTTTTATTTTTAAGAGATTATCATATCTTCTCCGCTTCCGGAGGCGCTGTCCTTGCTGAAATAATACTCGATTATTTCCTTTGCGACCGGCGCTGCGGTATAGCCCTGCCAGCCCTTTTCGATAACGACCGCAATGGCGATTTCCGGATTTTCCGCCGGGGCGAAGCAGATAAAGGTACTGTTCACCGTGGCGGTACTGGTCTGGGGCGTACCGGTTTTTGATGCGACTTTCATATCAAGGTCAAAGTCCGCCCAGACAAAGCCCGAGGAATCCCGGGAGGACTGGAGCATTCCGGCGAGGACCGTGTCATAGGTGTAGTCCGTCATTTCCATATCGGAGAGCACCTCTATTGGCGTTTCGTAAAGCACTTCGCTGAAATCGTAGGAGTTTACGCTGTTTACGAAATGGGCGTTGACGCGGACGCCTTTATTGGCGATGGTGGCGACGTAGTTCGCCATCTGTACCGGGTTGAAAAGGCTGTAGCTCTGACCGATGGCCGTCTGAAGGACGTCGCCCTTTTGCCAGGTGATGCCCCTGTCGGCGGCGTAGTCCGGGTTTGAAACCTGTCCTACCCGCTCCTTGAGCTCGACTCCGGTGGGCTCGCCGAGCCCGTAGTAATAGGCGTACTGGCGGATATTGTCGATGCCGAGCTGGCGCCCGATTTCATAGAAAAACACGTTGCAGGAGTAGCCCATGGCGTTCACCACGTTGAGGGAACCGTGGGTTCCGAGGCAGGTAGGCTGATAGTCCGAATAGTAGGTATAGACCTTGTTGCAGGTGACGGTGCTCCTGGCGTTGATATACCCGAGCTGGAGCGCCGCCGTCGCCACAACAGGCTTAAAGGTGGAGCCTATGGCGTAAAGTCCCTCGGTGCAGCGGTTAAAGAGGGGGTTGTAGTCCGTTTCGAGCAGCGACGAGTAGTCTTGATAGTAGGTCGAAAGGTCATAGGAGGGATAGTTGGCGGCGGCGAGTATCTCGCCGGTCCCGACCTTTATTACGACGGCGGCTCCGCCCTCGGATTCCTTGCCCCTTCCGGCTTCGGCGTTGTTCCGAAGGTAAAGAATCTGTTTTTCAAGGGCTTCCTGGGCGACGTTCTGCAAATCTATATCGGTGGTCAGAACGACGGTTCCGCCGGGCACCGGCGGGTCGATAATTTCCTCGCTGACGATTTCTCCGTCGTCGTCATAGGTCACCTTTACGGTTCCGTCGTGTCCTTTGAGGACCGACTCAAAGGCAAGCTCAATGCCGCTTTTGCCGATGGTGTCGTTCATACCGTAAACGCTGTGGTCGAGGTTTTCATACTCCTCCTCGTATATAATTCCGGTTATTCCGATTATATGCGGGGCGATATTTCCGTTCGGATATTCCCGCTCGTAGCTCTCGACAATTTCAACGCCCTGGAAATAGTAGCTGCGCTCGCTGATGATATTTATCGTAACTTCCGAAACGTCCTCGGCGAAGGTATAGGGAGTGCGGTAGTTGAAGCCGACTCTCTCCATCTCGTAGCGGACTCCCGCCACCTTTCGGAAATCATCGTCGCTGAGTTCCTCCAGGTCGTAGCGCTCCTTAAGGCGGTAAACTACGTCCTCGGCGGAGGCAAAATCCGCAAGACCGAGGGTTTTGCGAAGTCTCGCCCGGGCTTTCTCGGTCCCGGCGTACTCGAAGGGCGCTTCATCGGAAAGAGGAAGATTGTCAATCCACTTCTCGCCGTTTTTCTCAAGAATCGCTATGAGCTCAAGTATAACGGAGTTTTCCGTCCCGGCGATTACGTTGTTTTTGTCGATGCTTATATCGTAGCAGACCCGGTTTCCCGCAAGGGAGCGCCCGTAGCGGTCAACTATGTCGCCCCGCGCCGCCTCAATGGTCTTTGTGACGGAGTAGCCCTCCGTAAGATAGGACTGATAGGACTCGCCGTTTACTATCTGCATAGTCATCAGCCTTATCATTACTCCGAAAACGGAAAGGAGCACGAGCCCGATTATCACGAACTGACGCCAGCTTTTTATACTATCATTTTTTTCGTCCAAGACCCGCATCTCCTTTCTCTGTTTTTTTGAAAATTTTTATTCTCTAGCTTCCTCCGGTTCAAAGGTCCTGTGAAGCCAACGGAAAAGAAGGCAGTAGGGAAGCGAAAAAAGCGAACTGTAAACAATCTGGGGCGCGACCTCAAGATAGAAAAAGCCCGAAAGCCCCTCGTAGCCGTACAGGACGAACACGAAGAAAAATTCAAGAACAGAGCTCAAAAAGAGCGCCCCGAGGCAGATGAGCATCACGTTCATATTGCTTCTTCGGAAATAATAAATCGCGAAAAGCCCCGCCGCAGCGCAGAACACCATATAAAACAGCGCGTTGAAGCCGAAAACCGTTTCGGCGGCGCTGTCGCAAAAGAGCCCCGCGAAAAAGCCGAAAAGCCCCCCGGCGAACTCCCCTTCATAAACCGCAAGGCAAATACATGCCGGAAGGACGAGCATCGGGCTTATACCTTGGAACTCAAAGAGCCCCGGGGTTGACTGTATAACGTACGAAGCGAAAACTATAACCGCATAGACGAAAAATTTCAAAATTTTGCGGCGTAAATATTTCGTCATTCGGCTTCGCCGCCTTCCTCCGCCGCCTCCGGCTGTCCGGTGGACTGTCCCTTGAAGTATTTTATAACAAGGACGTCGCTGACGTTCGGAATATCCACCGCCGGGTCGATGACCGCCGTGAGGGAAAGCCCGTTGGTGTCAAGTCCGACGGACTTGACCGTTCCGACCACCAGGTCCTTAGGGAAAACGCCGCCGATACCCGAAGTCACCACAAGCTCGCCGGAGGAGATTCCGCTGTTTTTCGGAAGGTAGTCAAGGCGGCAAAGCCCGTCGGAAGCAAGGGAAATGCTGCCGGAGAGAATGCCGCTGTCCCTAGTCGAAACGCCGTAAACGCCCACCTCGACGGAAATGTCGAGAATGGTGCGGACGTGGGAATATGTAAGCCCAACCTCCCAGACGATGCCCACAAGACCGTCCGAGGTGATTACCGGGTCCGCCTTTTCGACCCCGTCAAGGCTTCCCTTGTCGATGGTGAAGGAGGCGAAACGGCTGGTGGCGTCGCGTCCGATAACCGTCGCGGTCTCAAAGTCATAGTCCGGGTTGTTCTCCTTGAGCTCAAGGAACTCCCGGAACTGTTCGTTTTCGCGCTTGGTGTTCTCATAGTCGGCGAGCTTCTCGTTGAGCTCCCTTATCTGTTCCCTGAGTTCCTGGTTCTCAAGGTAGTATTCCTCGGAACGGGCGAAACGGTCAAGGAAATTATCTACTGAATTCGTGACGGATGCGCTGAATTTAAGAAAAGGCTGGGAAATTACCGAAACCGCCTGTGAAAAAAACACGTCCGCGCTTCCGGAAGCGGCGGCGCGAATCATCAGCGCAAGCGCAAGGATCGCAAGCCCGCAAAGAACTTTAAAATACCAGCTTTTGAAGAATTTCTGCATAACGCGCCGTACTCCTTTCTCAAAACTCGGTGCCGCTTTTTGACGCGGATATACCTCTCAATAAACAAAATTCATGGAGAAACCGAAAGTCTCTCCATGAACCTTGCTCAAAAAGCGAAAATCATCCAAGTCTGCGTTCGCTGTCGGAAACGACCTCTTTAAGGAGGTCGATATTGTCAAGAACCTCGCCGGCGCCGGTTGCGACGCAGTCAAGAGCGTTCTCGGCAATATAAACCGGCATACCGGTTTCTTTGGAGATAAGCTTGTCGATATTGTGGAGGAGGCTTCCGCCGCCGGTAAGGGTGATACCGTGGTCGATAATATCGGCGGAAAGCTCCGGAGGAGTGCGCTCAAGGGTGGATTTGATGGCGTCCATAATGGAGGAAAGCGGGTCGGAAAGGGCGTCCCTTATTTCCTCGCTGGTGATGAACATATTTTTCGGCAGGCCGTCCACAAGGTTGCGGCCCTTGATCTCCATTTCAAGCTCCTCCTCGAAGGGGAATGCGGAGCCTACGGTCATTTTTATGGCCTCTGCGGAACGCTCGCCTATGAGAAGGTTATATTTTCTCTTTATGTAGGAGATGATTGCTGCGTCAAATTCGTCGCCGCCCACGCGGACGGATTTGGAGGCGACAATGCCGCCGAGGGAGATGACAGCCACCTCACTGGTGCCGCCGCCGATGTCAACGACCATGCTTCCGCAGGCGTCGGCAACGGGCAGCCCCGCTCCGATAGCCGCAGCCATGGGCTCCTCTATGATGGATACATGACGCGCGCCGGCCTTCATTGCGGCCTCTTTTACAGCTCTGCGCTCAACCTCGGTTACGCCGGAAGGAATGCAGATGACAACTCTCGGTCTTGCAAATATGGAGTTGTTGAAAACTTTTTTAATAAAAATCTGGAGCATGCTCGCGGTGATGTCAAAGTCCGCGATAACACCGTCCTTAAGCGGTCTTACAGCCACAATGGAGCCAGGGGTACGG
>JAEDJF010000010.1 GCA_016296485.1 Oscillospiraceae bacterium
TAAGCTCGTTCGTGCCGAAAATACTTGGAGGGCAGCCTCCCGGGAAAATAGGTCGGTGCCGCAACAGTGAACAAAAAAGGACTAAGGAAACTTAGTCCTTTTTTGTTGTCTTTTTTTACGTGAACCTATATAATAGACTCATAAATGCCGGGAGGAAGAAAAATGAACGGTAAGCTTCGCAATATGACGGCAATTTATATAAGGAATAACGGGAAAATGCTTCTTCTTTACCGGGTGGGCTCCCGGGTGGTGGCGCCTTCCTGGTGCGGCGTCGGCGGGCATTTTGAAAAGGACGAGCTCAACGACGCAAAAGCCGCCGTGCTCAGGGAGATGAACGAGGAAATCGGGCTTTTTGAGCACGATATTGAAAATTTAAAGCTGAGATACGTGACTTTGCGGTATAAAAACGGCGAAATCCGTCAAAACTATTATTTTTTTGCCGATTTAAAGGAGGGCGCAAAGATAGCGGACTCCTGTGACGAGGGAAAGCTCGAGTGGGTGGACGAGAATGAAATGCTCCAAATGGAAATGCCCTTTACCGCCAAAGCAATGCTTGAGCACTATATGAGCACGGGGCGGTTTAACGATTCGCTCTACGGCGGAGTGACCACCGAAAACGGCATTGTTTTTACCAAAATGGAGGAGTTTTGATGCTTAAAAAAGAGGAATATCTTAAATCACCGTGCTCGGTTTCGTCTCTGCCCTTTTGGAAGGCACGAAACTTGTCAGTCCCGGACAATATGCTTATTCTTCACAATTCGGAGTTTTCCGAGAAATACCTTGAACATTATACTGACGAGAGGTATTTTCGCCTTTTGAGCAATATGAAAAATCTTTCAAAAAAACCTGTTCCGGGCTTTTCTGCGGAGACCGCCGCCGAAAGCGATTTCAAAATAATGGCGGACATCATAAACCGCTCCTATGACGATATTGAAATTACGCCGGAGCGTCTCTTTGAGCTTACAGAAACGCCGGTATATGCTCAAAATCTTTGGGTGCTTATAAAAGGTATCGAGGACGGCAAGACCGCCGCCTGCGGCATTGCGGATTTTGATGAGGAAATAGGAGAACTGGTGCTCGAATGGATACAGGTGCTCCCGGAGTACCGAGGAAGAGGACTCGGAAAGATGCTCGTAAACGAGCTGCTTTGCCGCATGGACGGCAAAGCAAAGTTTGCCACCGTATCCGGGAAAGCGGACAGCCCTTCCAACCCCGAAGAGCTTTACAGAAAATGCGGTTTCGCCGGTGACGATATCTGGCACGTACTGCGAAGGAAATGAGGAAACAAAATGTATATAGTTCTTAAAAGAGAGATAACCGGTTCGGTGCTCGACGTCGGCGGCGGTGGCGAAGGAGTCATCGGGCGCGTTTATAAAGAGCAGGTCACAGCCATTGATAACGAACAGCAGGAGCTGGACGAAGCGCCGGATTGCTGCCGCAAGGTGCTGATGGACGCCAGAAACCTTGAGTTCCAAAACGAATCTTTTGATAACGCCACGGCTTTTTACTCCTTTATGTATATGAGCACCGATACTAAAGAAAAGGCGCTATATGAAATCAGCCGCGTGCTCAAACCCGGCGGAAGGCTCTATATATGGGACGCGGAGGTTGCCGATGCCGAAAGGGAGCCCTTTCTCGCCGACCTTTACATCGACGCCGCAGGGGAAAAGATAGAAACCACCTACGGAATAATGGGCGATGACATCGCCCAAAGCGCGGAATATTTCATAAGGCTGTGCTCGGAAAAGGGATTTTCCCTTCTGGAAAAATCCGAGCACGGCGGACATTTTCACCTTGTTTTTGAAAAAACGCATCAGGCAAACAGCGGCGGAAAAAAATGATTTCTCCGCCGCTTCTTTAACGGAAAAATTCCGATAAAGAATAAAAACTTCCCGCCAAAACCGTTGCGGCGGGCCCTTCAAACGGTTATCATATAAATACCGCAATAAATTCAAAGTTTATTCATAGAATATTCTTTTTTAGTTTCCCGAAAAAATTTGCAATAGATTTATAATTTAAGTGCACTAATATAATGATAGCCATGATTGGTGGTGTGGTTATGAAAGTTGATATTGATTTGGTCGCAAAAGCGTCAAACGGTGATAAGGACGCTTTTTCCGATTTGTATTATTCCTGCTATAAGGATTTATATAAGTTTGCCCTTTATACCCTCGGAAATTCCGAGGACGCGGCGGACGTAGTTTCCGATGCCTTCGTTGAGATTTGGAAGAACCTTCCGAGACTCCGGGAGCCCGGAGCTTTCGGCTCCTGGGCTTTCCGAATACTGAGCCTTCGCTGCAAGCGCGAGATCGCAAACCTTATAAAGAAGCGCAACACTTATAATCTTGACGATTTGATTGAGACGCCCTCCGAAACCTCGGTTAATATCGAGGAGGATATTTCGGAGTCGGCTTCCCTTGCTGGCGCCCTTTCAAAGCTCGACCCCGAGGACAGGATGATAGTGATTCTTTCCGTTTTGCACGGATATACGAATAAGGAAATCGCGCAGTTTATCGGAAGACCCCAGGGCACCATAAGCTCGAAGCTTCACCGTTCGTACGCAAAATTAAGAGAACTGTTGGGAGGTGAGAACAATGGCTGAAAAAGACGATTCTTTTTGTGAGCACGATATTGAGGAACGGCTCAAAAAGCTCGATGCTCAAATAAAGATTCCGCAGATACCCGACGTCCAGACCGTTTTTGACCGGGCGGAAAAGGAAAAGACCCATCTTCTGGGGCTTCGCAACGCCCGCTATATCGCTACGGCGGCTGCCGTTGTTCTTATTTGTATAAGTATTCCGCTCATTACTGTGGCGGCAAAAAATGGCTTCGTGTCAAATGACAACGCAGTTATGGAAGCAACGTATGACTTGCAAAGGGCGGAGGAGTCTGCCGATGCGGAGGCAGATTTTAACGGCTCTCCGCTTGTCGGAAGTTCAAACGGAGAGGACGTAAACCAAAACAAGAATACTGCCCCCGAGTCCGGAAACGGATTATCTTCGGACGGAGCGGAAGACAGCTATGAAAGCGCGGGCAGCTGCAGCCTTGCGGTGGACGCGGCTCTTGCCGATTATTTTTCCGTCGCTCGCGTTGAAAGCTCTTCCTCGTCGGAGAAAACGTCCGTGACCTCCTCATTCACCGACGCCGTGAGCAAAAAGCGCAGCGTTGACGTCGAGATAGCGGAGGACTCCGTTTCGATAATGGTCTATGACACCTCCGGAGAGTCGGAGATACTTTCCGCTTTCTGGGTCGAGGGCGAATTCCAAAATTCGGGCTTCGAGGGCGGCTGCTACGTCGTGTCCGTTTCCAAGAAGATTACACAGGACGAGTTTGAGGAGGGCGATTACCTTCCTTATATCGGCGACGCCCAAAAAGGCGTTTACCTTCTTCCTTGTAACGATGTCTATGTGAACGAGAAAATCGAAAAAGCCGTAATAAATATGTCCGTGGAAATCAATGTCGAGGACGGTTCCTATAAAATTTACGCCGCCCTTGAGTAAACAAAGGATAAAAATGCCGCTGTACGAAAATACAGCGGCATTTTTGCGAAATTTCTCCGGGGCGGAGCGGAAGCGCCCCGCCGTCCATTTATTTTATAAATCTTTTACAAACATATGGAATATATTTCCCGTATGTGCTATAATACTTCCGGCGGCAGCGCCGCCCCATTAAAACCTGTTTCCCAAGCTCGGGCGAGCTTAAAATATAAAAATATATTTAAAGGGGAAAAAAGAAATGAAGAAAATTTTAGCACTCCTCCTTGCGCTCATGCTTGTGCTTGCGGGCTGCGCCCCGGCTGAAACCGGCGACAACAGCTCTGAAAGCGAGCAGAGCCAGCAGGAGGAACAGAACAACGAGACTGTCGAACCCGAAGAGACCGAAGAACCCGTCGAGCCCAAAGGCGTCGTAGTTCTCTACGCCAACGACGTTCACTGCGGCGTTGACGACAAAATCGGCTACGCAGGCGTCGCGGCTTACAAGAAAGCCTATGAAAAAGCCGGCTACGAAGTTCTCCTTGTTGACTGCGGCGACGCAGTACAGGGCGCAACCATCGGCACTCTTTCCCAGGGCGGCTACATCGTAGAGATTATGAACGAGCTCGGCTACGTCGCATCCACTGTCGGCAACCACGAGTTCGACTACGGTATGGACCGCTTCTTCGAGCTCACCGACCTTGCAGATTACGATTACGTATCCGCCAACTTCGTTGACAAAGACGGCAACCGCGTCCTCGACGCATATACCGTTGTTGAAGCCGCGGGTCACAAAATCGCTTTCGTCGGTGTTTCCACCCCCGAAACCTTCACCAGCTCCTCTCCCGCATATTTCCAGGACGAGAACGGAAACTTCATCTACGGTTTCTGCGAGGGAAATGACGGCGCTGACTTCTACGCAGCAGTCCAGACCGCCGTTGACGACGCAAGAAACGACGGCGCTGACCTTGTTGTTGTTCTTTCACACCTCGGCACCAACGCCGAGAGCGCTCCCTACACTTCCTCCGACCTTATCGTGAATACCAACGGTATCGACGTCGTCCTTGACGGTCACTCCCACAGCGTTTGGGAAGGCGAGCGCGTCAAGAACAAGGACGGCGAGGAAGTTATCCTCTCCTCCACCGGCACCAAGCTTGCAAACCTCGGCTCCCTCACCATTGTTGACGGCGAGGAAGGCGTAGAGCTCGAAACCAAGCTCCACGACGAAGCCCTTTTCCAGGACGAAGAGATGGAAGCTTTCGTTGCGGGCATTAAAGCGCAGTACGCCGAGCTTGCCCAGACCGTAGTTGCAAGATCCGACGTTGACCTCACCATCGTTGACCCCACCGCCACCGATGCTGACGGCAAACCGATCCGTATCATCCGCAGCCAGGAGACCAACCTCGGCGACCTTTGCGCCGACGCTTACCGCGCAATGAGCGGAGCCGATATCGCCTTCGTAAACGGCGGCGGTATCCGTACCTCTATCCCCGCAGGCGACATCACATACGAGCAGATCATCAGCGTACATCCTTTCGGCAACGCCCTCTGCGTTGTTGAAGCCACCGGTCAGGAGATCCTCGACGCGCTCGAAATGGGCGTAAGAAACCTTCCGTCCGAAAACGGCGGCTTCCTCCAGGTTTCCGGCATCAGCTTTGAAATTGATATGTCCGTTGAATCCACCGTTGAGACCAACGACAAAGGACTCTTTGTGAAGGTTTCCGGCGCAAGAAGAGTTAAAAACGTAATGGTCGGCGACGCTCCCATCGACCCCGCCGCAACCTATACTCTTGCTTCCCATAACTATATGCTCAAAGAGGGCGGCGACGGCATCAATATGTTCGCCGACAACGTCCTTCTTCAGGACAGCGTGCTCATCGACAACCAGGTGCTCATCAAATACATCACCGAACATCTTAACGGCGTAGTCGGCGAGGAGTACAGCGAGCCCTACGGTCAGGGACGCATCACCATCGTCAACGGCTGATATTCTTAAAACGCTGAAAAGGCGCCCTTCGGGGCGCCTTTTTTCTTTCGGATAATTTCGGGCGGCGGGCGTACCGCCGCAAAGACTCTTCTTTTTATATTTATATAAATATAATTGAAAAACGCCGGGAATTGTTATATAATATAATTTGGAATTTTATTAACCGGAGGAAAAAATGGCTAAGAAACGTGAAGAATACGGCAACGAAAGCATACAGTCCCTTAAAGGTGCGGACCGCGTCCGCAAGCGCCCGGCGGTAATCTTCGGCTCCGACGGTATCGAGGGCTGCGAGCACGCCGTTTTTGAGATAATCTCCAACGCCATAGACGAGGCGAGAGCGGGCTACGGCGATAAAATCGTCGTTACCCGCTATAACGACGGCTCCGTCGAGGTGGAGGACTTCGGTCGCGGCTGTCCCGTTGACTGGAACAGCAACGAGGAGCGCTATAACTGGGAGCTTCTTTTCTGCGAGCTCTACGCCGGAGGAAAATACGACGCAGGAAGCGACTATGAGTTCTCCCTCGGTCTCAACGGTCTCGGTCTTTGCTCAACCCAGTATTCCTCCGAGTGGATGGACGTGGAAATCTGCCGGGACGGGTACCTCTATAACCTCCACTTTGAGCACGGCGAAAACGTCGGCGGGCTTAAAAAAGAGCCCACCAACCGCCGCAAGACCGGCTCCAAAATTCGCTGGAAACCCGACAGACAGGTTTTCACCGATATTTCCGTGCCCCTCGAGTGGTTCCAGGAGGTCATCAAGCGCCAAGCGGTGGTCAACGCCGGGATTCTCTTTAACCTCCGTGACCAGAAGCCCACCGGCGGCTTTGAGACCTACGACTACGTCTATGAAAACGGCATCAGCGACTACGTCAAGGAACTCGCCGGAAGCGAAGCGCTCCTCACCGGCGTTCAGTACTGGCAGGGCGAGCGCACCGGACGGGACCGCGAGGACAAGCCGGAATATAAAGTAAAGATGCAGATTGCCTGCTGTTTCTCGAACCGCGTCAAGCTCATTGAGTATTACCACAACTCCAGCCACCTTGAGCACGGCGGCTCCCCGGAAAAAGCGGTTAAGTCCGCTTTCGTCAGCCAGATTGACGCCTATATCAAGCAGAGCGGAAAATACCTTAAAAACGAGAGCAAGATAAATTTCCAGGACGTGGAGGACTGCCTTGTCCTTGTTTCGTCCTCCTTCTCGAGCCAGACCTCCTATGAGAACCAGACCAAAAAGGCAATTACCAATAAGTTCGTGGCGGAGGCGATGACCGACTTCCTCAAGCACCAGCTTGAAGTTTTCTTTATTGAAAACCCGGACGACGCCGCAAGGGTCGCGGAGCAGGTGCTCATCAATAAGCGCAGCCGCGAGAACGCGGAAAAGACCCGCCTTAACCTCAAAAAGAAGCTCACCGCCACGATGGATATGACAAACCGCGTCCAGAAATTCGTCGATTGCCGCACGAAGGACGTCGGTCGCCGTGAAATCTATATCGTGGAGGGCGATTCCGCCCTCGGCGCCTGTAAACAGGGGCGCGACTCCGAGTTTCAGGCGATAATGCCCGTTCGCGGCAAGATTCTCAACTGCCTCAAGGCGGACTATGACAAGATTTTCAAGAGCGACATCATCACCGACCTGCTCAAAGTTCTCGGCTGCGGCGTCGAGGTCAAGAGCAAGGCGAACAAGGAGCTTTCCTCCTTCGACCTTGACAACCTTCGCTGGAACAAGGTCGTAATCTGTACCGATGCGGACGTGGACGGCTACCAGATTCGCACCCTCATTCTGACAATGCTTTACCGCCTTACCCCGACCCTTATCGAGAAAGGCTACGTATATATCGCGGAGTCGCCCCTTTACGAAATAACCTGTAAGGACGACACCTATTTCGCCTATACCGAGGACGAAAAAGCGAGAATCACCGAGAAGCTCGGCAAGGCGAAATACACCGTTCAGCGCTCCAAAGGTCTCGGCGAGAACGAGCCGGATATGATGTGGCTCACCACTATGAATCCCAAGACTCGCCGCCTTATCAAGATAACGCCCAGCGAGGCAGCCGCCACCGCCGAAAAGTTCGACCTTCTCCTCGGCGACAACCTGCAGGGAAGAAAGGACTATATTGCCGCCAACGGCTACCTCTATCTTGACGATATGGATTTGTCCTGATTTTAAAAACGCCCCGGCAAAACGAAGAAACGAAAGGAGACCTTATCATTGATAGCAAAAATCGCGGTGGATAAGGCCGCTTTCGGTTTTGACAAACTTTTTGACTACGCCGTGCCCGAAAGCCTTGAGGAAAAGGCAAAGCCCGGCTGCCGGGTGCTCGTTTCCTTCGGCGCCGGGGCGCAAAAGCGCCAGGGAATGATTTTCGCCCTTTCGGAAAGCCCGGAGGACCAAGACGTAAAAATAAAAAATATTTCCGCCGTGCTCGACGGTGAGCCGGTGCTCACGCCGGAGCTTATGGACCTTGCAAGGCACCTTGCGAAGCGCACCTTCTGCCCGCTTTTTGAAGCGGCGAAGGCGATGCTTCCGCCTGGGCTCAACTATAAGCCAAGCTACCGCTATTTTGCGGCGGCGAAGGACTGCGAATCCGACGAGGAACAGCGCGTAATAAACTGGCTTTTAAAAAAACGCTCTGGGGCGGAAGCCGCCGCAATCCGAAAAGCCTTCGGCTTTTCGGATAACCGGCTCCTTGACTCAATGGCAGAGCGGGGGCTCCTCCGAAAGGAGGAGATCGCCCGCCGGAAAACCGGCGACGAGACTACGAAGATGGCGCGCCTTACCGAGAAACAGGCGGAGCTTATGGAGCAGGGGAGCTCGGTGCTCAAAAAGCCCACGGAAAAGCAAAGCGCCGTGCTCGAATTTCTCCGGGACGCGGGCGCAGCCTGCGTAAAAGAGATAACCTATTTCACCGCCGCGGGCAAAGCCGTGGCGGACGGGCTTGAAAAGAAAGGCGCAATAGAATATTTTGAACAGGAAGCCCTCAGAACGCCGTATAAGGACAAGGTCCGCCATGTTTCCCCGTCGGAAATAATCCTTTCCGACGAACAGCAAAGCGCCTTCGACGGAATAGCGAGTCTTTGCGCCAGCGGAAGGGCGGAAACCGCCCTTCTTTTCGGGGTCACCGGAAGCGGCAAGACCCAGGTTTTTATAAAGCTCATCGAGCGGGAAATTTCAAAAGGGAGCCAGGTTATTTTGATGGTGCCGGAAATTTCCCTTACGCCGCAGATGATAAATAAATTTATAGCATATTTCGGCGGCGACGTCGCCGTGATGCACAGCGCCCTCTCCGCCGGGGAGCGCATTGACGAGTGGAAGCGAATAGCTTCCGGTAAGGCGAAAATAATCGTCGGGACCCGCTCGGCGGTTTTTGCTCCGGCGAAGAACCTCGGGCTGATAATAATGGACGAGGAACAGGAGCAAAGCTATAAATCCGACCGCTCCCCGCGCTTTCACGCCAGGGACGCGGCGGCGTACCGCTGCGCGAAGCTCGGGATAACGCTCCTTCTTGCCTCCGCGACTCCGTCAATAGAGACCTTTTACCGGGCGAAAACCGGGAAAATCGAGCTTTTCGAAATGCGCGAGCGCTACGGAAACGCGAAGCTCCCGGACTCCGTAATCGTCGATATGAAGGAGGAAGTTATGTCCGGGCGGATGGGAGTTCTGAGCGAAGCCCTCGCCGAGGACATAAAATATAACCTTGATAACGGTATGCAGTCCATACTGCTGATGAACCGGAGGGGCTACAACACCGTCGCCCGCTGTGCCAAATGCGGGACGGTGAAGGAGTGCCCCCGCTGCAATATCCCGCTTATTTACCACAAGGCAAACGGAAGGCTCATGTGCCACTACTGCGGGCACTCGGAGCCCGCGACAATAAACTGCGAAGCCTGCGGCAGCGAGTACGTCATGTACTCCGGCTGCGGAACACAGAAGGTAGAGGACGAACTCTCCGCACTTTTCCCGGAAGCTAGAATTCTCCGAATGGACCTCGACACGACCATGGCGAAATTCAGCCACGACCGCCACTTCGCCGATTTTGCCGACGGGAAGTACGATATAATGGTCGGAACCCAGATGGTCGCCAAGGGTCTTGATTTCCCGAACGTGACCCTCGTGGGCGTTCTGGCGGCGGATATGTCCCTTTACGGCGGGGACTACCGAAGCTATGAGCGGACCTTCAGCCTTCTCACCCAGGTCATCGGGCGCTGTGGGCGGGCGGAGCTTCCGGGCAGGGCGTATATCCAGACCTACTCCCCGGAGCACAGCGTGATTGTGCGCTCCTGCGCGCAGGATTACCGCCTTTTTTACGAGGACGAGATAATAAACCGAAAGGTGATGCTCTATCCTCCCTTTTGCGCAATGGGCTCCGTCCTCTTTTCCGGAACAAGCGAGCGCCAGACGAGAGACGCCGCCGAGACTTTTTCAAAGCTCCTCGAGGGGAAAATAGCCGAAACGGGGATACCGATTCGGATTCTCGGACCGACGCCCTCCCATATTGCGAAAATCGCGGATAAATGGCGCTGGAAGCTCATAGTAAAATACCGCCCGGATAACGCGTTTTTTGAAACCATGGGCGCAGCCCTTAAAGAATTCGCAAAAAATAAAGAATTTGTTAAAATTGAGGTCATGGCTGACCCTTATGATATAAACTGATAAGAAAGGTGAAAGAATAATGGCACTGAGAAATATAGTAAAAGACGGGGACCCGATTCTCCGCAAAGTTTGCAGACCTGTTGAAAAATTTGACGAGCGCCTTGCCTCGCTCCTTGAGGATATGGCGGAGACCATGCACGCCGCCGACGGCGTCGGCATCGCCGGACCCCAGGTCGGAATGATGAGAAGGCTCTGCGTCGTGGACTGCTACGACGACGAGGGCGTAATCGAGCTTGTGAACCCCGAAATAATCGCCGCCTCCGGCGAACAGACCGGAAGCGAGGGCTGCCTTTCTTTCCCGGGGAAATGGGGCACCGTCACAAGACCTATGAACGTCACCGTCCGCGCCCAGGACAGAAACGGAAACTGGTTTGAAATTTCCGGCGAAGGGCTTAAAGCAAGGGCTTTCTGCCACGAAATCGACCACCTAAACGGCGTTTGCTTCGTGGACCTTGCGGAAAACGTCGTTGACGAGGAGCAAGAGGGGACCGAGGAATGAAAGATATGAGAATAGTCTTTATGGGAACGCCGGACTTTGCCGCCGCAATCCTTGAAAGACTCGTCGAAACCGGGAGGAACGTCGTCGGTGTTTTCTCCCAGCCGGACAAGCCCGTCGGGCGAAAACAGATAGTCACCCCGACGGCGACGAAGGTCGTCGCCGAAAAATACGGCATTCCCGTTTTCCAGCCGGCGAAGCTCCGGGACGGAACGGCTCTCGAAATAATGAAAGAGCTTTCGCCGGACCTTACGGTGGTCGCCGCCTACGGAAAAATTCTTCCGAAAGAGATTCTTGACGTTTCGCCCCTTGGGAACGTCAACGTCCACGGAAGCCTTCTCCCGAAATACCGTGGCGCCGCGCCGATTCAGTGGTCGGTCATAAACGGCGACGAAGTTACCGGCGTCACCACCATGTATATGGCGGAGGGAATGGACACCGGCGATATGATTTTAAAGCTCGAAACGAAAATAGGGGAGGACGAGACCTCCGGCGAGCTTTTTGAGCGTCTTGCGAAGCTCGGCGCCGACTCCATTGAAAAGACCCTTGAGCTTTTCGATAAGGGAGAAGTCCCGCGGGAAGCCCAGGACGAAAGCGAAGCCACCTACGCCCCGATGCTCAAAAAAGAGATGGGCGAAATCGACTTCACCAAACCCGCCGGGGAGATAAAAAACCTCGTCCGGGGAATGAGCCCCTGGCCCACCGCCTATACCTTCCTTGACGGAAAGAGCATAAAAATCCATAAAGCCGCCGCCGTTTCCGGTTTTTCCGGAGCTCCCGGCGAGCTCCTTGACGAAAAGCGCTTCATTGTCGCCTGCGGCGACGGCGCAATTGAATTTCTGTCCGTTCAGCCGGAAGGCAAGAGCCAGATGTCCGGCGCGGACTTCATAAGGGGCAGGCGTACCCAGAAGGGCACGCTCTTCGGAAGAAATTGAGGTGATAAAATGCCCTGGTTCTATGTTGACTACTACTATATAATTCTTATTATCCCGGCGCTTCTTTTCGGCTTTTGGGCCCAGGCGAAGGTGAACTCCGCCTATTCAAAATACAGCCGCGTCAGAAATATGCGCGGTTATACCGGAGCAGACGCCGCAAGGTTTATCCTCGAGCAAAACGGGATTTACGACGTGACAATCTGCCGCACCGCCGGAAAGCTGACGGACCACTACGACCCGAGAAACAAGACCATAAATCTCTCGGAAGGGGTTTACGACAGCACCTCCGTTGCCGCCGTGGGCGTAGCCGCCCACGAGGCGGGTCACGCCGTCCAGCACGCGGTGGGCTACTTCCCGATAAAGGTGAGGGAAGCGGTCATACCCATAACCCAGATCGGCTCCTATCTCTATTTCCCGATAATCATTCTCGGAATCATCTTTTCCTACCAGCCCCTCGTCAACGCCGGAATCATACTTTTTTCTTTCCTCGCCATATTCCAGCTCGTGACTCTTCCCGTTGAGTTCAACGCCTCGAACCGGGCGATAACCACCCTCGGAAGAAACGAGATTCTTTACGGCGACGAGCTTCGGGGCGCGAAAGCCGTCCTTAAAGCCGCCGCCCTTACCTACGTCGCGGCGCTCGTTTCTTCCCTTGCCCAGCTTTTAAGGCTCGTGCTCATTTTCGGCGGAAGAAACAACAGGGACTGACTTTTTACTTTCAGCATCAGGAGGAAATCAAATGGCGGACAAGGCAAGAACCCTTGCGGCAAAAGCGCTTATAAGGGTGTCCTCGGGAAGCTTTTCAAATATCGTGCTCGACTCGATGCTCGAGGAAGCAAGGCTTGAGCACCGGGACCGGGCTTTCGCCTCGGCCCTTTTTTACGGCGTGCTCGAGCGGAGAATAACCCTCGATTATCTTATCAAAAGGTACTCTTCGCAGCCTCTTGAAAAGCTCTCGCCGGAGGTTCTTGAGACCCTCCGTCTCGGCTTTTACCAGCTTCTTTATATGAATTCCGTCCCGGATAACGCCGCGGTGAACGAGTCCGTGGAGCTTGTGAAGCGCCTCGGCTTCGGGAAAGCTTCGGGCTTTGTGAACGGGGTGCTCCGCTCCTTTATCCGCGACGGAAAATCCGCGGATTTCAGCCGCTTAAGGGGCGAAAGACGTCTTTCTGCGGAGTATTCCGCGCCCCTCTGGCTCTGCGAGAAATGGGTGAGCGAGTTCGGCGCTGAAAGAACGGAAAAGGCTCTTTCCGCCTCCCTCGGCGCGCCGCCAATTTACCTTCGGGTAAATACCACTAAAATAACCGCCGGGGAGCTTGTTGAAGCCCTCCGGGAGGAGGGAGTTTCAGCCGCCCCCTGCGGCGAAATTTCCTCGGCTCTTACGATAGATTCCATAGCGCCCCAGAACACCAAAGCCTATAAACGCGGTCTTTTCCACGTCCAGGATATTTCGAGCCAGCTTTGCGCCGCTGCCGTCGGTGCAAAAAGCGGCGAGCGGGTGCTGGACGTTTGCGCCGCCCCGGGCGGCAAGACCTTTACCGTCGCCGAAATGATGGGCGGCGCGGGGGAAGTCGTTTCCTGCGACCTTCACCCGAAACGCGCCGGACTTGTCAAAAGCGGCGCAGAGCGCCTCGGGCTTGAAAACGTCTGGGCAAAGGCGAACGACGCCACCGTCTTTAACGAAAATCTCGGGAAGTTCGACCGGGTGCTCTGCGACGTGCCCTGTTCGGGGCTAGGCGTAATCCGCCGCAAGCCCGAAATCCGCTTTAAAAATCCAAACGAAATTGAAAAGCTCCCGAAAATCCAGTTCAAAATCGCCGCAACCTCCGCCGGGTATCTCAAAGACGGCGGAACTCTTATCTATTCAACCTGCACCCTCTCGAAAGAGGAGAACGAAAACGTCGTGAAACGCCTTATCGACGAGTGCGGGCTTCGCCCGGAGAAGCTCCCGGAGGAGCTTCAGAAATACTCGGGGGACGGCTTTTCCGTGACCCTCCTTCCCGGGGAGATAAACTCCGACGGCTTTTATTTCGCAAAATTAAGAAAAGGGGAGAAATAATGACCGACCTTCGCTCTTTAACCTATGACCGCCTCTGCGAGGAGATTGCCTCCCTCGGCGAACCGGCTTTCCGCGCGAAACAGATTTATTCCTGGCTCCACGAAAAGCGGGTCCGGGACTATTCGGAGATGACGAACCTTCCGGCTTCCCTTCGGGAAAAGCTCGCCGAAAAGTACCCCCTTGCGAAAGTCCGCATCGAGCGAAAGCTCGTTTCAAAAATCGACGGCACCGTAAAATATCTCTTTGAGCTGGGGGACGGCGAGCACGTCGAGGGCGTAAGAATGGCGTATAAGCGGGGCGGGAGCCTTTGTATCTCGACCCAGTGCGGCTGCCGGATGGGCTGCACCTTCTGCGCCTCGACCCTGACCGGGCTTTGCCGCAACCTCACTCCGTCGGAAATGCTCAGCGAAGTCTATCTCGCCGCTTCGGACGCGGAGGAAAACGGCGAAAAGATAGCTTCCCTCGTCCTTATGGGAATAGGGGAGCCCCTTGATAATTTCGACAACGTGATGGATTTCCTTACGATTCTTACCTCGGAGCAGGGCTTCAACCTCGGAATGAGGCATATTTCTCTCTCCACCTGCGGTCTTGTGGACAAAATCTATGAGCTTGCGGAAAGGAAGCTCCAGCTCACCCTTTCCGTCTCGCTCCACGCGCCGAACGACGAGATTCGCCGCCGGACGATGCCCGTCGCCCGCCGCTACCCGATAGACGAGCTAATAAAAGCCTGCCGGGATTATTTTGAGACCACCGGGCGGCGCATCTCCTTTGAGTACGCCCTTATCGACGGCGTCAACGACCAGCCGGAGCACGCCATGGAGCTCATTAAACTTCTCAAAGGAATGGGCGCCCACGTCAATCTTATCCCGGTCAACCGGGTGAACGAGACGGGCTATAAGCGCGGAAAGCGGGAGTCCGTCGAGGCTTTCGCGAAGCTCCTCAACGACAACGGACAGAACGCCACTATCCGCCGGGAGCTCGGAAGCGATATAAACGCCGCCTGCGGCCAGCTTCGCCGCTCCACAATTGACAAAGAAAAGGGCGGAACTCTTTAAGATTCAATAAAAGAAATTGACATAGCGCGCAATAAGATATAAAATTAATCTATATAAGTATGGGCAAAGGGGGCGGCAGGTTTTGTACCACACCGTAACCTATATGCTGACCACGGGGCGCATAACGAAGGAGAAACACCCTTCGCCGCCGCCCGAAAACGAGGTTGCCCGCCTTGTGGAAAAGGGCTTTGACAACTGGCGCATAGGGCGGGCTTGGAATTTCTATTTCCATAACCGCTATGAGCGAATGGCAAAAGAGAGAATAAAAAGTAAAAAACCTTGAGTTTCGACCGATTTGACAAGAGGTGAATGATATGTTGAAAGCAACAGGCAGAACGGACATCGGAAACGTCCGCGAAACGAACCAGGACGACTTCAACTGCGGAGTCCTCGGGGACAACGCGGTTTTCGCCGTGGTATGTGACGGAATGGGCGGAGAAAAGGGCGGTCATATTGCGAGCCGCACCGCTTCCGACATCGTCACGGACAGCGTCACAGCGGCTTACGGCAGCGGCTTCGGGGACAATTCCATAAGGGGAATCCTCCAGACGGCGGCAACGGCGGCAAATGTTTCCGTTTTTGACCGCTCCCAAAGGGACCCGGACCTTCGGGGAATGGGGACTACCATCGTTGCGGCAATCGTCTGTGAAGGAATGGCGCATATTGTCCACGCCGGCGACAGCCGCGCCTATCACGTCAAAAAGGACGGAATAGAACAGGTTACAAAGGACCACTCCGTGGTCCAGCTCCTCGTTGACCGGGGCGAAATAACCCAGGACGAGGCGCGCTTCCACCCGAAAAAGCATTTCATAACGAGAGCCCTCGGCGTAATGTCCACCATTGAGCTCGACTACTGCGAGTTCCCTCTTGAGGAGGGGGAGGCGATAGTCATTTGTACCGACGGCCTTTCCAACTATTTCTCAAGCGGCGAGCTTTACGATATGGTAAAATCCGCCGGCTACGGTAAATGCGTCGATAAGCTTGTGAACGCCGCAAAGAAAGCCGGCGGCGCGGACAATATAACCGTAGTTTGTATTTCAAGATAAGATTAAAACGATAATCCGAGCCGGAGGTTCTTAATGGACAGATATATAGGTAAAAAACTTGACGGGCGATACGAGATAAAAGAGATTATCGGCGTCGGCGGAATGGCCAACGTGTATAAAGCCTATGACAGCATTGACGACCGCGTCGTGGCGGTGAAAATCCTCCGCGACGAGCATATGCAGAACGACGAGCTTCTTCGCCGCTTCCGCAACGAATCAAAAGCAATCGCGGTCCTTTCCCACCCGAATATCGTGAAGGTCTATGACGTCAGCTTCAACGAGGATATTCAGTACATCGTTATGGAGCACATCGACGGCATCACCCTTAAAGAATATATTGAGCAGCAGCACGTGCTCCGCTGGAAAGAGGCGGTGCATTTTACGGTGCAGATTTTAAGGGCGCTCCAGCACGCCCACGACAAGGGAATAGTCCACCGCGACATAAAGCCCCAGAATATTATGCTCCTTGCGGACGGAACTATAAAAGTTGCCGACTTCGGAATTGCCCGCTTTGCCCGGGCGACCCAGCAGACCGTCACCGATAAGGCCATAGGCTCCGTCCACTATATAAGCCCGGAGCAGGCGAAGGGCGACGTCACCGACGAAAAGAGCGACATCTATTCCCTCGGCGTAATGCTTTACGAAATGACAACGGGTCAGCTTCCCTTTGACGCGGACAGCCCCGTTTCCGTCGCAATAAAACAGATTAACAGCAAGGCGAAGCGCCCGAGGGAGATAAACCCGGATATTCCGGAGGGTCTCGAGGATATTATTATCCGCGCAATGCAGAAGGACCCAGCAAGACGGTACCAGTCTGCGGCGGAGATGCTTCGCGATATTGACGAATTTAAGCGCGACCCCACCGTAATTTTTGAGTACAGATATACCGAGCCGGAGGAGCAGTCCATCAGCGAAAGCTTCACCAAAACGGCAAAGAGAACCAAAAAAATAAAGGACGAACAGGTGAGAAACGCCCCCGTCGTTCCGGTTCTGACCGGTATAACGATAGCGTTCATTGTCGTCGCAATAATCTTCGTGATTGGAATAATGGCGATGGTTCGCCCTTTTGAGGAAGTCCCGGATACGACTGCGCCGAATCTCGTGGGCATGAATCTTGAGGAGGCGCAGAAAAAATACCCCGGGTTTGACATAGTAGTGGAGTCCTCCGCTTTTCACGAGTATTACGACAAGGACACCATCTATGACCAGTCCGTAAACCCCGGAATGACCGTAAAAGAGGGCAGCCGCATCAAGGTCAAAATTTCAAGCGGCGTCCAGTCTTTCACCCTTTCAAATTACGAGAATTTCGAGGAGAACCAGGTTTACGCAATCCTTACGGACAACGAAATCGAGTTCACCACCATAACGGAGTATAACGACAATATTCCCGAGGGCTACGTAATCCGCACCGAGCCTGGCGCGGACACCGAGGTCGACAGCGGCACCGTCGTAATAATCTACGTCAGCATGGGCGCAAAGACCACCTATTGTACCGTTCCGAACGTCCTCGGCTATAAGCTCAGCGACGCGAAGCTCCTTCTCAACGCCGCAGGAATCAAAGTCGGCAACGTCACCAGGGTTGACAGCAACCAGGCGAGCACCGTAATTCTCAGCCAGAGCCTTGATGCGGGTTCCTCCGTTCCGACCGGAAGCACCATCGACCTTGTGATAGTTATGGAAAAGGAGACCGAGGACAACACCGTTGAGCTGATGATACCGCTCCCGGACGACAACAGGAACGTGACCCTTTCCGTCGCGCTCGGCGGAACTACGGTTGTCGAGGAGACCCTTAACCCGTCCCTCGTTTCCTACTGGAAAGTTTCGCTAACGGGCGAGGGAATCCAGACCGCCAGCATTTACTACGACGGAAGCCTTTATAAAGCCTATTCCGTGGACTTCACCGAGGGCAGCTCTATGATAGTCACGGACAACTCGTCGAGCTTTAACCAATAAGCAGGAGGCTAATTTAATTTGTCAGCTAAACGAAACCTCAATATCGAAAATATCGAGGAAAAAGACCTTCCCGAAGCGGAAGGTCTTATTGTAAAAGCCACCGGCGGATTTTACTATGTAAAATCCGCCGAAACGGTCTATGAGTGCCGCGCCCGGGGAATTTTCCGCAAGGAAGAAACTTCGCCCCTCGTGGGCGACTGGGTGACCGTTTCGGTGCTTCCGGGGGAAAAGGGATATATCAAGGCGATACGCGAGCGGAAAAATTTCCTCGTGCGCCCGCCCCTTGCAAACCTTGACCAGCTCGTTATGGTAATTTCCGTGGCGGAGCCCGCCCCGAACCTCCTCGTAATGGACAAGCTCATTGCCGTCGCCGAAAGGTGCGAGGTGGAACCCGTTATCGTTTTCACCAAGACCGACCTTGCGGCCCCGTCGCCCTATTCCGAGATATACCGCAAGGCGGGCTTTCGGGTTTACGAGGTCTGCTCCCTTGAGCACGAGGGAACGGATGCGGTGCTCAAAATGCTCGGCGGCAAAATAAGCGCCTTTTGCGGGAACTCCGGCGCGGGAAAATCGAGCCTTCTCAACGATATTTTCCCGGGTCTTTGCCTTTCGACGGCGGAGATAAGCAAAAAGCTCGGGCGCGGACGCCACACCACCCGCCACACGGAGCTCTTTGAGCTCCCCGGGGGCGGCTTCGTCGCTGATACTCCCGGCTTTTCCGCCATTGAAATGGAGAGGGTTGGCGTTATCCGCAAGGACGCGCTCCAATATTGTTTCCGGGAGTTCGAGCCCTATCTTCTCAAATGTAAATTTACCGGCTGCAGCCACGTTTCCGAAAAGGGCTGCGCCGTTCTTGATGCGGTGAGGGCGGGCGAAATTCCCGAAAGCCGCCATAAAAACTACTGCGCCATGTATGAGGAAGCGAAACAGCTCAAGGAATGGGAATTGGATAAGGAAAAATGACGAATAAACAGGAAGAAAAATTTCGCCTTATGACCGAGGCGCCAATAGGCAGGCTCATTTTCAGCCTCGGCGCCCCGTGTATAGTGAGTATGCTCGTGACCGCCTTTTACAATATGGCGGACACGTTTTTCGTCGGAATGCTCAAGAGCAACGCCGCCACCGGCGCCGTGGGCGTCGTCTTTTCAATGATGGCTATGATACAGGCGGTGGGTTTCTTTTTCGGTCACGGAAGCGGAAACTATATCTCCCGCGAGCTCGGAAAGAAAAACTACGGCGAAGCCGAAAAAATGGCGGCGACGGGGCTTTTCTCTGCGGCTGCCGCCGGCGTGCTCATCTTCGTCTTCGGCGAGCTTTTCATCGAGGAGCTTGCCTACGCCCTCGGCTCCACGGATACGATTCTGCCCTACGCGAAAGAGTACCTCGGAGCGATACTCGCCGGAGCCCCCTGGGTAATAGCTTCGCTGGTGCTCAACAACCTCCTGCGGTTCCAGGGGAGCGCCTTCTATGCGATGATCGGAATAACGAGCGGCGCGGTGCTCAATATCGCCCTGGACCCGCTCCTTATTTTTAAGCTCAATATGGGCGTAGCCGGAGCGGGCTACGCAACGGTAATAAGCCAGCTTGTGAGTTTCGGAATTTTGCTTGTCGGCTACGTCCGGAGCGGAAACGCCCCGATACGCTTTAGAAATATACAGTTCGGCTGGTACTATTACAAAATGATAGTTAAGGGCGGCTTTCCGTCCCTTGCGCGCCAGGGGCTCGCCTCCGTCGCGACTATCGCTGTGAACCACGCTGCGGGTCCCTTCGGGGACGCCGCCATCGCCGCCATGGGCGTCGTCCAGAGGATAACGATGTTCGGCTCCTCGGCGATGATCGGATTCGGGCAGGGCTTCCAGCCTTTCTGCGGCTTCAACTACGGCGCTGGGCTTTATAAACGGGTAAAGGACGGCTTTTATTTTTGCGTAAAGACCTCCTTCGTGTTTCTCGTTGCCGTAAGCGCCTTAGGCTTCGTTTTCGCGCCGGAGCTCATAGCCGTTTTCCGAAACGACCCGGAGGTAATCAAAATCGGGAGCGGGGCGCTTCGCTGGCAGTGCGTCACCTTCTTCACCCTCAGCTGGGTTGTAATAAGCAATATGATGGTGCAGGTAATGGGCAAAACCGTTCCCGCAACCTTCCTCGCCTCGGCAAGACAGGGATTTTTCTTTATTCCCATTGTTTTGATACTTTCGTCGGCGCTGGGCGTTTTCGGAATACAGATAGCCCAGTCCGTTTCCGACGTTATAACTCTTGCCTGCGCGATACCGATACAGTTAGTAATTATGAAAAATATGAAAAACAGCGACAGTAATACAAAAAAGGAGGACGCTTAAATGAACATCTGGCACGACCTTTCACCCAAAAGAGTAAGACCCGAGGACTTCGTTGCGCTCATCGAAATTCCGAAAGGAAGCAAAAACAAATATGAGCTCGACAAGGAGACCGGACTTTTGAAGCTCGACCGTGTGCTCTACACCTCGACCCACTACCCGGCTAACTACGGTTTTATTCCGCGCACCTACGCTGACGACCACGACCCACTCGACGTGCTCGTCCTTTGCTCTGAGGAAATTTACCCCATGACCCTCGTGCGCTGCAAGCCCGTTGGCGTCATCAAAATGACCGATAACGGAATGGCGGACGAAAAAATAATCGCCGTGCCCTATGACGACCCGACCTATAACAGCTACAACGACATCTCCGAAATTCCACAGCACATCTACAGCGAGATGATGCACTTTTTCGAGGTGTATAAAGCCCTCGAAAATAAACAGACGGTGGTTGACGACGTTTGCGACGTCAACGAAGCAAAACGCATCATAGACTACGCAATCAATAACTACGTCGAAAAATTCTGCAAATAAAGGAAAGCCGCCCAAAAGGCGGCTTTATTTTTTTCAGTCATTATCGTTTATCTTGAATATCATTTTAAGTATCGGGGTAAGGAACTTCGGGCTCTTGACTACGACGATTTTCACTTAAAAACACCTCCGGTCAGCGATATTTCATACAGCGGCAAAAAACGATCAGCAGCAGCGCGAGCATTATCAGCACCGGGCAGAGGGGAAAAAGAAGCCCGATGAAAAGCCCCGTGCTGAAAAACAGGAGCGGTCTCAATACGCAGCGCCAGTCGCATTTTTTCATTTTGCTCACACCTTTGCGGATTCTGTATAATATCCTATGTGAAAAATTCCTTTTCGGTTACTTTAAGGGGTTATTTTTTGCCCCGGCGCCGCATAGCGTTTATATAAAAGAGAGGTGTGAAAAAATGAAAAAAATTTTGTCGGCGCTGCTTGCGGCGCTTTTGATTTGCCTTTCAAGTACCTGTGCTTTCGCGGAGCGCCTTGCCTCGGAAAAAGACGTGACCGCCGTGGAGAAGGTCGCGGACGTGGACCCCGCCCTTACGATAGTCGCGAAATCGGCAATCCTTATGGAACGCTCCACCGGAACGGTGCTTTTTGAGCACGACGCGGACACCCAGATGCCCCCGGCGTCCATAACGAAAATAATGACCCTTCTTCTCGTTTTCGAGGCGATAGAGAGCGGAAAGCTCACCTTTGAAACCGAGGTCACCGCCAGCGAGCACGCCTGCTCCATGGGCGGGAGCCAGATTTGGCTGGAGCCCGGGGAGGTCTTTACCGTCCACGAGCTTCTTAAAGCCGCCGCCATAAGCTCCGCCAACGACGCCTGCGTCGCCCTTGCGGAGGCGGTTTCGGGAACGGAGGAGACCTTCGTGGAGCTTATGAACAGCCGCGCGGCGGAACTTGGGATGGTGAACACCGTTTTTAAGAACTGCACCGGGCTTGATGCCGAAGGACACCTTTCCACCGCCCGGGACATAGCAATAATGTCCGCCGAGCTTTTGAGCCACCCGGATATAAAAAACTACTCCACCGTCTGGATGGACAGCTTGCGAAACGGCGAGACGGAGCTCACCAACACGAACCGCCTCGTTCGGTTTTATAAGGGTTGCACCGGGCTCAAAACCGGCTCCACCGACGAAGCGGGCTGCTGCCTTTCCGCCTCGGCGGAAAGGGACGGAATGGAGCTTATCTCCGTCACCCTCGGCTCGCCCAACACGGACGAACGCTTCGCCGCCGCGAGGAAGCTCCTTGACTACGGCTTCGCAAACTACTCGGTGGTGCAGATGGAGACCCCGGCGGACGCGCTAAAGGATATTCCCGTAATTCACGGCACCGCCGACTCGGTAAAACCCGTTTTCGACGTTCCGAAGAGCTTCCTCCTCAAAAAGGGACAGGAACAGCAGATTGAGCAGAAAGTGGAGCTTCCGGAGAACATTGAAGCGCCGGTGGAGGCGGGTCAGGTCATCGGAAAAGTTAGGGTTTATTTAAACGGCGGCGAGATAGGGGAGTACAATATCGTTGCCGAAGCGGCGGTGGAACGGATGAATTTCTTTACCGCCGTTAAAAAACTTCTCTTTGAAATGATAAAAACCACCCCGAACGAGAGAAAAAATTAGCCTAAAGCCGATATTTCGTATAATCTTCACTTGCCAAAGCGAAGTTTTTCGGTTATTATATATGTAGGAAAATGTTAAGTTATAAGGAGCGTACTATGCCGGAACTTGACCTTCACTATCTCAAAAATTTCATATCTGAGGAGGAGCTTTCAGAAGCGGCGCCCCGGGCGGAAAAAGCGGCGGAAGTCCTTTTTTCAAAAAGCGGCGCGGGAGCGGAGTTTACCGGCTTCGTCTCTCTCCCCAAGGGTTATGACAAAGAGGAGTTTGAAAGGATAAAAGCGGCGGCGGAAAAAATACGTTCCCAAAGCGAAGTCCTTATAGTTATTGGTATCGGCGGTTCCTACCTCGGCGCCCGGGCGGTGATTGAGCTTTTGACCTCGCCCCTTAGAAACCGGATAAAAACCGACGGACCGGAGATTTATTTCGCCGGCTGTAACTTAAGCCCCGACTATATGTATGAGCTGGGCGAAATCTGTAAGGAGAAAGATTTTTCCGTAAACGTAATCTCGAAATCCGGCACCACCACGGAGCCGGCAATAGCCTTCCGCTTCTTCCGGAAGCTCCTCGCCGAAAAATACGGCAGGGAGGGCGCAAGAGAGCGAATTTTCTGCACCACCGACCGGGAGAGGGGAACTCTTAAAGCCCTGGCGGACAGCGAAGGCTGGGAAACCTTCGTCGTCCCGGACGACATCGGCGGGCGCTTTTCGGTTCTGACCCCTGTGGGTCTTTTGCCGATAGCCGCCGCAGGAATCGACATAGACGGGCTTTTGGCTGGCGCCGCCGCCGGAGCGGAGGAATATTCCTCCGGGGATTTTGAGAAAAACGCCGCCATAAGGTACGCCGCCGCAAGGAACGTACTTTTGGAAAAGGGCAAGACTCTTGAGCTTCTCGTGAGCTACGAGCCCGCCTTTGCCCAGATGGCGGAGTGGTGGAAACAGCTCTTCGGCGAAAGCGAGGGCAAGGACGGAAAGGGGCTTTTCCCCTGTTCCGCGATTTTTTCCACCGACCTTCATTCCCTCGGACAGTTCGTGCAGGAGGGAAAAAGAAGCCTTTTTGAAACGGTGGTCCGTTTCGAAAAGGCAAGACACAGCTTTCCCGTGGAGCGGGACGGGGAAAACCTTGACGGGCTCGACTTCCTCGCAGGAATGGATCTTTGCGAGATTAACGAAAAGGCTCGGCTCGGGACCCTCGCGGCGCACACCGAGGGCGGCGTTCCCAATATTGTGATAACGGTTTTGGAGAAAAGCCCCTATGAAATCGGAAAACTCATATATTTCTTTGAAATTGCGGTTTCCGTTTCCGGCTATATGCTCGGGGTGAACCCCTTCAACCAGCCCGGCGTTGAAAGCTATAAAAAGAATATGTTCGCGCTTCTCGGCAAGCCGGGTTACGAGAACATGAGAGCGGCTATTGAAGCCAAACTTGACTGACGGTCAAACTGCGTTCGCGCAATGATAATACAAAGAACAGAGGGAGACATTAAAATGATCAAACTTATAATCGGACTTAAAGGCTCCGGCAAAACGAAATTCCTTATGGACAGCATCAATGATGCGGTTAAAAACAGCAGCGGCTGCGTCGTCGCCATCGAAAGAGGACAGAACCTCCGCTATGACGTTGACCACAGCGTACGTCTCATCGACATCGACGAGTACGATATTTCCGACTTCAACGCATTCTATGGCTTCCTTGCCGGTCTTGCTGCGGGTAACTATGACATCAGCGACATTTTCGTAGACGCCACCTTCAAAATCGGCGGACGCGATTACGACGCTTTTGCAAAAATGACCGATAAACTCAAAAGACTCTGTGAGGATTACAATATCTGCATGACCTTTACCGCGTCCTGCGAAAAAGAGGATCTTCCCGAGCGCGTTCACAAATTCATCGTCGAAAGATAATCTTAAAACGAATAAAAAAGCGCAGTCCACCGGCGGTGGATTGCGCTTTTTTGCATTTCACGATATAATGGCAATATGGAAAGCGGTGAAAAATCCCGCGTTGAAAAGCGCCAGGGGAGGTGCGGTCTTGGATAAAAAATCTCTCGGCGAGTTTATTGCCGAAAACCGAAAAGAACTAAAAATGACCCAGGAGCAGCTTGCGAAAAAGCTCTTCGTCACCAATAAAGCCGTATCAAAATGGGAAAACGGCCAGAGTTTTCCTGATA
>JAEDJF010000011.1 GCA_016296485.1 Oscillospiraceae bacterium
AGCCCTCCGACGATTTTATAGGGAACGCCCGCCCGAAGGAGCGCGTGCTCAATGCTGTTGGACTGGGCGTGCATACGGTAGAGCACGGCGAAATCGCTGTATTTTTGTCCTGCGCTTATTCCGTCGAGGACCGTATTGGCAATAAAGGAGGATTCCGCCTCCTCGTTTTCGCAGCGGCGGACGGTTATTTTGCTGCCGTCGCCGTTGGCGGTCCAAAGGCTTTTGCCCTTTCGCTCGGCGTTGTGCTCAATGACTTTATTGGCTGCGGAAAGGATATTCTGGGTCGAGCGGTAGTTTTGCTCAAGGCGGACGACTTTAGCCCCCGGGAACTGGCGCTCAAAGGAAAGAATATTTTCAATCGTCGCTCCCCGGAATTTATATATGGACTGGTCGTCGTCGCCCACGACGCAGAGGTTCTTGTTCTTTGCCGCGAGCATTGCCACAAGCATATACTGGACGTGGTTCGTGTCCTGATATTCATCGACCATTATATATTTCCAGCGGTCCTGGTAATATTCGAGGGTTTCGGGAGAGGCTTTGAAAAGCCTTACGGTTTCGCAAAGGAGGTCGTCAAAGTCGAGAGCTCCCGCTTCGTGAAGCTCCTTTTGATAGGCGGCGTAAACCTTTGCGGTCACTTTAAGGCGGTAATCGCCGGTTCTTTCGGAACTATCCAAAACGTCCTGCGGCGATTCAAGGCGCTCCTTTGCGTGGCTTATGGCGCCGGCAAGAGGCTTCGGAGGGAACTGCTTCTCGTCCATTCCGAGGGATTTAAGGCATTTTTTGACTACGCGAAGGCTGTCGTCAGCGTCATATATGGTGAAGCTCCTCGGAATATCTATTTTTTCCGCGTCCCGGCGAAGAATCCTTACGCACATACTGTGGAAAGTCGAGGCGAAAACGTCCGCAGCTTCCGCGCCGAGCTTCGTGACAAGGCGGTTTTTAAGCTCGTCCGCCGCCTTATTCGTAAAAGTTATGGCAAGAATATTCCAGGGGCGGACGCCGCTCTCGATGAGCTTTGCGACCCTCGCTATCAAAACGGTTGTTTTTCCCGAGCCCGCGCCGGCAAGAACAAGAAGCGGACCGTCCTTATGTAAAACAGCGTCGAGCTGGCGGTTATTAAGAGTTTCGTAGGAAAAGGACATCTCTTACCTCCGGTTATAATTACAATAAACTAATTATATATTTTATCATACAATAAAGTTTACTGCAATAAAAAGCGCGCTTTTTAACAATTTACTAATATATTTTACAGCAAAAAAATCCGATGCGGCGCACCGGATTTTTTCCGTTTATTTCACAAGTCCGAGGAATCTTGCCGTTTCGGCGACGGGAAAACCCATCACGTTAAAATAGTCGCCCACTATCCCTTTTACAAGGACGGAGCCTTTGCCCTGAATACCGTACGCCCCTGCCTTGTCCATGGGCTCAAGGGTTGCGACATAGTTTTCTATCGTCTCGTCGGAGAGCTCGTAAAACTCCACCTCGGTCTTTTGGACAAAGGAGCGGACGGAGCCGTTTTCGGCAACGGCGACGCCGGTATAGACAAAATGCTTTCTTCCGGAAAGCCTTCTGAGCATCGCCCGGGCGTCGGCAGCGTCCTTCGGCTTTCCGAAAATTTCGCCGTCAAGGACGACGACGGTGTCCGACCCGATTACGGTATCGCCCGGGCGGAGCGCCGCCACGGCGAGGGCTTTTTGCTCCGCAAGGAGGACGGGCACCCTTTCGGCGGGCGTACCCTCGGGAACGAACTCCTCGCAGCCGGAGACGACGCAGTCGTACTCAGGCAAAATAAGGCTCAAAAGCTCCCTCCTTCTCGGGGAGCCGGAGGCAAGAACGTACATTTTAAAACCTCGCTTTTATTATTTTTCAGAGAGCAGCTTTTCCGCCGCCGCAAGCCTTGCGGCTATTGAGAAAAGCTCCATAGCGACGGGAAGTTCCGCCGCCGGGGCAAAGGTCGGCGCGATTCGAAGGACGCTGTCCTCCGGGTCCTTTCCGTAGGGATAGACGGAACCGGCGCCGGTAAGGGTGAGTCCCGCCTCCTTACAAAGGGCGACGGTGCGCTTCGCGGTTCCGGGAAGAAGCTCCGCAGAGACGAAGTAGCCGCCCTTTGGGCTGTTCCAACGGGCTATTCCGGTTTCGCCGAGCTCGGCTTTGAGCACGGCGAGCACCGTCTCGAATTTCGGGCGGATTATCTCAGCCTGTTTTCTCATATGTTTGAGCACGCCGTCAAGGTCTTTAAAGAAAAGGACGTGGCGCATCTGGTTTATCTTGTCCGGACCGATGTTCTGGAAAGAGAGCATGCGCTTAAAGTCGGCGGTATTTTCAGCCGAGGAAGCGACGGCGGCAAGACCCGCCGTTGGGAAAGTTATCTTGCTGGTGCTTCCGAGCATATAGACCATATTTCCCTTTCCGTTCTCCTTCGCAAGGCGGAGGAGGGACGGGACGTAGTCCTTTTCTCCGTCGGGATAGAGGTCGTGGACAACGTAGGCGTTATCCCAGAAAATACGGAAATCGGGCGCCGCGGGCGAAAGGTTCGCGAAGCGCTTCACAACCTCCTCCGAAAAGGATATTCCCTGGGGATTTGAATATTTCGGGACGCAGATTATTCCCTTTACAGAGGGGTCGGCGATAAGGCGCTCCACCTCGTCCATATCCGGTCCGTCGGCGTTCATTTTCACAATCACAAGCTCAAAGCCGAAGAGCTCGCCGACGGCAAAATGGCGGTCGTAGCCCGGCGCGGGACAAAGGAGCTTGCGGTTTTTGTCCTCGCCCCAGGGGCGCTCCGAGCCGGGCACGCCGTGGCAGACGGCGTGGGCGATGAGGTCATAGAAAAGGTTGAGGGAGCTGTTGCCTGTGACTATCACCTCGTCAGGGTCGGCGTCGAGAATCTCCGCGAAAAGGCGGCGGCACTCCGGAATTCCGTCAACAACGCCGTAGTTTCTGATGTCGAAGCCGTTTTCGCACTTAAAATTCTCCGTTTTGCTGTTTACAAGGTCGAGCATCGGCGCGGAAAGCGCAAGCTGCTCCGGGCAGGGCTTGCCCCGGGAGATGTCGAGCTTAAGCCCCAGCGCCTTTTTTTCGCTGTATCGTTTTTCAAGGAGCTCTTTTTCGGAAAGGAGCTCCTCCTTCGTCATTTCACAATATTTTTTCACTTTAATACACCCCTTTGCCAAAATGTTCTTTACAGGTCTTATATTCTACCCGTTTAAAAAAATCAAAAAAGCTGCCGGAAAAATATTCCGGCAGCAGGGTTTTCAGAATTCGGCGGAGCCGGTAGTTCTCGGGAAAGGAAGCACGTCGCGAATATTCTGAATCCCGGTGAGGTACATAATAATGCGCTCGAAGCCGAGACCGTAGCCCGCGTGCCTGCAGCCGCCGTAACGGCGAAGGTCGAGATACCAGCTGTAATCCTCCTCCTTGAGCCCAAGCTCGTTTATGCGGTCAAGAAGCACGTCAAGGCGCTCCTCACGCTGGCTTCCGCCGACGATTTCGCCAACGCCGGGAACAAGAAGGTCCGCCGCAGCGACAGTCTTTCCGTCGTCGTTCTGGCGCATATAGAAGGCTTTTATCTCCTTCGGATAGTTGGTAACGAAGATAGGCGCTTTATAGACCTCCTCGGTGAGGTAACGCTCGTGCTCGGTCTGGAGGTCGCAGCCCCAGTACACAGGGTACTCGAAGCGGTCCTTGACCTTGCTGAGCATCTCGACGGCGTCGGTATAGTCCACCCTCGGGAAATCAGCCTTTATGATGCTTTCAAGGCGCTCAATAAGACCTTTGTCATAGAAATCGTTAAAGAACTGCATCTCTCTCGGGCAGTTGTCGAGCACATAGCGGAAGATATATTTTATCATATCCTCGGAGAGCTGCATCTCGTCCTCAAGGTCAGCAAAGGCAATCTCCGGCTCAATCATCCAGAACTCGGCGGCGTGGCGCTGGGTATAGGATTTTTCGGCGCGGAAGGTCGGACCGAAGGTGTAGATATTGCTGAAAGCCATTGCCATAGCTTCGCCCTCAAGCTGACCGGAAACGGTAAGTCCGGTGGCTTTTCCGAAAAAGTCCTGGCTGAAATCGATGGTGCCGTCCTCTTTTCTCGGCGGGTTCTCCGGGTCAAGGGTCGTTACGCGGAACATTTCGCCCGCACCCTCGCAGTCGGAACCGGTGATAAGTGGGGTATGAACGTAAACGAAGCCCCTGCTCTGGAAAAACTGGTGGATAGCGAAGGCGGCGGCGCTTCTTACGCGGAAAGCCGCAGAGAAGGTGTTCGTTCTCGGACGAAGGTGGGCGATGGTGCGAAGGTACTCAAGGCTGTGGCGCTTTTTCTGAAGCGGATAGTCCGGGGTGGATTCGCCCTCGACCTCGATTTCGTCGGCGTGAATCTCAAAGGGCTGCTTCGCGTCGGGGGTGAGGATAATTCTTCCGGTCACGGAAACGGCGGAGCCCACGTTGAGCTTAGTGATCTCCTTGAAATTATTGACGTTATTTTCCTCGTAAACGACCTGGATATTGGAGAAGCAGGTACCGTCGTTAAGTTCAATAAAGCCAACAGATTTGGAGTTGCGGGAAGTCCTCAGCCAGCCGCAGATTTTTACGGGCTGCTCGGTGAAAGCTTCCGGGGAGGCAAAAATGAGCCTCAGCTCCGTTCTTTTCATTTTGATCACCTCATATAAAAATAATGTTACAGTTTAATATATCATACCGCCCTGATTTTTGCAAGAGCGGTTTTAATAAAATTGCAAAGGCGGCGCCCCGTTATAGTTTTATCCAATATCTTTTTATTCTTTCGCCGTCCGCTTCCACTTCTTTTTCAAAAACTCCGCCGTTTGCAAGAATCGTTTTTTCGCTGGCGGCGTTTTCGCTGTTACAGGTTATCATCACTCTTTCGAGCCCCCGCTCCCGGCATTTTTCAAGGTCGAGGCGAAGCATCTCCTTTGCGTAGCCCTTTCGCCTTTCGCTCGGGCGGACGGAATAGCCGATATGACCGCCCCAAAGACCCAGAACCGGGTGGTCGATGTGGTGGCGAAGGTCGATCATCCCGACCACTTTTCCGTCCTCCTTCCGCACCGCCATATAGACGGTGGACGGGACGCGCCCCCCGGGGCAGGTTTCGGGGTTTTCCATAATCTCGAGATATTCTATCCAGTCCCCCACCGATTCGTAATTTTGCAGAGCGCTACAGCCGGCGAATTTATCCCTATCGCCGCTTTCGGCTATCTCAAGGCGGAAAGCGGTTATTTCGTCGGCGTATTTCAAAGAGGGTTTTTCAAGAAAGATTTTCTCCACAGTTTTCGTCCTCCTTTTAAATAATAGCATAAGCGGCGCGGCAGGAGCCGCGCCGCAGTCTATTTTTATTTTCCCGTTGAGCCGAAGCCGCCCGCTCCCCGGTCAGTTTCGGAAAGCTCCTCAACTTCGATGTATTTAGCCATCAAAACGGGGATTATAGCCATCTGGGCGACGCGGTCGCCGGGTCTTACGGTGTAGCTTTCGCCGGAATGGTTATAGAGCCCGACGCAGACTTCGCCCCGGTAGTCGGAGTCGATAACTCCGACGCAGTTCGAGGGCACGATTCCGTGCTTTATTCCAAGACCGCTCCTTGCGAAGATAAAGGCGCCGAAACCCTCGGGCACCGCTACGGCAATCCCGGTGGGAATTGTGACGCTCTCCCCCGGAGCAAGGGTCACGGGCTCGTCAATACAGGCGCAAATGTCCGCGGCGGCGGAGCCGGCAGTTGCCATTTTCGGAATTACCGCGTTTTCACGCAGTTTTTTAACAGAAATATTACACTCCATTGCGTTTTTTAAGCTCGTTGAGCTCCCTTTCAAGTCTGTCTGCCCGGCGGTTCGCCTCGTCAACCTCCATTCTCGCTCTTGCGGTATCGCCGAGATACTCCTTAAGCTGGGAACGGATGTGGTCGCTGTTGGCGCTCTCTTTTTTATATTCGCTGAGATAGGAAATTGCGCAGAGAACAAGGGCGTCGTTCATAGAAAGGGCGGGGTTTCTTGCGCTGAGGCTGTTTATATCGTCGGTTATTTCGGCGGCAAGGTCGCGGACGTAGCCCTCCTGCTCGGTTGTGGTCACGGTATAGCTTGCGCCGGCAATTTCAAGTTTTATTTTTCTTGCTTCTTCCATTTTTCTTCCTCCCCTGAAAGGCAAAGCGTTATGAAAATATTATACAGCTTTTCTTTTCTTCTGGCAATGATTTCGAGCACGGAATTTTTAAGCTTTTTTCGTTTTTTAAACGCTTTTTTGCTTTGAAATTCATATTATGGTACTGAATTAATTTTTTGGAGGAATTGCTATGATTTTATACGATATTCCTTATAACCGACAGCTTGCGGTGGACTATGCCGACCGATGGGCGTACTTCCGCAACCCGGCGTTTTACGACTTCAGCGCCATCGGCGGCGACTGCACCTCCTTCGCCAGCCAGTGCATTCTCGCCGGGGGCGGAGTTATGAACTTTACGCCTACCTTCGGCTGGTATTACATCAGCCTTAACGACCGTGCTCCCGCCTGGACAGGGGTGAAATTTCTCTTTAACTTCCTCGTCAACAACACCGGGGTCGGTCCCTATGGGCATGAAGTGGATATTTCCGAAATAATGCCCGGGGACATCTGTCAGCTTATCATCGACGAGGAAGATTGGCAGCACACGCCCGTTATCGTCTCCATTGACGGGGACGTGGCAAATTACGACACGGTCCACGTCGCGGCGCACTCCTATGACTGCAACTGCCGCCCGCTCTCGAGCTACGCCATCACCGAAGCGAGATTCATACATATTGACGGGGTGCGCTCGATGCTTCCCATCGAGCCTATGGAACCCATTGAACCGATGCCGCCAGCGGCGCCCGTTGAGCGAGCGGAGCCGGAAATTCCGCCGGAGGAGGAAATTACGGAATAAAAAAGGCGGCTGTGGGCCGCCTTTTTCATATTCCTTTTTTATAGAGATAGAACGAGTACACCGCAGGAATAATGGCGGCTATAATTGCCGCGATAAGAATTGCCCAGGTCCAAAGAACGAAAGCGTTTATTAAGAAAAGGAAGCCCACAGCCACGAAGAGCCAGCCCCCGAGGCGGTTCGAGCGGTTCCAGTTTTCCTCGCTCGAAAGAGCCCAGGGAGTTCTTACGCCGCAGGTAAAGTTTTGCCGCGCTTTCGGCAGATAGTTCCCGAGAGCGATAAACAAAACGCCCATTATCAGATTTACGATGGTACCGATATTTATTCCGATGCCGAGGGCATTGGCGTAGGTCATCGCCATAACCACAATGGAGATGACAGGGATTATCCAGTAAACGAGCGTTATCAGCTTATCGCTTATATTTCTCCTTTTCGGGTCGTTCATGGTCACAACTATGCAGAAAATGTGGAGCGCGCACATAATTGCGGGAATCGCGAAAACGGTGAACGTCTTGCTGCTCCAGCCGTCCGGCTCGTTGTTTGCGTTAAAATGCGTTGCGATGGTGTCCGGGAGCTGGTTCCAAAGAACAAGACCCGCGACTATCGGCAAAAGAATTACTAAAGAAGTGATTATAAGGAGCTTTTTATTTTTCATCTTTATTTTCCTCCCTGAACTGGGCAAGCCAGAGCATTATTTCCTCAAAAACGGAGGTGTTGAGTTCGTAATAGACAAAATTTTTATACTTTGTCTCAAAAACAAGGTCCGCTTTCTTGAGCTGGGAAAGGTGGTAGGAGACGGTCGCCGCCGTCATGTCAAAATTGGCGGCAATCTCCCCCGCGGACTTCTTTCCGCCCTTGAGCATTGTGAGAATTTCCCGCCGGGCGGGGTCGGAAAGAGCTTTAAAGGTCTCCGCGAAGCTCATTTAGACCTCCCCTTTCTTAACTTTAAAAACGTAGTAAGCGAGAGCCGCCACGAAAATCGCCAAAGCCGCTTCCGCAAGGTAAATTCCGGCGAAGCGGGACAAGACAACGATTACGAAGTCCGCAAGGAAGTGGAGGAATATCGCCGCGAAAAGATATCTGACCGAGGATTTTTTGACGGCGGCGAAGACCACCATCGAAAGGCAAAGGTGGAGCGCCATTGCGCAGATTCGCTCGAAAATTGCAATCGCCGCAAGAGCCGGGGTTATGGACAAAATGCCTTCGGTTATTATTTCGACTGTTTCGGCGCTTCCGCCCGCTATGACGAGAAGGACGGATTCGTCCGCGCCGGAATTTATGAGCAGCGAAATCACAAGATAGATTGCCATATTGAGCCCGAGCACCATAGCGCATTCGATTCCGCCGTGACCGAGTCCGAAAGACACGGCGTCGCTTTTGCTGTTGTAATTTTTGAGCACGAAGCGCATAGTGACGTATCTTCCCACTTCCTCAAAAACTCCCGCCATAAGGCCGCCGTAGATGGCATACAGTATAGTATTTGAATAAAAAAGATTCGAAAAAGCGTTCTGCGAGCCGAGGACAAAAGCGTGGACCATTCCCTCGAGCACCTGGGCAAAAACGATAAAAGTGAGCGCTCCGCCGATTACCGGGACGATACTCCCTTTGGATTTTATCTTCCAAAAAATTATTGCCGCTAACGGTATTGCCAAGGCGAAAACAATTTCCGCTATCATAGAAAATATCGTCGAAAGCGGTATTGAGCCGACTGTCATAACAGCACCTCCGAAAACCTATTTAGATTTTTTTCTAAATATAGAATACTACGCCGCAAACCGGTTGTCAATGACTGTTTTGAAAAAAATCTAAATAGATTCCGACATAAAAACAGCCAGCCGGAGCATATAGCTCCGGCTGGCTTCCGGTCGGTGTTTGCGTCTGCGCTTACTGTATATAAAAGGCAGAAAGCCCGCCCAGACAATTAATCCTCGGGCACCAGGAGACCGTAGTTGCCGTCGTTGCGGCGGTACACCACGTTTATCTCGTCGGTTTCGGGGTTGCGGAAAAGGAAGAAGCTGTGTCCGAGCATATTCATCTGGAGAATTGCTTCCTGGACGTCCATTTCGTTTACATGGAATTTTTTCGTTCTTACGATTCCGTAGGTTTCGTCCACTTCGGGTCTCACGTCCACGTCCTCAAAATCAGGCAAAAACTTTCCGCTCTGGAACTTGCGCTCAAGCTTGGTCTTGTTGCGTACGATCTGTTTGGAAAGGGCGTCCGCAACTGCCTCAAGAGAGTCAAGACGGTCAGCGGTTGTTTTTTCCGCTCTGAAGAACATTCCGCCGGAGGAGATTGTTACCTCAACAGTTTCCCTGCCGTTCTGGTTGCTGACGGTAACAACAGCCTTGGCATCGTCGCCAAAAAAGCGATCAAATTTGGAGAGCTTTTTTTCGCAGCGCTCCCGGAAAGAATCGCGTACCGAGGTGTTTCTTGAAATGATGCTGATGTTCATAAGTTTACCCCCTTTATTTTGACAACGGAAGAATTATCATCTTCTGTACCTACATTATACCATCTTCCCCCGCCCAATTCCACAAGCTTATTTTACAGAATTGTAAACTTATTATTATGGAAAATGCACAAAGAACTTTCTTTCAAAAAAATTGGCTTTCTTATGCGATTTTTTTGAGCACCGAAATTAAAGGAAAACGGAATTTACACCAGTTTTACACCAAACAGAACAAAAAAAGCGCCGTTTAAAACAGCAAGAGCCGACCGGGGCTTTTGCCTCGGTCGGCTCTTTACGTTTCTAATTAAAAGCGGAGAATATCAGCAAATATCAATACTCTTCATTTTTAGCTATGCCTTTTTCAGATACAGCCGTTAGCCCATGGCTTCCCCGGCGAAGTCCTCATAGTAACCCGTTACGTACGATATATAGGTTTCTCCGTATTCACCGCCGCCGACAGCCCACCAGACTGCGTTATATTCGGTGGGTCCGTCCTGCCAGGTGGCGGTAATAATCAGCGGAGAGGTATCATACATCATTTTCGCGTAAATCGTGCAGACGTCCCCCCGGGAGAGAGTAAGGTCGGCAATAACCGTTTCCGACTCAATCTCGCCGTCGAAGTTGAAATCTATCATCTCAACTTTGACGTTTACGTTGTTCTCGAGCGGAATGAGCAGCATAGGAGTTTCAGAGTACAGCATCGGGTCGGAGACCACCACTTCTTCCATTTTTCCGCTGAAATAGATATTCTCCAGCTCGGTTCCGTCCGGCTCACAGATAATTGCGAACAAATTCATATAGTCCTCGCTGCCGCTGAAAATATTCGCCATCATATTCTGAGGAATCCATTCGTCCACGGTCTCATCATACCAATAGATTGCTCCGGAGGAGCCCACGGCAAAGACGAACTCCCCCGCAAAGCTCTCTTCGCTTCCGGTTCCGACCTCCACCCGCAGACAATGCTCCCTACATATGTACTCCGTTTCTCCGGTTACAACTATACTCATGCCCTGTCTGAGCCAATACTCAATGTTGGTGAAGCGGTCATTGTCCTTAAGTATTTCAATAGCCTTCTCCTCAGTAGGCGGAGCCTCCTGAGGATACAGCGCGTAATAATAAGGGAAGGACAAATCGACTTCGTCCCCGTCGGCGGTCACGGCGTACACCGTCACGTATCCGCCGTATTCGTACGACTCGGTCTTTTCATAAAACGATATTACGTTGTCTAATTTCGGAAGCTCACCTATGCTTGCAAACACAGGGTCCGCATCCCGCTCGCCGATTACCCAGTAATAGAGAATATCCGACACAGGAACGCACTCCACCGTGCCGCGGTCAGTCAAAAGGAAAATAAAAGGCGAAACGCTGTTTCCCATGCTTCCTATGAAGAGGTCCGTGTATTTTCCCTCAAGACCGGATACGGGGTACGGCTCGTCATATTTGATACCGGAAAGATCAAGATATTCGTCGGTAACTACGCCGGAAAGAATTGTGACCGTAAGGGTGTTTCCGTCAAGGATTGCCTTAACGTATTCATATTCAAATTCGAGATATACGTCCTCCGATTCGGAGTCGGACACGTCCAGAATATTCTCAGATTCAGAATCAGACGGTCTTTCGCTGCTGCCGTTTTCATGCACAATATTGATGCAGCCGGAAAACAGCAACGCCATAATCAGCAGGACTGAAATTAAAGCATACATTTTCTTGCCCATGATGTCTCCTCCAATCATCTATCGCAGTCTTTCAAAAAGCAGCAGCCTATGCTCAGTCGGGGGATTTCTGTAAGAACGTACCGCAGCCGAAGGCAAAGTATGCTTGCAAGAATCCGCCGCATTTGTCACGCCATTCAATGGGCATAGTTACCCCTTTCCAACTATAATTATAATAATTTCCGAAATTCACACATCACCCAAACAGGTGATTTTTTATGCTTTTTTTGCTCTGTTTTGACTTTTTCCGCCGGTAAGGCTGTATCAAGCGGAAAAAGGGTGCTTGCCGAGGCTCGCATATGCGGAAGAAAAAATTAAAGCTATCCGGTTTTTCGGACTGTTAAAAGCGACATGGCATATTGACCTCTCCCCGGTCTCAGTAGTATATTAAAGAGCACGGACTGTGAAAAGTCTTTCTCTTGATAAAAGAGAAAGACTTTTTTGTTTTTTCGGTCGATTTAATCTTCCTGTTGCGGAGAATAATTTTTTATAATATAATTGTATTAGATTCATTTAAGGAGGCGTCTGCTATGAACGGAGCTGAACTTTGGAGAAACAAAATAACCGAGACGCTTCGGACGGATTTCGGCGAGCTTCCCGAAAACGCCAACTACTCGCATATTTACAGCGCCTGCGCGTCGGTTGTCCGCCGGCTTCTGGCGGAGCGTTCCTCCGTCGCGGCGGCAAGGCACGCCTCCCGCGGGGACAAACAGGTCTATTATATGTCCATGGAATTCCTTATGGGGCGTTCGCTCAAAAACGACCTTTACAACCTCGGAATCGCCGACGAGTTTGAGGCGGCTCTCGCCTCCCTCGGCGTTTCGCCGGAAAATATTTACGCCCAGGAGCCGGACGCCGGACTCGGCAACGGCGGTCTCGGGCGGCTTGCCGCCTGTTTCCTTGACGGGCTCGCCACCATCGGGAAACCCGCCATGGGGTACTCCATTTGTTACGAATACGGAATTTTCCGCCAGATGCTGACCGACGGCTGGCAAAGCGAAAAGCCCGACGAGTGGCTTCCCGGGGGCAAAGTCTGGCTCACGGAGCAGGCGGAAAAGGCCGTCGAGGTCAATTTCGGCGGAGAAATCGAGGAACAGTGGTGCGACGGCTATCACCGGGTGATACACAAAAACTACGAGAGCGTAAAAGCCGTTCCCTACGACATTTTTGTTCCCGGCTACCACAGCCCGGACGTTTCCCGTCTCCGTCTTTGGAAGGCTGAAGCCCCGGCGATAGATATGGAGCTTTTTAACCGCGGGCTTTACCCGGACGCCTTCCGCAAGGTCGCCATGGCGAAGGCCATAAGCTCCATTCTTTACCCGGACGACAGCCACAGAGAGGGCAAGCTGCTGCGGCTCAAACAGCAGTATTTCCTCGTCTGCGCCTCGGTTTCCGACATTGTGAGCCGCCATCTTTCAACATATGGCACCCTTGAAAATCTTCCGGAAAAGGCGGCAATACACATAAACGACACGCACCCAACAATGGCAATTCCGGAGCTTATGCGGATTTTGCTGGACGAGTGCGGCTACCCTTGGGAAAAAGCCGCCCACATCTGTTTCAGGCTTTTCAGCTACACGAACCACACCGTTTTGCCCGAGGCGCTGGAGCGCTGGGATATCGGAATGTTCCGCACTCTCCTTCCCCGGATTTACACGATTATCAACGAATTTGACCGAAGGCTTCGGCTGGAGCTTCGGGAAAAGGGCTTTTCCATTGAGGAAATCATGCGAATGGCTATCGTCGAAAACGGCGAAATACGAATGGCAAACCTCTGCGTCTATTGCTGCCACAGCGTGAACGGCGTTTCGGCGCATCACCTTACTGTTATGAAAAACAGCGTTTTCTCCGACCTTTACCGGGCGTTCACGGAGCGCTTCACCAGCGTTACCAACGGCATCGCCGCAAGGCGCTGGCTCTGCTGCGCGAACCCGGAGCTTTCGGCTTTCGTCAAAAAGCATGCCGGAGAGGACTACGAATATGACTTTTACAAAATGAGCATGCTCAAAAACCATGTCGGAGACAAAGGCGTGCTCGACGAGTTCGGCGCGGTCAAACGGAGAAGAAAAGAGATATTTGCCTCCGAAATTTTCGACGTGAGCGGGCGATATATCGACCCGTCGTCGATTTTCGACGTCCAGGCGAAGCGCCTCCACGAATACAAGCGCCAGCACCTCAACGCAATGCGGATAATCGCCCTTCTCAATGAAATCGAAGCGAACCCCAACGCGGATATTTACCCCCGTACCTTTATTTTCGGCGCGAAGGCCGCGCCCGGTTACTATATCGCTAAGCGAATCATAAAGCTCATCTGGTGCATTGGGCAGGAGCTTTCCGAGAGCCGCGCGAAGGATATTCTTCGTCTTTGCTTCCTCGAAAATTACAGCGTCACCACCTCCGAAATGCTGATGCCGGCGGCGGATATTTCCGAGCAGATCTCTCTTGCCGGGACGGAAGCCTCCGGCACCGGAAATATGAAACTGATGCTCGGCGGCGCCGTCACCCTCGGAACTCTTGACGGCGCGAACATTGAGATAATGAACGCCGCCGGGGAGGAAAACTTCATTCGCTTCGGAATGGATTCCGGCGAGGTTGACGCGCTTCGCGCCCGGGGCTACCGCCCGTCGGATTTCATTAACCGTGACCCGGAACTCAAAGCCGTAATCGAGCGGCTTCGCCGGGGAATCGCCGGGGAGAATTTTTCCGACCTTGCGGACCTTATAGAAAAACAGGATTTCTATATGGCGGCGGCGGATTTCCGCAGCTATATGGAGGCGCAGGAGCGGGCGCAAAAGCTCTATCTTGACCGGGATAAATGGAACAGGATGTGCCTTATGAACGTGGCGGCGGCGCCGGAATTCTTCGTTGACCGGACGGTCGAGGAGTACTGCAACAGAATTTGGAATATGTAAAAAAGGCAGCCTTGCGGCTGCCTTTTTTAATTACACGAGCTGCTGCTCGTTTATCATAAGCTTGAACTGAAGCCCGAGCCTTTCCGCCGCCTGGCGGCAAAGGACCATTCGGTTCATAAAAATCTCGAAATAGTCCATAACCGAGCCGTAACGGGTATCTACGCTGAGCTTGAGCTTTATCAGCGTATGGTTTTCGTTTATCTTGAGCTCCGCTTTCTTTACGGAGTAGTTGACCCGGTCGTGGATATCGAAAGCCGTGGCGTCGTTGTTGCGGACGCGGCTTCGCCTTACGTCGGATTTATCCGCGAGAATGAGCGCCGCCGCCATAGGGCTTACGGGCTTTCCCGTTCCCTCGTCGTGGTTGCCGATGGCTGAAACGATGTCGGCGATTTCCTCCGGCGGCATATTGAGCCGGTCAAGAATACGGAAAGCCATAACGGCGCCGCTCTGGGAGTGGTCGATTCGGTTGACGATATTGCCTATGTCGTGAAGGTAGGCGGCGATTTTGGTGAGCTCCACCTCCCTTTCGGAATAACCGAGGGTTTCCATTATATATCCCGCGTTTTCCGCTACGATTCCAACGTGGGCAAAACTGTGTTCGGTGAAGCCGATTTCTTTAAGGGTTGCGTCGGCCTTTCTTATGTAGGTATTAACTGCTTCGTTATTTTTAACATCTTCAAAAGTAATCATTTATTACACCTTCTTTCTTTGAATGTAACTGCACTGAATATAATAATACTGTAAATTTATTTATTTCATTCAAAGTTTATTTAAAATTTCTGTAAATTTTGGATTTCGATAAAAAACGGCGGGAGAACTATCCCGCCCTGTTTTTATTTCTTGAGCACCGCCGCTTTTTCAAGAATGAGCCTTGCGAGCTCGTCCTTCGTCATAAGCCCGGTTTCGGCTTCGCCGCTTGCGGTTATGAGCACGGCGGCGTTGGTATCAACGCCAAAACCGGTGTTTTCCGAAGCTATGGAGTTCGCGACTATCATATCTGCGTTCTTTGAATGGAGCTTTTTGCGGCTGTTTTCGATTAGGTTTTCCGTCTCCATCGAAAAGCCCACGAGCACCCTGTGCTCATTGTTCTCCTCGCCGAGGGCGGCAAGAATATCCTTGGTCCTGGTGAGGGAGAGCGAAAGCTCCCCGTCGGATTTTTTCATCTTTTGCTCCGCTTTTTCGGCGGGGGTATAGTCCGCCACGGCAGCCGCCATTACGACTATGTCCGCCTTTTGAGCACGGTTCATTACGGCGTTATACATATCCTCCGCCGAGGACACAAAAACGGTGCTCACGCCGTAGGGCGGCAAAAGCTCCGTCTTTCCGCTAACGAGCTCCACCTCGGCGCCCATGGCTTTCGCGGCTTTCGCTATGGCGTAGCCCATTTTTCCGGAGGAACGGTTGGTGATATAACGGACGGGGTCGATTTCCTCCCGGGTTGGACCCGCGGTCACGAGAACCCGTTTTCCTTTTAGTTCATCGCTTCCGAAAAGCGCCTCCTCCACGGCGGAAATAAGCTCCGCCGGCTCCGCAAGGCGCCCGGAGCCCACGGCTCCGCAGGCAAGGCGTCCGCTTTCGGGCTCGATTATCTCAAAGCCGTCCCGCCGAAGCTGTTCGATATTGCGCTGTGTCGCCGGGTTTTCGAGCATTCCCGTAAACATCGCCGGGGCGACGAGCTTTTTGCAGGAAGCGGCGAGGACCGTTGACGTCAGCATATCGTCGGCTATGCCGTTTGCGAGCTTCGCTATAACGTTTGCCGTGGCGGGCGCTACGAGAACCGCGTCAGCCGTTCTTCCGAGGTTCACGTGGGCGACGGGATCCGCGCTCTTTCCATCGAAAAGCGAAGTAAGGCAGGGATTTTTCGTCAGCGCCTCAAAGGTTAGGGGCGCGACAAATTCGGCGCCGTGCTCCGTCATAACGACGTTCACGTTTACGCCTTTTTTGGTAAAATATGAGGCGACCTCGCAGACCTTATAGGCCGCGATTCCGCCCGTAACTCCGATAAGAAGATTTTTCTTTTCGGACATATTATTCTTCCTCCGTCTCCACCTTATCGACGACGTATTTCCCGTCCACAAATTCCGCGATAGCGATTTTAAGGGGCTTTTCGGACATAATTACGTGGTTTTCCTCCGCTTCCTCGCTGATTTCGCGGGCGCGTTTGGAAATTGCCACCACGTTGGCATAGGGGCTGTTGAGCTGGTTGAGTTCATAAGTATCTCTGGGATTAAGCAAGGCTGTCTACCTCCTCCAAAATTTGTTTGAGAGCCGTTTCCATTGCGGTTTTTCCGCAGCGTTTGGCTTCAAGTATATTTTCTATTTTCGCCGCCGCCGAATCTACCGTATCGTTGACCACGAAAAAATCATAGAGCTTCGGAGCTTCCCGAAGCTCTTTATAAGCTGTTTCAATCCGCACTTTTATTGCGGATTCGTCCTCGGTTTTTCTTCCGACGAGGCGGTTTTTAAGCTCCGTCATATCCGGCGGAAGAATATACACCGTAACCGCCTCCGGCATCAGCCGTTTCACGTTCCTCGCGCCCTGGATTTCAATGTCGAGGACCACGTCCTTGCCCTGGGCAAGCTTTTTTTCAACGGCGCTTTTCGGCGTTCCGTAATAATTTCCGCCGAACTCGGCGTATTCGAGCATCTCTCCGTTTTCTATGTCGCGCTCAAACTCCTCGCGGGTTTTGAAACTGTAGTGGACTCCGTCCACCTCCCCCGGGCGGGGGCTTCGCGTCGTTGCCGAAACGGAAAAATAGAGATTGTCGTCAATGTCAAAGAGCTTGTTTATAACCGTACCCTTTCCGACGCCGGACGGTCCGGAAATCACAAGCAAGATTCCCCTTTTATTCATCTTCACCCTCCGCTGTCATCCTCGCGCCGACGCTCTCCGGAACTATTCCCGAAAGAACAACGTGACCCGAGTCCATTACGAGGACCGTTTTTGTCTTCCTCCCGAAAGTCGCGTCGATAAGGGTTCCCTTATCCTTCGCTTCCTGGATTATCCTTTTTATCGGAGCTGAATCCGGCGCGACCATCGCAATCACTCTTTGGGCGTTGATGAGATTGCCGAAACCTATGTTTACAAGTTTCATACGCTCAAGCGGCTCCTTTATCAGTATTGGTAAAAATCTTTATTCAATATTCTGAATCTGTTCCCGAATCTTTTCGATTTCGGATTTGATGTCAACGACCACCTGGGCAATCTCGACGTCGGAGCATTTGCTGCCGATGGTGTTGGTCTCGCGGTTGACCTCCTGAATAAGGAAATCGAGCTTTCTTCCCACGGGCTCGCTCATATCTACGATTTTGCGAAGCTGGGAAAGGTGGCTGCGAAGGCGGACAGTTTCCTCGTCCACCGCGACTTTATCGGAATATATCGCCGCTTCCTGGACGATTCGGGCGTCGTCAATCTGGCTGTTTTCAAGCACCTCGCGCATTTTTGCATAGAGCCGCTCCCGGTACTCCTTTACGGTCTCGGGGCTGCGCTTTTCGACGAAGGCGACCTTTTCCTCGATGAACGCCGCCTTTTCAAGGACGTCGGCTTTCATCTTTTCGCCCTCGGCTTCGCGCATTGCTACAAATGCGGCGACGGCTTTTTCCGCAACGGCTTTTACGTCCGCCCAGAGCTCCTCCTCGTCGGTCTCGGCTTTCACGACGGTAAAGGCGTCCGGGAATTTGGCGACGGCGGAAAGAGTGAGGTCGTCCGCGAGGTCAAACTCGTCCTTTACGGAGCGGAGAGCCTCGACGTAGCTTTTTACTACTTCCTTATTGATGCTTATTTCCTCGGTAATTCCGTCAACGGTCTGGATAAAAACGCCCACGTCAACCTTTCCGCGGCTTATATTGTCGGAAAGAAGGCGCTTCATTCTCTCCTCAAGGAAGCCGAAGGAACGCGGAACTTTCGCCGAAAACTCAAAATAGCGGTGGTTCACGGACTTTATTTCAACGCGGATATTTCTTCCGTTCAGGATCTCCTCCGCAGCGCCGTAACCGGTCATACTTCTTATCATTTTGTCAAAATTCCCCTTTCGGGCAAATATTTTTCTAACATATAATATTATACTTAATATCAATGCTTGTCAAGGAAGAAGCCGAACTAAAATTTATTTTTTAGGAAAAGCCGCCCCAAAGAGGCGGTTTTCCCTTGACTTATTTCCATTAAAAGCATATATTTAATATGTATGTTTCACAATTAAAGTGAAGGAGTGTTTTTAAAATGCAAGCAAGTGAAAAAACTATGGAGAAAATCGTCGCCCTTTGTAAGAACCGCGGTTTCGTTTACGCCGGTTCCGAAATCTACGGCGGTCTTGCCAACACCTGGGACTACGGTCCTCTCGGCGTAGAGTTTAAAAACAACGTAAAACGCGCCTGGTGGAAAGCTTTCGTACAGGAAAGCCCCTATAACGTCGGTCTTGACGCCGCAATTCTTATGAACCCCCAGGTTTGGGTCGCCTCCGGTCACGTGGGCGGCTTCTCCGACCCGCTCATGGACTGCAAAGCCTGCAAGACTCGTCACAGAGCCGACAAGCTCATCGAGGACCAGACCGGAATTTCTCCCGAGGGCTGGGAATTCGGAAGAATGCGCGAGTTCGTTGACGAGAAAAACATCGTCTGCCCCAACTGCGGAGCCCACGATTTCACCGACATCCGTTCCTTTAACCTTATGTTCAAAACCTTCCAGGGCGTTACCGAGGACGCAAAGAGCCAGATCTATCTCCGTCCCGAAACCGCCCAGGGTATTTTCGTAAACTTCGAAAACGTCCAGCGCACAACGAGAAAGAAACTCCCCTTCGGTATTGCCCAGGTCGGTAAATCCTTCAGAAACGAAATCACCCCCGGCAACTTCACCTTCCGTACCCGCGAGTTCGAACAGATGGAGCTTGAGTTCTTCTGCAAACCCGGCACCGACCTTCAGTGGTTTGAATACTGGAAGGATTACTGCGAGAACTGGCTTCTCCGCCTCGGAATGGCGAAAGAGAATATCCGCCGCCGCGACCACTCCAAAGAGGAGCTTTGCTTCTACTCCGTCGGCACCACCGACTTCGAGTTCCTCTTCCCCTTCGGCTGGGGCGAGCTCTGGGGCGTAGCGGACAGAACCGACTATGACCTCTCCCAGCACAGCAAATTCAGCGGTCAGACCCTTGACTATTTCGACCCGGACACCAACGAGCGCTATATCCCCTACGTTGTCGAGCCCTCCCTCGGTGCGGACCGCGTCGTGCTTGCCTTCCTCTGCGACGCTTACGATGAGGAAGCCGTCGGCGAAAACGACACGAGAACCGTTCTTCATCTTCACCCGGCTCTCGCTCCGTTCAAAGCAGCCGTTCTTCCTCTCTCCAAAAAGCTCAGCGAGGGCGCTCTTAAAGTCCACGACCGTCTTGCCAAGAGCTTTATGGTCGATTACGACGAAGCCGGCTCCATCGGCAAACGCTATCGCCGTGAGGACGAAATCGGTACTCCTTACTGCATCACCTATGACTTTGACTCCGAGACCGACGGCTGCGTAACCGTCCGCGACCGCGACACTATGGAGCAGGTAAGAATGCCCATCGACGAGCTTGAGAAATATCTCTCCGAAAAACTTGCATTCTAAAACAAAAAAACTGCGGCGGGCTCTCCCGCCGCTTTTTTGTTCCCTAAAACCGCCGTCGCAACCGCCGGTTGACAAATTTTAAAGTCCGTTTGCTTTAACGTAACCCCGGTTTATGGTATTCTTTCATCATCACCGGGGCGGCGCGCAGCCCCGCAAAATCACCAACAAAGACAAGGAGAATACTTATGATACTTGCGGATAAAATTATACAGCTTAGAAAAAAATGCGGCTGGTCCCAGGAGGAACTCGCCGAAAAAATGGGCGTTTCGCGCCAGTCCGTTTCAAAATGGGAAGGGGCTCTTTCCGTTCCCGACCTTGACAAAATACTCCTTCTCGCTCAAATCTTCGGGGTCAGCACCGACTACCTCCTTAAAGATGAAATTGAGGAGAACGATTATTTCCCCACCGAGGACCACGAGGAAAAGAGCGAAGCCGGAGCACGGCGGGTCTCGATGGAGGAGGCTTCCGCTTTCCTTGCTGTTAAAAAAGAGACCGCCCCGCGAATCGCCCTCGGCGTTCTTCTTTGTATCCTTTCGCCTATCTGCCTTCTCTCTCTGACCGGGCTTTCGGACGAGGGATTTATCGGAATGAACGAAAACATCGCCGGCGGAATCGGACTTATGGTGCTCCTTCTTATGGTAATTCCGGCGGTGGCGCTTTTCGTTTCCAGCGGAATGAAAACGAACCGTTTCGAGTATCTTGACAGCGAGCCCATCGAGCTCGAGTACGGCGTTTCCGGAATGGTCAAGGAGCGCCAAAGCCAGCTTCGTGACGCACACACGAGAGATTTCGTCATCGGCATCTGCCTTTGCATCGTCGCGGCGATTCCCCTTCTTTGCACCGCGCTCCTCACCGAAAACGGAGCCTACGTCTTGATTTCCCTCTGCGCCACCATTGCGATAGTCGGAATCGGCGTATATATCCTTGTCAATAACGGCATCATCTGGGCGAGCACGGAAAAACTCCTCCAGGAGGGGGATTACTCCAGGGCTGAAAAGAAAGCCAACAAGCTCGACGAGCCCATCAGCGCAATTTATTGGTGCGTCACCACTGCGCTTTACCTCTTTTACAGCTTCTACACAATGCAGTGGGACAGAAGCTGGATAATCTGGCCGGTGGCGGCGGTTCTCTTCGGAGCAATAGAGGGAATAATACGCCTGTCCTGCAAAAACAAAAAGTAAAAACGCCCCGGGAAGCAGATTTTTTGTTTCCCGGGGTATTTTTTGCAATTTAAACCTTGATTTTTTTCAAAAAAGTCGTATTATAGTATAGTATTTTTGCAAGAAAGCCGGTAAGTATTATGCTTGAGATTAAAAAGATTTCCACAGACAGCCCCGAATACGAAAACATCAAAGCAAAACAGTTTTTTAACGACGCGGAACTTTCCGCCGCGATTAACAATATTTGCTGCGGTGACAACATACAGCTCTACATTGCGGAAAAGGACGGAGAAGTTCGCGGTTTCGCCGTAGCGAACCACGCTACCCCCGACGTTATTTCGCTTCTTGCCCTTTCCGTAGCCCCGGAGCACAGAGGAAGCGGCATCGCAACGGCGATGCTCAACTACATTTTGGAGGACACGAACCCCAAAGCAGTCGTCGCGGAAGCCCTTGACGATTCCATTGGATTCTTCACCAAGTACGGCTTCTATCTCAACGACCTCGGCGAAAAGCACCCCGGAAAGCACGCCTATTACGCAACTTACAGACCTGTAAAATAATTTAAAAAGTGAAAGAGCCGGTCCTTTCGGACCGGCTCTTTTTATATCATCGGCAAAACGTATTCCGTCAAAAGCTCCGTCACGAAGACAGCCGCGGCGGCTCCCGCCGCCACCGGGAGGAGCCCCTTGCCTTTAAAGGCAAGGAAAAGCGCCGCGCAAAAGCCCACGGCGGCTGAAAGGACGCTCCCCGTGGCGTAAAAGCAGGCGGGAACGGTCATCACGCTCAAAACGGCGTAGGGCATATAGTGCAGGAACGAGAGCAGAAAGCGGTTCGTTATTTTCTTTTTTATCAGCACCAGCGGAAGAAGCCGCACAAGATAGGTTACGCCCGCGCAGACCGCAAGATAGGCGAAAAAGCTGTGTTCATTCATCGGCGCACACCTCCGTTTCAGAAATCTCCACGGGTTTCGCCAAAGCGAAAACCGCGCTCGCCGATACGGCGCAGATAATAATCACAAAGCCCTCGGGCACGGCGGAAAGCGCCGGCACGAAGCGGAAAAGACAGCTCAGCCCCATTGCGAAAACGACGCAAAGGGCGGTGGCTTTGCTCTGCTTCGCGGCGGGAACAACGACGGCGACGAACATACCGTAAATCGCAATTCCGAGGGCGGAGGTCACAACCCCCGGTAGGACGTCGCCGGCAACGGCGCCGAGGAGCGTCCCGAGGCTCCAGCCGAGATATGGCGTAAGAATAAGCCCGTACATATAATATTTGCTGACGCTCCCCTTCTGGGCGGAGGCAACGGCAAAAACCTCGTCGGTATTGACGAAGGCGATGACCGCCCGGTGGAGAAGGCTGACGCCCTTGTCGAGCTTCTGGGAAAGGGACACGGACATAAGGGAATAGCGAAGGTTGATGACGAGCTGGGACGCCGCCATTTCCACAAGGGTTCCCCCGGCAGCAATTATCGGCACCGCCGCAAGCTGACCCGCGGAGGTCACGTTCGTCATTGATATGAGCACCGCCTCGATTACGCCGAGCCCTGCGCTCACGGTCGATATTCCGAAGGCGAAAGCCACGGAAATATATCCGAAGCAAATTGGAAGCCCGTCCGCAAGCCCCTTTAAAAAGTCGTTTTTCTTCATTCTTTTGCACCGTCTTTTTCTGCGTTAAACTTTTAAAACATAAAAGAGATTATATAACAAAAGAGCCGCTTTAGCAAGCGGCTCTTTAAGATTATTTTCCGAAAAATCAGAACATCGGAACAACGGAGATGCCGTAGGTCTCCTCGATAAAGGAGCGAACCTCTTCGGATTTGAGAGCGTTTACAAGGGCAACGATTTTTTCGTCGTTTTCGTGACCGGCGTTTACGGCTACGATGTTTGCGTAGGTCTGTGCTGCGGCGGAGTCTTTGTCCTCGGTAGTGAGAACGGTGCCGTCGATTCCTGCGCCGATGGCGTAGTTGCCGTTGATAACAGCAAGGTCAACGTCGGGGAGAATGTTGGGGAGCTGCTCGGCGGCGGTCTCGGTTATTTTGAGGTTCTTGGGGTTATCAATGATGTCGATAACGGTGATGTCGTAGCCTTTGCTGCCGTCAACGGTGATGAGACCGAGATCCTGGAGGAGATAAAGGGCGCGGGCTTCGTTGGAGCCGTCGTTGGGAACAGCAATCTGTGCGCCGTCGGCAAGAGCTTCAATGGAAGCGGTCTTTCCGGGATATACGCCGAGGGGCTCATAGTGGATAGCTCCGGCGGAAACGATGTCGGTGCCGTTGTTGGCGTTGTAGTTGTCAAGGTAGGGCTGATGCTGGAAGTAGTTGGCGTCGATGTCGCCGGAGGTGAGGGCTTCGTTCGGAAGAACGTAGTCGGTGAACTCGACGATTTCAAGGGTGTAACCCTCTTTTGCGAGGACGTCTTTAGCTACTTTGAGGATTTCAGCGTGGGGTGCGGGGGAAGCGCCTACGGTGATGGTTTTGTCGTCGGAAGCGCTGTTGGAACAGGCTGCGAGGCTGAGCGCGAGAACGAGCGCAAGTACAAGAGCAAGAATCTTTTTCATTGTTGTTTTTCTCCTTTTTATTTTATCTATTTCTTTTATCAATTTTTTTAGCCGCAAAGTTGAAAGCCATTTGCATGGCCTGGACTATTACGACTATCAGCACGACGGTTATCAACATTACGTCGGTCTGGTAACGGTGATGTCCGTAACGGATAGCAATATCGCCGAGACCGCCGGATCCGAAGGCTCCCGCCATTGCCGAATAACCGATAAGGGTTATCGTTGTGAGTGAGTACCCTCTTATCAAAGAGGGAATGGATTCCGGAAGAAGCACCTTTCGCGCTATCTGCCAGTTCGTTGCGCCCATTGTTTTCGCCGCTTCGATGACGCCGGGGTCCACTTCCTGCAGAGAGGATTCAACGACCCTTGCTACGAAGGGCGCCGCCGCTATTGTAAGCGGAACGATTGCCGCGGTGGAACCGATTGCCTTTCCGACCACAATTCTTGTAAACGGAATGAGCGCAACCATAAGAATGATGAAAGGAATTGAGCGCCCGATATTGATTATCGTTCCGAGTACGGAGTTAAGTCCCCTTTTCGGGCAAATTCCGTGCTCGTCGGTGATGACCATGATCACGCCCAGCGGAAGTCCAATAAGATACGCCGCTATCGTTGAAGCGAAAGTCATATAGAGAGTTTCAAGGGTTCCTTCGATAAGCATATCTTTATAAGTTTCAAGGAATTCCATCATTGGGCATCACCTCCTTCAGCGACGTTGGAGATACCGAGAAGCAGCTTCGTGGCGTTGTGTTTCGGGTCGGAAAGGACCTTTTCGGTCTCTCCTCCCTCAACGAGCTGTCCCTCGTTTATAACGGCCACGTGGCGGCAAATTGATTTTACAACGCCGATTTCGTGGGTGATTATAAACACCGTTACGCCGAGTTTTTCATTTATATCCTTAAGAAGTTTAAGAAT
>JAEDJF010000102.1 GCA_016296485.1 Oscillospiraceae bacterium
GCCAAGGTCGGAGGGTGCGGGACGGGGGCGCGGCATACGCCTTGCGCCATTTTTTTCGGCGGGGTCTTGACCCCGCCCTACCGTAAAAAGCAAAAGGCGGCAAAACCTCGCCCGTTTTTGCCTTGCGGCAAAACAGCTTTCCTCAAAAGGAAACGAAAAAACGGGCGGCGCTTCGCGCCCCGTGCCTGCCGGCGGCAATTTTTCGCCCCCGGGCGAAAAAATCACCCGCCGCGCTTATTGAAAAACGCATAAATATATGTTAAAATAAACTGATAAATTATTGTATTATGGGGGACTTTGGAATTGGCGAAAATAATCCTTGTTGCCTCCGGCAAAGGCGGAGTCGGAAAATCCACCGTTTCAGCCCTTCTGGGCGAGGCGCTGGCGTTTTCGGGAAAACGCGTTTTGCTCCTCGAACTGGACAGCGGGCTTCGGAGCCTCGACGTCGCCCTTGGCGTTACGAAAAACCTCGTTTTCGACCTCGGAGACATAGTCCGGGGCTCGGCGGATATTCAAAGCGCCGCGATGCCCTGTCCCTTTTGCAAGAACCTTTCGGTTATCTGCGCTGCCGCAAATTCCGAGCCCGTTTCAAAAGAACCCCTTCAAAATATCTGCGCCGCAGTCTCGGCGGATTTTGACTGCGTAATCCTCGACTGCCCCGCCGGAATAGGCGAGAGCCTTTCCGCCGCGGCGGAGGCTTCGGACCTTGCCCTCGTCGTCGCGACGCCGGACCCCTCGTCCATTCGGGCGGCGGGCGCAGCAGGGCGAGCCCTTCGGGCAAAAACCGCCCTCGAGCGGCGGCTCGTAATCGAGCGCTGCCCAAAAAAGGCGAGGAAGCTCGCCCCCATCAATAACCTCGACGAAATCATCGACGGGGCGGAGCTCCAGCTCATCGGCGTCATCTGGGAGGACCCGGAGACCCGCCGCGCAATGGATTCCGGAAGCGCCCTTTCCCCGGACAGCCCGAACCATAAAGCTTTCCGGGACCTCGGAAAGCGGGTTTTCGGCGAGCGCGTTCCCTTAGGCTTTAAATAAAATCATATAGAAGTGAAAATCTTTGTAGGAGGAATGTTTCGATGAATATCGCACTCATCGCCCAGGACAGCAAAAAAGAGCTCATGGTGCAGTTTTGTATTGCTTATTGCGGAATTTTGAGCAGGCACAGACTCTGCGCCACCGCCGGGACCGGAAAAATGGTCTCGGACGCCACCGGTCTTTCCATCACGAGATTTTTAAGCGGAAGCCAGGGCGGCGGCGAACAGATTGCCGCACGCATCGCCTGTAACGAAATCGACCTTCTTCTCTTCTTCCGCGACCCGATGATAGCGGTCCAGCCGGCGGATTACGCGAGCCTTCTCCGCCTTTGCGACGTCCACAATATCCCCGTCGCCACCAACATCGCCACCGCCGAAGCCCTTATCCACGCCCTCGAGAGAGGCGACCTCGATTGGCGCGACCTCGTAAGGTGATTTCGACAGAAACGGCGTAATAAAGCCGTTTTTCGCCGCTTTGCGGCAAAATAATATAAATTTGTTTATTATACTCCAAAATATATTAAGAGGTAATCGCTATGGCAATACTTACAAAAGCGCCGAGAGGGACCCAGGACGTCCTTCCGGAACAGAGCGCAAAATGGCAGCACGTCGAGAGAACCGCCCTCAAGGTCTCGGAGCTTTTCGGCTTCAAGGAGATCCGCTTCCCGACCTTTGAACATACGGAGCTTTTTGCCCGGGGCGTCGGCGACTCAACGGACGTGGTCCAGAAAGAGATGTACACCTTCAACGATAAGGGCGACCGTTCAATAACTCTCCGCCCGGAGGGCACCGCCGGAACGATGCGCGCCCTCATTGAGCACGGAGTGCTCGGCGGGGCGCTGCCCGTAAAAGTGAGCTACCTCACCAGCTGCTTCCGCTACGAAAAGCCCCAGGCGGGACGCCTTCGCGAGTTCCACCAGTTCGGCGCGGAGCTCGTCGGAGCCGCCTCTCCGGCGGCGGACGCCGAGATGATAGCTATGGTGAGCCAGATTTTCGACCAGCTTCAGATCGAAGGGCTCTCCCTTGAAATAAACTCCATCGGCTGCCCGAAGTGCCGGGCGGACTACAACAACGCCCTGCGTGAGTATTTCAGAAGCCACGAGGAGGAGCTCTGCGAGACCTGCCGCGGGCGGCTTGACCGCAACCCTATGAGAATACTGGACTGCAAGAGCCCCGTCTGCAGCAAAATCGCCGAGGGCGCGCCGGTAATTCTCGACTACCTCTGCGACGACTGCCGGGAGCATTTCGAGGAGCTCCAGGAGCGCCTTTCGGACCTCGGCATTGAATACACCGTCAACCCTACCATCGTAAGGGGTCTCGACTACTACACCCGCACCGTCTTTGAGTTCGTCAGCAACGCCATCGGCGCCCAGGGCACCGTCTGCGGCGGCGGACGCTACGACGGGCTCATCGAGCTTCTCGGCGGACCCGCCACCCCGAGCATCGGCTTCGCCATGGGAATCGAGCGCCTGCTCCTCCTTATGGAGAAAACCGGCGTGCCCTTCCCGGAGGAGGGGAGCGTGGACATCTACGTCGGCTCCATGGGAAGAAGGGCGAGCCTTGAGGCGGCGAATATCGTCAACAGCCTCCGCGCCGAAGGCTTCAGAGCGGAGTCCGACGTGGTCGGACGGAGCGTCAAGGCTCAGATGAAATACGCCGACAAAATCGGCGCCGTTTTTTCCTGCATCATAGGCGACAGCGAGCTTGAAAACGGAAAAGTCGCCGTCAAGAACATGAAGCAGGGAACCTCTGACGAGGTGGAGCTGGACGAGCTCATCGAGTACATCTACGAAAACCGCCTGGGCGACGTCTGCGGCGCGCTGGAGGACGGGTTTTCCGACCTTGACGGAATGAATATCCCGCCGGAAATAAAATTTTAAAACACCCTTACGGGAGGAATATAAATGATAAACGGCTATAACCGAACCGCCTACTGCGGCGAATTCAACGAAAGCAATATCGGACAGGAGGCTGTGGTCTTCGGCTGGGCGCAAAAGACCCGGGACCTCGGAAACCTCATCTTCATCGACCTTCGCGACCGAAGCGGAATCCTTCAGCTCGCCTTCGGCGACGGCACCGACAAGGAAGTTCTCGAAAAGGCGGCGTCCGTCCGCGCCGAGTACGTCCTCGAGGCGAAGGGCGTCATCCGCGAGCGCGAGTCCGTCAACAGCGAAATCCCCACCGGTCACGTGGAGCTTTTCGTAAACGAGCTTCATATCCTTGCGAAGAGCCTCACCCCGCCCTTTGAGGTCAGCGACAACACCAACGCCAAGGAGGACCTCCGCCTCAAATACCGCTACCTCGACCTTCGCCGCGGCGAAATGCAGAATATCCTTATGACCCGCCACAAAATCGTGAAGGCGGCGCGCGACTACTACGACGAGAACGGCTTTATGGAGATTGAGACCCCGGACCTCATCAAGTCCACCCCCGAGGGCGCCCGTGACTACCTCGTGCCCTCCCGCGTCCACCCGGGCTGCTTCTACGCTCTTCCCCAGAGCCCCCAGCTCTATAAACAGCTCCTTATGATGTCCGGCTGCGACAGATATATGCAGGTCGCCCGCTGCTTCCGTGACGAGGACCTTCGCGCCGACCGTCAGCCCGAGTTCACCCAGATAGATATGGAAATGAGCTTCGTGGACGAAAACGACGTAATGACCATGAACGAGGGGCTCATCAAATACGTCTTTAAGAAAGTCCTGGACGTTGACGTTGAGACCCCCTTCAAGCGCCTCACCTGGAACGAGGCGATGAGCCGCTTCGGCTCCGATAAACCCGATACCCGCTTCGGGCTCGAGCTCTGCGACCTTTCGGACCTTCTCAAAAACTGCGAGTTCAAGGTCTTTGCCGGCGCCCTCGAAAAGGGTTCCGTCCGCGCCATAAACGCCAAAGGCGCCGCCTCCGTTCTCACGAGGAAGGAAATCGACAAGCTCACCGAGACCGTAAAGCTCTTTAAGGCGAAGGGTCTCGCCTGGACCCGTCTCACCCCCGACGGAGAGACCTCCAGCTATGAGAAATTCCTCACCGAGGAGGAGAAAAACGCCATTCGCGAGCGCCTCGGCGCCGAGACCGGCGACGTCCTCTTCATCGTCGCGGACAGCCGCAACGACATAGTGTTTAACGCCCTCGGCGCTCTCCGTCTCGAGCTCGGAAAACGCCTTGACCTCATTCCCAAAGGTCAGTTCAACTTCCTCTGGGTCACCGATTTCCCGTTGTTCGAGTGGAGCGACGAGGAGAACCGCTGGATGGCAATGCACCATCCCTTCACCTGCCCGCGCCCCGGCGACGAGGACAAGCTGATGACCGACCCCGGCGACTGCTACGCAAGAGCCTACGATATGGTGCTCAACGGCTGCGAGCTGGGCGGCGGCTCAATCCGTATCAGTGACACGGAGATACAGGATAAGATGCTCCACGCCCTCGGCTTCACCGAGGAGAGCGCCCAGGCGCGCTTCGGCTTCCTCCTCGACGCCGAGAAATACGGCGTTCCGCCCCACGGCGGAATGGCGTTCGGTCTTGACCGAATGGTAATGCTGATGCTCGACCGCCCGTCAATCCGCGACGTCATCGCCTTCCCGAAAGTCCAGACCGCCACGGAGCTTATGACCATGTGCCCCACCGAGGTTGACCAGAAAAATCTCGACGAGCTGCATATTGCCGTCGTCAAAGACGAAGAATAATAAAAGACCCGAGCTTAAAAGGCGTTTCCCGGCGGAACGCCTTTTCTCTTAACAGGGGTTGCCGCCGTTTCCGGCGGGGCTTCGGCTCGCCGCGACGTTTATAAACGGTTTTCGCCGTTTACGGTCGGGGCTTCGACCCGCCGAAAAGCCTCCCCTATTAGGGCAAGGCTTGCGAAGCGCGTCCAGTGGACGAAACAGCGAGCAAGCATTG
>JAEDJF010000103.1 GCA_016296485.1 Oscillospiraceae bacterium
AGAGCCTACGACGCCGCCAGGGAAGCACTTCAAAACGCCATAGCCGACGGCGAAATAGATGAAAAAACGGAAGAGTTTAACCTCAAAAAAATGCAAAGCAGCATTCAGAAGATTAAAGGCAAAATAAACGAACTCTCAACCGACAACTCCAACGAGATAACCGCCAACACCGGCGGCGTCGTCAGCGAAATCAACGTCGCTCCCGGCGGAATGACCGGAATGGGAAGCCCCCTTGCGGTAATTGAGCTTGCCGACCGGGGCTACACCTTGAGCATGACCGTCACCGCCGAGCAGGCGAAAAAGGTTTCCGTCGGCGACACCGCCGAGGTCGAAAACTACTACTGGTGGGGCGACGAGATAACCGCCGTGCTCGAAAGCATAAAGAACGAGCCCCAGAGCGGCGGCAAGAACAAAGTTCTCACCTTTACGGTGAGCGGCGGCGTCGAGCCCGGAACGAACCTCAACCTTTCCCTCGGTCAGAAGAGCGCAAGATATGACGCCCTCGTTCCCAACAGCGCCGTTCGAAACGACGCCAACGGCAGCTTCGTGCTCGTGCTCACGACGAAGAGCACCCCCCTCGGAAACCGCTACGTCGCAACCCGCGTTGACGTAAAGGTTCTCGCTTCCGACGACGTAAACTCCGCCGTTTCCGGAATTTCAAACGGCGATTACGTAATTACAACCTCGAGCAAGCCCATCGAATCCGGCACGCTCGTCCGAATGGCAGAGGGCTGACCCTATGAAAAGCTGGCTTAAAGAACACAGAGCCCCGGTGCTCATAAACGCCGTGCTCATGCTTTTGGCGGCCGCCTGTATTTTCGGCTTCGTAAAGGTTAGGAATACCCTCACCTATACGAACGCCGCCAAAGAGTGGGCAGGGGAGAGCGGCGAGCGCTTCGCCTACGTCTCCTGCTTCCTCCCGGTGAACGGAAAAGTCGGGGAGGAGACGGTGCGCTCCTTTGAAAGCGCCGTCAACGCGAAGCTCGTTGAAGCCTCGATGGAGGCGGAGGAGGGCAAGAGCCTTTGGAAATACGCCTACAGCGGCGCCGGGAACGTGACCGTTACGACGGAGAGGGGTTCCTCTTCCGTCTACGCCATGGGCGTCGGCGGGGACTTCTTCTCCTTCCACCGTATGTTCCTCAGAAGCGGCAACTACATCGCCGAAAGCGATCTTATGCACGACCGGGTCGTCCTCGACAAGGAGCTTGCCTGGAAGCTCTTCGGAGCTATCGAGGTGGACGGAATGGAGCTCGAAATTAACGGCAAGCGCTTCATCGTCGCCGGCGTCGTCGAGCGGGACGGCGACTTCGCAAGCGCCATTTCCTACCCGGAAAACAGCGGGCTCTATATGGCGTACGACGTCTTTAACGAGATGACCGGGGAGGAAATAAGCTGCTGCGAGGCGGTGCTCCCGAACCCGGTTTCCGGCTTCGCCAAAAATATGGTGACCGAGAGCTTCACAGCCTCCGGCGTGGAGGTGGTGGAGGTTTCCGCCCGCTATCGGCTCGGAAACATCTTTGATATTATCGGCTCCTTCGGAAAGCGCTCCATGAGAACGGATGGGATAATCTATCCCTCCTGGGAAAACGCCGCCCGCCTTACGGAGGACTACTGCGCGCTTTTCCTTGTGCTGTTCCTTATGTTTATGGCAACGCCCCTTTGCTTCGGCGCGGTCCTTGCCTATAAATACGGAAAGCGCGGCGCGGAAAAGCTCGGCGTCCTTGCAAGGGAAAAGGCGACGGCTCTTTACGACCGCGCCAACGACCGCCTTTACGAAAGAGAGCAGAGCAGAAAAGAATAAAAAGCGGAGCGCCCAAATGGGCGCTCTTTTTTTGCGTTTTCGGGGCGAAAAGCGCCCGCTTTTCCCTTTACACGGCGGCTTTTAATTTTTATGTCCTCCCGCGCCGCCGCGGCATAGAATGAACTGTGCCCGCTTTCCGGTACCGGGAGGGGCTTTAGATAGCGGGGGCGCGCCCAAAAAACTGCGCCCCCGCATTTTTGCGCCTTTTCCCGCCCGCCAAAAGGCGGAAAAAGCGGAAAATTCCCCGAAAAATTGTTAACTTTTTATTCCCAAAGGGGCTTTAAGCCCCGAAGCGGTTGACCTTTTTTGTGGTTTTTGATAAAATAAACTGTAAAACTATATTTTTACCTTTATATTTAAGACGCTTTCTAAAAGCTGAAAAAGGAATGATGTATTTTTGAAAACCGTAATTTCCCCTTCGATTCTTTCTGCTGACTTCGCGATACTCGGCGAGGAGTGCGCCGCCATGGAAAAGGCGGGCGCGGACGAACTCCATATCGACGTAATGGACGGGCACTTCGTGCCTAACATAAGCTACGGCGCTCCGATAATGAAAAGCCTTCGCAAGGTGAACAAGATGTTCTTTGACACCCACCTTATGATTTCCGAGCCCCTTCGCTACGCGGAGGACTTTGCCAAGGCGGGCGCCAACAGAATCACTTTCCACCTTGAGTGCGACGACGACCCAATGGAGGTAATCGAAAAGATCCGCTCCCTCGGCGTTAGCCCCGCCATCGCCCTCAAGCCCAAAACCCCGGCGGAGGCGGTTTTCAAATATATCCCCTACGTTGATATGGTCCTCGTGATGACCGTCGAGCCCGGCTTCGGCGGACAGAGCTTTATGGCGGATATGATGCCGAAGGTCGCCGCCGTAAGAAAATACGCGGACGAAAACGGATGCGAAATCAGCGTCCAGGTGGACGGCGGCATCGACAAGAACACCGTCGGCTTCGCGGCGGCGGCGGGAGCGAACAACTTCGTCGCCGGCTCAGCCCTCTTCCGCCAGGACGATTATATAAAAGCCGTTGCGGAGCTTCGCGCCGCGGCGGATTCTCAAAAACCGGAGGAATAAGATGTCATTTTTCACAAAAGGAATCCTGCTTGAGCAGCGGAAAGAGCCGATGCTCACGAGGAATATCCTCATAATGCGGCAGGAATACAAATATTTCGACTGCGACTTTCCGGACGTTCCCGTTGAGGAGCTTTCCCCGGAGCAGATAATCGAAATCGCGCGGCTCGCCAATATCGTTGACGAGAGCGACGGCGCCCTCCTTGCGGACAAGCTCGAAAGAGCCGCCGCAGGAAAGACCGACACCCTTGTCATCGACGCCATTGATGACGAACCCTATATCTCCAGCCAGATGAGCATAGCTTTCCATCACCAGGAAGAGCTCGCCCTCGGCGCCGGGTACTGCAAAAGGGTAATAAATCCCGAAAAAGCATACATAGCAATCTATAAGCATATTTTTGACGTGAACCTTGTTGTTCCGAGGAACGTCGGAGGAATCCCCGTTGAAAAAATCGGCGGACTTTACCCGGCGGAGGATCGCGCCTACCGCCATATCCCGAAGGACAAAAACAAGGTCATAGTCGGCGCCTGCGCGATGGTGCACCTTGCCCGGGCGGTGGAGGACAGCCGCATTATGACAAGCTGTTTCGTGACCGTCGCCGGCGACGCAGTCGCCAACCCCCGGAACGTGGAGGTTCCCATCGGAACGAGGATTTCGGACATTCTTGAGCTTTGCGGCCTTGCGGAGGAACCGGAGGTAATCGTCGTCGGCGGACCAATGACCGGGCGCTCCATCTTCGAGCCGGAGGAGGAGCTCATCGGTCCCACCACCAAGGGCGTCCTCGCCCTGAGCCGGAGCTGCAGCTCCTTTGCGTATAAATGTATCGGCTGCGGGCGCTGCGACCACGCCTGTCCCGAGGCGCTTTCCGTTTCAAGGATAAGGCTCCTCAGCGAGTTCGGAAAGACCGGAGAGCTTCTGGAGTACGACCCGGACCACTGCACCGGCTGCGGCGCGTGCTCATACGTCTGCCCCTCAAGGCTCAACGTGGCGGGCTCCGTGCTCAAAGCCGGAAAAGCTGTGGAACAGATGAAAAAGGAGGGCGTGAAATGAGAGAAAACCTTATGCGCCAGGCGGCGCCCCACGTCCGCCAGAGCGAGTCCGTGCTCACGATGATGACGGACGTTGTAATCGCCCTTTTGCCGCTCTATCTGATGAGCTTTTTCTACTACGGAGCGAGGGCGATAGTCCTCGGGCTTTTCGGCGTAATCTGCTGCGCCGGGTTCTCGGCGGCTTCGACCCTTATAATCGGCAACAAGGTCAACTTCCGCGACCTCACCCCGGCAATAACCGGACTTATAATCCCGCTTCTGATGCCGGCGGACGTGCCCTACTACGTAATTGCCGCCGCCTCGGCAATAGCGATACTCGTTGTAAAATTCCCCTTCGGCGGAACGGGAAACAACCTCTTTAACCCCGCCGCCGTCGGCTACGCCGCCGTCGCAATCTGCTGGCCCGAGGTCGTGTTCAAATACCCCGCCGTGCTCCAGCACATAAACGTCTTCGGCGAAAGCGCCGCCGTCTCCGCAACGAGCCCCGCCGCGAGCATCGCCATGGGCGCCGTTCCGGAATACGATATTCTCGACCTTCTTCTCGGAAGCGTTCCGGGACAGATGGGCACGACGAATATCCTCGTAATCGTCGCCTGCGGAATTTACCTGATCGTCCGCAAGGCGGTCAACTGGCGCGCGCCGGTGTTCTTCCTCCTCACCTGCGGGCTTTTGAGCATCGCCTTCCCGAGGATACAGGGACCCGCTTTTGAGACAATGTGCTACGAGCTTTTCAGCGGAATGCTCGTTTTCGGCGCGTTCTTTATGCTCCCGGAGCCCGTGACCTCCCCGAAGCGCGACTTCGGAAAGCTGCTCTACTCGGTGGTTTCGGGAATCGTCGTGGTGCTTTTCCGCTATTTCGGCGGGCTCGAAGCGGGCTTCGGCTACGCCCTTATAGTTCTTAATGTCTTTGCTCCGCTATTTGATAAAGTCTGCGAGAGCTTCCTCCATATTTACCGCCACAGGGATAAACTCATCGCCGCCTACAGCGCCAAAAAAGCCGC
>JAEDJF010000012.1 GCA_016296485.1 Oscillospiraceae bacterium
ACCGACCTTATTAACAATAATATAAACGCCGCCTATGCTTCGGACGCAAAGGTTTCCCCCGGAACGGTCTTCGTGCTCGACGGCTGTCTCTCCTCCGGCTCGGAATTTCCGCAGGCGAAGTTCGCCGTCATCAGCCAGGGGCGCGCCGCCCAGAGCAAGAAGCGCAAAAAATTCAAGAAGTCCGAAAATCCTCTCAAGAGCCTTTCGGACATTACCCCCGGGGACTACGTCGTCCACGTCACCAACGGTATCGGCATTTTCCAGGGCATCGTAAAGCAGGATATTCGCGGCGTTGTCAAGGACTATATCGCCATTCGCTACGCCGGAACGGATATGCTCTACGTTCCCGTAACCCAGCTGGACCTCGTTTCAAAATACGTGGGTCCGAGGGACGAAAAGAGCGTCAAGCTCAACAAGCTCAATTCCACCGAGTGGCAAAAGACCCGCAGCCGGGTCAAATCCGCCGTCAAGGATATGGCGAAGGAGCTCATCGCCCTTTACTCAAAGCGTATGCGCACCGAGGGCTTCGCCTTCAGCCCGGATACGGACTGGCAGAGGGATTTCGAGGAGCGCTTCCCCTATGAGGAGACGGACGACCAGCTTCGCTGCATCGAGGAAATCAAGCATGATATGGAAATGGCGCGCCCGATGGACAGGCTGCTTTGCGGCGACGTGGGCTTCGGAAAGACGGAGGTTGCTATCCGCGCCGCCTTTAAAGCCGTCATGGACGGAAAACAGGTGGCGGTGCTCGTGCCGACGACGATTCTCGCCTGGCAGCACTACCAGACCTTCCTCCAGAGAATGGACAGCTTCCCGGTGACGGTGGAGCTCCTTTCCCGCTTCCGCACCCCGAAGCAGCAGGAAAATATCGTAAAGCGCCTTCGGAGCGGCGAAATTGACATAATAATCGGCACCCACCGCATTCTTCAGAAGGACGTCATCTTTAAGGACTTGGGGCTTTGCATCATCGACGAGGAGCAGCGCTTCGGCGTCGCCCACAAGGAGAAAATGAAGGAGCTCAAAGCCTCGGTGGACGTGCTCACCCTTTCGGCGACGCCCATTCCGCGCACCCTCAACATGGCGATGAGCGGAATCCGGGATATGTCCACCATTGAGGAAGCTCCCCAGGACCGCCACCCGGTCCAGACCTACGTTATGGAGTACGACCGGGGCGTTATACTTGAAGCAATTAAAAAGGAGCTTCGCCGGGGAGGACAGGTTTTCTATCTCCATAACGCCATTGAGAGCATCTCCAGCTGCGCCGCGAAGCTCCAGCAGGACCTTCCCGACGCGCGTATTGCCTTTGCCCACGGCAAAATGTCCGAGGAGGAGCTTTCGGACATCTGGCGCTCGCTCATTGACCAGGAGACGGATATTCTCGTCTGCACCACCATTATTGAGAGCGGAATCGACGTTCCCTCCTGCAACACGCTTATAATCGAAAACGCCGACAGGCTGGGGCTTTCCCAGCTCTATCAGCTTCGGGGGCGGGTCGGGCGCTCAAACCGCCGCGCCTTCGCCTATTTCACCTTTACACGCGGAAAGGCGAGTTCGGATATTGCCCAGAAGCGACTTTCCGCCATTCGGGATTTCACTCAGTTCGGCTCCGGCTTCAAAATTGCCCTCCGTGACCTTGAAATTCGCGGCGCGGGCAACATTCTCGGCGCCAGCCAGCACGGACATATGGAGTCCGTCGGTTACGAGATGTATGTGCGGCTTCTTTCCGAGGCGATAGCCGAGGAAAAGGGCGAAGCGCCGCCGCCGGAAGCGGAGGAGTGCGCCGTGGATATTGCCCTCGACGCCCATATTCCTGAGGAATATATCCGCAGCCTCAACCAGAGGGTGGATATTTACAAGCGCATAGCCGCAATCCGCAACCAGGACGACGCCGCAGACGTCATCGACGAGCTCATCGACCGCTTCGGCGACCCGCCGGTTTCGGTGATGGGGCTTATCGAGGTGGCGACGCTCCGCAATATGGCTTCCGCCCTCGGCATTACGGAGATACGGCAAAACGACACTTCGCTTCTTTTCTTCCCGAAGGAGCTTGACCTTGAGCGCATAAGCATGGCGACCCAGAAGATGCAGGGACGGCTCACCGTTGACCTTATGAGCAAGCGCCCGCACCTTTCCATCGAGCTCAGGACGGCGGAACGCCCCATCGAGCTTATGAAAAAGGTGCTTCTCGCTTTGCGGTACGACGGAGAATAGGGACATTCTCTTAAAGTTATCACATTCGTTTTTTCGCGGCTTTGCCTTCGGATTACAACTGTGTATATACAAAATACAAATTTGCGGAAAACGCTGAAAAAGAACGGTTTTAAGCCGTTCTTTTTCTTTTTTGCGAAAAAATAATTATACATTTTTTGAGTATTTATTCAGTTTTAGGCGAATAAATGAATATTTTTGCCGAATAATTTTTGATATTTTTCATTTTTGTATATATTGCATAAATTCTTATTTTGTTTTTCGTCAGTTTTCTCCAGTGTTACCTCTTGATTTTGCAAGTTCCCCTGCGCTATAATGTTTTCCGCAAGAGGACATCTTGACAATAAATAATGCTGGCAGTAGGTAAAACTGCCTGCCGCCCAAATAAGAAAGGACAGATTACCATGATTAATTTTGAATCTATTAACGCTTACAACTGCCAGCCCGAAAACGAGTTCACCCGTTGGGCAAAAGACGAAAATATGGCTTACTGTGAGGGTTTTGCCGCTCTTTGCGCCGAGAACAAAAGCAGCAAAATCGCAAGCTTCATCACCGCAATCCTTACTTTAATTTTGAAATAAATCATCTCTCTTAAAAACAAAATTCCGGTCTCTGACCGGTTTTTTGTTGCCCAAAAGTGTCTTTGTACTGCGTACACTTGGTTTGTTTAAAAACACTTATTGCAGGATTTATTTTATGCAAAATTCATTTTTTAGCCCAAGTTTGCTCTATAACAAAAAACGACCGCCTGCTTTGCAGTTTGGTCGTTTTTTTAAATCAATACTTTGTTATTTTAAAGCTTTGCGTCGCAATAGAGGCATTTTTTATCGTCTTTATGTATCGGCGCGCCGCAATAGGGACAGCGCAGCTCCATTTTTTGCTCCGGTTCCTGCGGCTGGGCTTCCCTTTGTGTATGCCTTAAACCACGGAAAGCAGTTATGGCGATGACCACAACGACTGTTACGAAAACCACGAAGAAAAGTATAAACATAATGTTGAACATAAAATCAAACATTGAAAACATTATATTAATCACCTCTGGTCTATTATATCAGATTCCACGGAAAAAGAAAAGGTAAGAACAATCCGCGACCGAAACCATAGCGGCAAAATAAGAGCAGTAGTGCTTTTCTTTCTCCCTTCGCTGCGAAAAGATTTAAAAAACAGGACCGCTGTAAAAACAGCGGTCCTGTTTTTTATTTATTCAGGTGTTATTCCTCCGAAGCTTCCTCGGCGTTTTCCGGGGCTTCGCCCTCGGCGGGGGAATCCTCGACGTCGTCCTCGTTTTTCGGAGCGACGGTGAAGTTCACCACGCGGTTCTCCTCGCCGATTCGCATTACGCGGACGCCTCCGGCGTAACGGGACTGGACGTTTATCTCGTCAACTCTGGTGCGGATTATAATTCCGTCGCTGCTGATGAGGATTATCTCGTCGTCGTCGTCAACGTCCTTGATTCCGGCGACCCGTCCGTTCTTGTAGTTCTGGAGACCCTTGCCGCCGCGGTTCTGGAGACGGTAGTCCTCGAAAGAAGTTCTCCGTCCCTGACCGCTCTCGCTGATGGTGAGGAGCTTCTTGCCGGCGGTGACTATCTCCATTCCGACGACTTCGTCGCCTTCGGCAAGGTCAATGGCTCTTACGCCGCGGGCGGTTCTTCCGAGCTCACGGGCGTCGCTCTCCTTGAAGCGGATAGCCATACCCTCTCTTGTAGCGACGATGAGGTCGTCCTCGCCGCCGGTGAGCTTGACCCATTTGAGCTCGTCGCCCTCGTCAAGGCTGATGGCGTTGAGTCCGCTCTTTCTGACGTTGCGGTAGGCGGAAAGGCGGGTTCTCTTGATGACGCCCGCTTTCGTCACCATGGTGAGGTAGGTGGCGTCCTCGTCCACTACGCCGCCGATTTTGATTACGGCGGTGACTTTTTCGTCCTGCTCGATCTGGAGAAGGTTTACGATATTTACGCCCCGGGCGGCGCGCTGGCTCTCGGGAATCTCGTAGCCCTTGATTTTAAAGACACGTCCCTTGCTGGTGAAGAAATAGATGAAGTCATGGGTCGAGGCGACGAAGAGGTTCTCAACAAAGTCCTCGTCCCGGCGGGTCATTCCGGAAATTCCGCGTCCGCCGCGCTTCTGCGCCTTATAGGTATCCACCGCCTGGCTCTTGATGTAGCCGAAGTGGGTGAGGGTGACGACTCTGTCCTCCACGGGGATAAGGTCCTCGATGTCCATTTCGCCGCCGATGGTCTCGATGGCGGTGCGGCGCTCGTCGCCGAACTTGTCGCTTATTTCGCGAAGCTCGGTCTTTATGATATTGTCCACCAGGTGAATATCGGAGAGAATCGCCTCGTACTCGGCGACGCGCTTGAGAATTTCGGCGAGCTCGTTCTCGATTTTCTCCCGGTCAAGGCTGGAGAGACGTCCGAGGCGCATTGCGAGAATGGCGTTCGCCTGGATTTCAGAAAGACCGAAGCGCTCCATAAGGCGGGGACGGTTCTCGTTGTCGTCCCGTCCGCTTCTGATGATGCGGATGACTTCGTCGATGTTGTCCTGGGCGATTTTGAGACCTTCGAGAATGTGCTCACGCTCCTTCGCCTTGCCAAGGTCGAACCTTGTGCGGCGGGTGATGACTTCACGCTGGAAGTCAATGTAGTTCTGGAGCACCTCTTTAAGGGTGAGTATCTTCGGCTGACCGTTCACGAGGGCGAGCATAATTACGCCCACGGTGTCCTGGAGCTGGGTATAGGTGAAGAGCTGGTTGAGCACCACCTGGGCGTTGGCTTCGCGCTTGAGCTCCACGACGATACGAAGTCCCTCGCGGTCGGACTCGTCACGAAGGTCGCTGATTCCCTCGACGCGTTTTTCTTTGACGAGGTCGGCGATGCTCTCAATGAGTCTCGCCTTGTTGACCATATAGGGAATCTCGGTGATGATTATTCTGTAGCGGTCGTTCTTCCACTCCTGAATCTCCGTTCTCGAACGGAGGGTTATTTTCGCGCGTCCGGTAGCATAGGCGGCGCGGATAGCGGAGCGACCCATAATGATGCCGCCGGTGGGGAAGTCCGGTCCCTTGATATGCTCCATGAGCTCCTCAAGGGTGGCGTCCGGGTTGTCAATAAGGCAGCAGACGGCTTCGGTGGTCTCCCGAAGGTTATGGGGCGGGATATTGGTCGCCATACCGACGGCGATACCGACGGAGCCGTTAACAAGAAGGTTAGGGTACCTCGAGGGGAGGACCACCGGCTCCTTGAGACGGTCGTCGTAGTTCGACATAAAATCGACGGTCTCCTTGTCGATGTCCGTGAGCATCTTGGTCGCCATGCGGCTCATACGGCTCTCGGTATAACGGTAGGCTGCGGGCGGGTCGCCGTCAACGGAACCGAAGTTTCCGTGACCGTCAACGAGGGGCGCCCGCATCGAAAAGTCCTGCGCAAGACGGACCATCGCGTCATAGACGGAGGCGTCGCCGTGGGGGTGGTATTTACCGAGCACGGAGCCGACGGTGTCGGCACACTTGCGGTAGGGCTTGTTGGGCTCGAGGCCGTTTTCATACATTGTATAGAGTATCCTTCTGTGTACCGGCTTAAGACCGTCGCGCACGTCCGGAAGGGCACGGGAAACGATTACAGACATCGAATAATCAAGGAAGGATTTTTTCATCTCCTTCTCAATATCGACGTCGATGAGCTTTGAATGGGGCATATCGTCCGTAAGGTCAAGCTCGGCGAATCCTTCGTCCCCGTTTAAAATTCTTTCATCTTTTTCGTCCAAAACGGTTTCCTCCGTTCGTTATTTTAAAGGGAAGCGCTTAAAACCGCGCATTAATCCTCTTCGTTTTCCGCCTCGAGCTCGGCGATTTTCTTCTGATTTTCCTCAAATTCGAGCTCCTCCGCCTCTTCGGCGGCTTCCTCGGCGGCTTCTCTCTCCGCCGCGAGGCGCTTTCCTTCCTCTATGTGCTCGTTGCAGAAAGCCATAAACTCGTCCTTGTCAACGCCGGCGTCGGCGATGGTGTGCTTCGCGACGAAAAGCTGGTTCGCAAGGGTGAACTCAAGGTAAACTATATTTTCGGATTCCCAGCAGCGGTTGAACATATCCCAGGTGAAGAACTCGTCCCTGACGATGGATTTTTCGAGGACGCCCTCCTCGTAAACGGCGAGGGTAAGCTCGTTGGTGAGGTACTTGCTGCTGTTGTAATACTCCCTCGTTGCCTTTTCAAGGCGCTTCGGGAAATGTTTATAGTAGGTGGCAAGGTGATAGGTGAGGTAACCGGACATAAGGAACACCACAAAATAGAACATAAATCCGGTGTAGTTCAGCCACTGCCAGAAGGTTCTTCCTTTTTCGAGGTACTCCATAAGGTCAAAGTGCATCACCGACATCACAAGGAAGGAGAGGGCGATAACGCCCATTATTATCGCGAACCACTTTTTAAGCTGTTTATCTCTCTTGATTGCCGGGGCGGAAACGGTGTCGTTATACTCCCGGTACTCGTCGAGGGTGAAAATATGGGTGAAGCAATATTTGGGCTCGCCGTGCTCGGAAACGTCAATTCTCACAATTTCGGGTTTCTCTTTGGGTTTTCTTCCGAAAAGGCTCATAAAATTATCCTCCTCTTAAACGTCAAGATTCTGTACGTATTTTGCGTTGGTCTCAATGAACTCGCGCCTTGGCTCGACCTTGTCGCCCATGAGGATTGTAAATACCTCGTCCGCGGCGGCGGCGTCCTCCATATCCACCCGGAGCATTATTCTGCGTTCCGGGTCCATGGTGGTTTCCCAAAGCTGTTCCGGGTCCATCTCACCAAGACCTTTATAGCGCTGTACCTCGCTCTTCTGGGTTCCCTCGGGGTACATCTCAGCAAGGAGCTCGTCCCTTTCCGCATCGGAATAGGCGTAGCGCACCTTTTTACCCTTGGTTATTTTGTAAAGCGGGGGCTGGGCGATATATATATGTCCCTGCTCAATGAGGGGACGCATATATCTGAAGAAGAAGGTGAGGAGGAGGGTTCTGATATGCGAACCGTCCACATCGGCATCCGCCATGATAATTACTTTTCCGTAGCGGAGCTTTGAAATATCGAGCTCGTCGCCGATTCCGCAGCCGAGGGCGGTGACGACGGGGGTGAGCTTGTCGTTATTATATACCTTATCTATTCTCGCTTTTTCGACGTTGAGCATCTTGCCCCAAAGGGGAAGAATCGCCTGGAAGGTGCGGTCGCGTCCCATTTTGGCGGAGCCGCCTGCGGAGTCGCCCTCTACGATGTAAATTTCGGTATTTACGTTGTCGCGGTCGGAACAGTCCGCGAGCTTTCCGGGAAGGGAAGCGCTTTCAAGAACGGATTTTCTTCTTGCGGTCTCTCTTGCTCTTCGCGCCGCCTCTCTCGCCCTCGCGGCGCCGAGAGATTTTTCAAAAATCGCCTTCGCGACGGCGGGGTTCTCCTCGAAATAGGTCTTGAGCTTGTCGTAGAGCATATTGTCAACGAGGGTTCTCATCTCGGTGTTGCCGAGCTTGGTTTTGGTCTGTCCCTCGAACTCGGCGTTGGTAAGCTTTACGGAGATTACCGCCGTAAGTCCCTCGCGAACGTCGTCGCCGGAAAGGTTCTTGTCCGAATCCTTTAGCAGCTTGTGCTCACGCCCGTAGTCGTTAAACACGCGGGTGAGGGCGTTCTTGAAGCCCGTTTCGTGGGTACCGCCGTCAACGGTATGGATATTGTTGGCGAAGCTCAAAACGAGGTCGTTATAGCTGTCGTTGTACTGGAGCGCAACCTCGGCGGTGGAGTCGCCGTTTCTCGCGGTGAAATAGAGAACCTCCGGGTGGATAACCTCGAGACCTTTTTTTTTGTGGATGTACTCCACGAAGCTGCGGATTCCGCCCTCGTAATAAAGGGTCTCGGTCCTTTCCTCGTCGCCGTTCTTTCTTCTCCTGTCGCTGAAGATGATTCTTACGCCGGCGTTGAGGAAAGCCTGTTCACGAAGTCTTACGAGAAGGGTGTCGTACTCGTATTCAAGGGTCTCGAAAATTTCGCCGTCCGCCTTAAAGGTGACGGTAGTGCCCTTTTCGTCAGTGTCGCCCACCATCTCAAGGTCCCCCTCGGGGATTCCGCGCTTAAAGCGCTGGCGATAGATGTGCTCGCCGTTTCTTACCTCAACCTCGAGCCACTCGGAAAGGGCGTTTACTACGGAAGCGCCGACGCCGTGAAGACCGCCGGAGACTTTATAGCCGCTTCCGCCGAACTTGCCGCCGGCGTGGAGAACGGTAAAGACGACGGTAACCGCCGGGATTCCCATCTTGTGCTGGATTCCCACGGGGATTCCCCGTCCGTTATCGGAAACCCGGACCACGTTCCCCTCGAGCAGGTCCACTTCAATATCGGTACAGTAGCCCGCCAGCGCCTCGTCTATGGCGTTATCGACTATTTCATAGACCAGATGATGAAGTCCCTTGGGACCGGTGGAGCCGATATACATACCGGGTCTTTTTCTTACTGCTTCAAGTCCTTCAAGGACCTGGATTTGGTTTTCGTCGTAGACCGGTTGATTCTGGTCCACGGCAAACGGAGTTTTTTCCACAGCTTACCTCCTGATTATAAACCGATTATACGGAATTTTTACTTTTTCAGCCGCGCCGTTTACGGCGCTTTTTTTATTTCATAGCCCTTCGCCGCGCTTTTTAAGGGTCGCGGGCGAAAGCTGGGAAATATATACCTTTTCTTTTCCTTCCGAGAAGGAAAGGCAAAAGCTCTTCGGAAGGTCGGCGGTGACGTTTACCACCGCGCCCTCCTTTTGCACCCGGGAGAGGAAATTTCTCGTGGATTTGGCGACGGTGGTGTTATCCATATCGAAAACGCCAACCACGTCGCTTTCCCAGACGGAGACGTCGCCGCCGAGGAACAGATACATTTTTATTCCTCCTCTATTTTCCCGCCGGACATAGTAAAGACCTTACCCTCGGAAAGCCCGGAAAAGAGCTCCCGGTCGCAGCAGGTGAGAAAAATCTGGCTCTCGCCGATGCTGTTGAGAATATAGTCCCTTCGGATTGAGTCGAGCTCGCTCATAACGTCGTCAAGAATAATGAGCGGCGGCTCGCCCATGGCTTCGCCGAGAAGCTTCGCCTCGCCGAGCTTTAAGGATAGTATGCAGCTTCGCTGCTGCCCCTGGGAGCCGAAGGAGCGGACGGGCATTTCGTCAAGGGTCACCTCGATGTCGTCCCGGTGGGGACCCACAGAAGTGGCTCCGTGCTCAAAATCGGAGTTTCTCTCGGCGCAGAGTTTTTCGTAAAAGAGCTGCGCCCACTGGGCGGTGCTCAAGGAGCTTTCGGCGTGCTCATTTTCGGAAAGTACGCCGGTTACGTACTCGGCGGAGAATTTTTCCCGCCCGGCGGACATTCCTTTATAGATTTCCGCCGCCTTTTTGTTGAGGCTCTCGCAGTAATTTACCCTCGTTCTTATGATGAAGGCGCCGAGCCGCGCCAGCTGTTCGTCATAGACGTCCAACATATCCATAAGGCTTGAATGGAACCTTGCGTCCTTGAGCACGGTGTTTCTCTGTTCGAGCACCTTTTTGTAATCCGCCAAAACGGAGAGATACTTGGGATAGAGCTGACAGAGGGAGGTGTCCGCAAGGCGGCGCCTCTCCTTCGGTCCGTCCCGGAAGAGGTTCATCTGTCCCGGGGAAAAGACCACCCCGCCGCAGGTCCCGGCGTACTCCGCCCCGGACCTTATTTCTATCCCGTTCTTTTTAATCGTTTTGGAAGGGGAGAAGGATATTTCGGCGTTCTGCTCACGCTTTTCGGCGAAAAACTCGGCTTTCAAAAGGGCTTTTTCTTCGCCGAAGCGGATAAATTCGGAATCCTTCGTCTGGCGAAAGCTTTTCGCCCCGGTAAAAAGCCAGAGGGCTTCCATAAGATTGGTCTTGCCCTGGGCGTTTTCGCCGGAGATTATATTGACCTTTTCGCCCGGCGACATTGAAAGAGCCTCTATATTCCGAAAATTCGAGAGCTCCAGCTTTCTGAGTATCATTCCGCCGTCACCATATAGGTTTTTCCGTCAAGCTCCGCAGAGTCCCCCGGGCGGAGCTTCTTTCCGCGCATGGTACAGACTTCGCCGTTCACCTTGACTTTGCCGCCCTGTATGAGCTCCTTGGCTTCGCCGCCGGAAAGGACGGCGCCGGCGAATTTAAGGAAGGAGTCGAGCTTTATAAATTCGTCCCTTATCTCCACTTCAACCGGAGCGGAGGAGACGGGTCGCCTTACAAGATTGAGTTTTATTTTTGCCATTTGGTTTACCTCATTAAATATCCGCTTTCATTCTTACGGGAAGAACGAGGAATAGGAAGCTTTCGCCCTCAAGAGGAAGAATTTTTACGGGGGCGAGGGGGCTGTTGATGATGATTTTGACCTTGTCGCACTCCGTCGCCCGAAGCGCCTCGGAAAGATAGCGGTTATTGAAGCCCATATCGACGGAGTCGCCCTTTATCTCGCACTCCACGGAGTCGTTTATTTTGCCGAGGGCGGTGGAGCATGAAATTTTGATTTCTCCGTTTCCGATGCTGAGGCGGATGGGGCTCTTGAGCCTGTCGTTTATGAGAAGGCTGGTTCTCTCAATGGAATTAAGAAGGTCCCGGACCTTCACCTCCACCACCGTATTTTCGGTGGCGGGAATGGAGGAGCGGAAGTCGAGGAAGTCGCCCTCGAGAAGTCTTGAAATGACGTCGTATCTTCCTATTCTGAATATGATATGCTTCTGGCTGAGGGCAACGAGAATTTCTTCGTCGCCGTCGAGGAGCTTCGAGACCTCCGAAAGGGATTTTCCGGGAACGATGAAATCGAGCTCGTCGTTATAGGTGACGGGCTCCTGTCTTATGGCAAGGCGGAAGCCGTCAACGGAGACGACGGAGAGAATATGGTCTTTAATAATGAATTTGGAGCCGGTGTGCACGGGCTTGAAGTCGTTGACCGCGACGGCGAAGATGGTCTGGTCAATCATGCTCTTGAGCACGTCCTGCTTTACGGTGAAGTTTATCTTCTCGTCAACTGTAGGAATCTCCGGAAACTCGTCGAAATCAATGCCGATGATGCTGTACTCGGCGGCGCCGCCCCTTATTTTAGTGATACATTTTTCGTCGCACTCGATTTCGATGATGTCGGAAGCGAGGCGGCGGACAATATCGGAAAAGAGCTTCGCGTTGAGGACGATGGCGCCCTCCTCGTGGACCCTCGCGTCGATATAGGTTTTGATGCTCAGCTCCATGTTGTAGCAGCAGAGGGAGAGGTTATCCTCCTCCGCCGTGAGGAGCACGCCCTCCATTGCGGGGTGGGTCGTTTTCGCGGCGACGGCGCGGGTCACGTTATTGAGAGCTTCGGAGAGGTCGGAACGACTGCAGGAAAATTTCATAAAATATCTCCTCCAAAAAGAAAGAATAAGAAATATTCAGTAATAACAGTAGGGGTTGTTGATTTTGTTGAAAAGACGATAAAAGCCCTTTGGGACAAGCTTTTTCCGGCGGTTATTTTTAAGATTGGCTTTGTTGAGAAAACCTTGAAAAGTTAAAAGAAAAATTTCCGTTTTCTTACTGTTGAATAAAAAAAGCCAAACTGTTAAAACGCTGTTAAACTAACAGGTTTTCAACGCAAATCAACATGGGCAAAAGTTGAAAAATATTTAGCTGTCGTGGACGTTTTTGGTGATGTCCTCGATTATTTCCCGAAGGTGCGAGTCGGTCTTCATTGATTTTTCAATCTGGCTTATGGCGTAAACGACGGTGGAGTGGTCCCGCCCGCCGAACTCGTCGCCTATTGCCGCCATGCTCATCTGGGTAATATCCTTTATTACGTACATGGCGACCTGTCTTGCGCGGCTGATGTTGGCGGCGCGCTTGTTGCTCTTGATGTCCTGTTCGGAAACGTTAAAGGTCCGACCCACTTCGCCGATTATCTTGCTGATGGTGACGGGTACCGGCTGGTTGTCGTTCAGAATGTCGCGGATGGCGCTTTGCGCCATCATAATGCTGATGGGCTTATTTTCATAGATGAGGGAATTTGCCTTTATGTTTTTGACGGCGCCCTCGAGCTGTCTTATGTTGCTCTTGAGGTTATTGGCTATGTATTCCGCGACGTCGTTCGGCATATCCATTCGGAGAAGCTCTGCCTTGCGCTGGATAATGGCGATTCTCGTTTCAAAATCCGCCGGCTGAATATCCGCCATAAGTCCCATTTCAAAGCGGGTGCGGAGCCTGTCCTCAAGGGTTTTTATCTCCTTCGGGGGACGGTCGCTGGTGAGGACTATCTGTTTTCCGGATTCATAGAGGGTGTTGAAAGTGTGGAAAAATTCCTCCTGGGTGGAGTCCCTGCCGGCGATGAACTGAATATCGTCAACAAGGAGGTAATCCGCCTTGCGGTATTTTTCACGGAACTCCGGGGTGGTCTGGCTTCTGATTGCCGCGATGAGCTCGTTGGTAAACTGCTCGCCCTTGACGTAAACGACGAGGGCGTCGGGCTTTCTGTTTTTAACCTCGTTCATTATGGCGAAAAGAAGGTGCGTCTTGCCAAGTCCGCTGTCGCCGTGAATAAAGAGGGGGTTATAGTTTCTTATGTCGTGGGTCGCGACCGCAAGGGCGGCGGCGTGGGCGAACTTGTTGGAGGAGCCGACGATAAAGGTGTCGAAGGTGTAGTCGTAATCGCCGCTGTCAAGAACGGGAACCACGTCCTCCGGGAGCCGGGGCTCGGCTTTTTGGGGCGCAGGGGAGGAAATACATTCTATTTTTATTCCCACCGGGAAGCCCAGCACCTGTTCAAATCCGCGTCCAAGAAGGTCGCTGTATTTTTCCATTACAAGGTTTTGTTTAAATTCGGAGTTGACGCCGAGATAGACGGTGTCGTTTTCAAGGCGGATAGGGGTTATATCCCTTATCCATAAATTGTGGGCGACTTCCGTCATCTGGGTCCGGCAGTAGTCGCTTACAAGGCTGAAAATTTCTTCAAACGAGTCCATTGGTACTCCTCCGCAAAAAGAGTATTTTAAAAAAAAGCGTAAATTTATACACTATAAGATTATAGCATATATTGAAGGATTTGAAAAGGTTTTCAACGGATTTTTACTATTATATTTAATATTGTATTATAAATAACGGTTTTTTGTTGAATTTTACTTTGAAAGGAAGTCTTTTATTATTGTTATAATATAAATAAATATTGACTTTTTCCGTTTTCGGCGTTATACTCTATCTTTGCAAGGCAAATTTGAAAGGGGGGAATACGAGATGAAAAGAACCTATCAGCCTAAAAAACTTCACAGACAGAAAGTTCACGGTTTCCGTCAAAGAATGTCCACTAAAAACGGACGCAAAGTTCTCGCAGCCAGAAGAGCAAAGGGCAGAAAGCATCTTAGCTACTGAGCGGTCGCCGCTGTGTGACCGCTTAAGTGCCTTTTGACGCGCGGTCTGACACAGAGAAAGGCTTACTAAATGAAAATGCTTTCAATTACCCGCAACAACGACTTTTTGCGCCTTTACCGGCGGGGCAAAAGCCTTGCCAGTCCGGCGGTCATCTGTTACCTTATGCCGAACAAGCTCGGAGTTATAAGGCTCGGGCTTACAACAAGCAAAAAGATCGGAGGCGCTGTTCAGCGCAACCGCGCAAGGCGGGTCCTCAGGGCGGCATTCAGGGAGATTTTGCCCCGCTTTCAAAGCGGATATGACATTGTCCTTGTTGCCCGCACCAAAACTACTTTTATCAAGTCTACCGCTCTGACCCCTATCCTGACCGCCCAGTTCGAGAAATTGGGCGCCTTACAGAGCAACGAAAAAGAATGAAAAAGCTGTTTCTGTTTATAATCCGGTTTTACCAAACAGCGATTTCTCCGTATAAGCCGGCCTGCTGCCGGTACTATCCCACCTGTTCTTCATACGCCTACACAGCGGTTTCCCGATTTGGAGCGTTGAGGGGCGGGTTATTGGTCTTTATGCGGATTCTTCGCTGCCATCCTTTTCATAGAGGGGGCTACGACCCCGTACCGGAAAAATGGGATCTGAATTATTACAAAAAACAGATCAGCCTCCAACACCAGGAGGAAGGTAAAAACTAATGCAATTTATAATGAAGATTTTCGGTTGGCCCCTCGGCTTCATCATGCTCGGCTGCTACATGATAACCGGAAACCATTACGCTCTCGCGATAGTGCTCTTTACTATCGTAACGAAGCTGGCGCTCCTGCCGCTTTCGATAAAGCAGCAAAAGGAACAGGCAAAGATGAACCTGTTCCAGCCGAAGCTCGCAAATATCCAGAAAAAATACGGCAACAACAGAGAAAAATATAACCAGGAGGTACAGAAGCTCTATGAAGAAGAGGGCTACAACCCAATGTCGGGCTGCCTTCCCTCCCTCATTCAGTTCCCGATACTCTTCGGCGTTATCGACGTTGTATATAGACCTATATACCATATTCTCAGAGTGGGCGGAAGCCTTATCAGCGAGATGATTGAAGCGGCAAACGCCGCCGGTCACGCCATCGCCGCGAACTCCTACTACTCCGAGATAGAGCTTATGAAGGTCGTAAAGTCGAGCCCGGAAATCTTTTCCGCCTTCGACGGAGACATTATTTCAAAGATTCAGAATTTCAATATGGATCTTTTCGGTCTCGACCTTTCCGTAGTGCCCCAATTCTCTTTCGGCTTTGAGGGCGGATTTAACTGGTATCTCCTTATCCCGATTCTTTGCGGCGTTTTCCAGTTCGCTCAGACCTTTGTCATGATGTCGAAAAACGGAAACCAGGAACAGGCGGGCGGCGGAATGATGAAAGGCATGATGTATATAATGCCTCTTTTCTCCGTCTATATCTGCTTCATCGTTCCCGCAGGCGTAGGTTTCTACTGGGCAATCAGCGCCATAGCGCAGCTTATCCAGACCATCTTCCTTAACATTGCGTACAACCCCAAGAAGCTCGCCGAAGAGATTCAGGCGGAGCTTGACGCCCAGAAGGAAGCAAGAAAACAGAAGAGAGCCGAAGCAAGAGAGAGACTCAAAGAGCTTCAAAACGGAAAAAAAGATTATTCCGAAGCTGAAAACGAAGAAAACCTCAACAAAAAAGAGATAAATAAGCGCAAGCTCGCCGAGGCGAGAAAACGCGACGCCGAAAAATACGGCGAGGAGTACGTTGAGGTCACTGATGACGACCTTAAATAAAATAGGGGGCATTTAATTGGATAAAGACGTAATCGCCACCGGCAAGACCGTTGACGAAGCCATTGAAGCCGCCTGTGCGAAAATGGGCGCGCCTCGCGAATATGTGGATATTGAAATTCTTGAGCTTCCCAAAAAGAAGTTTTTAGGACTTAAAACCGTTCCCGCAAAGGTAAAGGTTACTCTCCAGGAGGAATACGAAAACAAGTTCGCTTCCCCGGAGAAGAAACCCGCCGCGAAAAAGCCGAAGGAGAAAAAGCCTTCCCAGCCCAAAGCCGAGAAAGCAGCTCCCCAGCCGGAACAGAACAAAGAGAAAAAAGAAAAAACCGAAAAGCCGAAGCAGAAGAAAGAGCCCAAAAAGGAAGTAAAGGAGAAAGTTCCCGTTTCCGAAAAGGCAGAGGAACAGAAGGAGGAGGCAAAGCCCCTCGCTCCCGAGGTTCTTGAGCTCAAAGGCTCCGCCGCCGCCGGCTACATCAAAGAAATTCTCGTGGCTCTCGGTCACGGGGACGCCGAGGTTAGCTATTCCCAGAAGGATGGAATGATAGTCCTCCAGCTCTCCGGCGAGGATATGGGCTCCGTCGTCGGAAGAAGAGGGGACAACCTCGACGCAATGCAGTACCTTGCGTCCCTCGTCGCCAACAGAAGCGAGGGCAGCTACGTAAGAGTAGTTCTCGATATTGACGACTACCGCAGCAAGCGCGAAGCCAGCCTTCGCGCTTACGCAAGAAAGACCGCGACCCAGGCTGTAAGAAACCAGCGCTCCATCACCCTTGAGGCGATGAATCCCTACGAGAGAAGAATCGTACACTCCACCGTCCAGACCGTTTCCGGCGCGACCAGCAAGTCCATCGGAAGCGAGCCCAACCGCAGAGTCGTAATAAGCCCCGTCGAGGGCGGAAGACCTCCCCGCGACGGAAAGAAATTCCACGTCGAGGGCAGGGGCGAAAGAAAAGGCGGAAGAGGCGGAAGACCTCCCCGCCGCGAAAGCCAGAAAGTCATAGTTCCCGAGAGCAACGAGCCCCCGAAGAACGACACCAGCGCTATTTCCCTTTACGGAAGAATAGATTTGGACTGATTGGCGCAATAAAAACGAAAGCCGGCACTTGATTTTAGTGCCGGCTCTTTTTATAATATAGTAGGTATAATATGCGGGCGCCGCTTGTTAAGCGCCGCCGTGTCGCAATATAGTTCAAATCGGCGAGCTGTCATAGCGAGCCGAAGCTTCAGCCGTAAGGCGGGGGGAAACCCCGCCGCCGAAACGGTCGCTATCATTTTGAAACAGGAGGAAACTCAATGAGCACCATTGCCGCCATAAGCACGCCGCTTTCCGCTTCGGGGCTCGGCGTCGTCCGAATTTCCGGGGAGGACGCCGTCGCCGTCGGCGAAAAAATCTTTCGCCCGTTTAAAGGCGGGCGAGAGCTTAAAACCCTCGGGGGGTACTCCTGCGCCTACGGGAGAGTTTTCGACGCCGAGGGCGACATCGACGAAGCCGTCGCCACGGTTTTCATAGCGCCCAGGAGCTACACCGGAGAAAATACCGTCGAGTTCTCCTGCCACGGGAGCCCGGCGCTTCTTAAAAGGGTGCTTCGGGCGGCTCTTGCCGCCGGCGCCGCCCTTGCGGGTCCCGGTGAATTTACAAAAAGGGCGTTTTTAAACGGAAAGCTCACTCTGACCCAGGCGGAAGCGGTTATGGACCTCATCTCCGCGAAATCCGCCGGGGCGGGCAAAGCCGCCCTCGCCATGCGGGACGGGGCGCTCTATAAAAAAATAAAGAAAATAACCGAGGAGCTGACCGCCCTCGAAAGCCATTTCGCCGCCTGGTCCGACTACCCGGAGGAGGACGTTCCGGAGCTTTCAAACGAGCATATGGAGTCCGTGCTCAAGGAGGCACAGGCGGTGCTCAAAAGGCTCATCGACACCTACGACGCGGGAAAGGTTATCCGGGAGGGCGCCGTTACGGTCATCGCCGGAAAGCCCAACGTCGGAAAATCCACCCTTATGAACCTCCTTTCCGGGCGCGACCGAAGCATTGTCACCGAGGTTGCCGGAACCACAAGGGACGTTGTGGAGGAGTCGGTGCTCGTGGGCGATATTCCGATTCGCCTTCTTGACACCGCCGGCATACACGAGACCGAGGACAGGGTCGAAAAAATCGGCGTCGATATGGCGAACACAGAAATTGACCGCTGCGACGTGGTCATAGCGGTTTTCGACTCCAGCGCGCCCCTCGATTCCGACGATATGAACCTCATCGAAAAGCTGCGGGGAAAACCCGCCGTGGCTGTAATAAACAAATCCGACCTTGAGACGAGGGCGGATATTGACGTCATCAAAAACGGTTTCGAGCGCTCGGTGGTGATTTCCGCCGCCAACGGAAACGGCGAGGAGGAGTTCAGAAAAGCTCTCTCCGAGGTGCTCAAAACCGCGGACCTCGACCCGGCGGAGCCGGTTATGGCGAACGAGCGCCAGCTGGACTGCGTCTGCCGGGCGAAGCGCGCCGTTGACGAGGCGATTTCCGCCGTGGAATTCGGAATGACTCTGGACGCTGTGGGAATCTGCGTCGAGACGGCTCTCGACTGCCTTTACGAGCTCACCGGAGAAAAAGCCAGCGACGCCGTAATCGAGCAGGTATTTTCAAGGTTCTGCGTCGGCAAATAACGGATATTCAAATTTTTTTCAGGATAGAGGATTTTAAAATGGAAGAATACTTCGCGGGAAAATACGACGTTGCCGTCGTCGGCGCGGGTCACGCCGGGGTCGAGGCGGCTCTTGCGGCGGCGCGCCTTGGCGCAAAAACCTGTATTTTTACGCTCAATCTCGACAAAATCGCCAATATGCCCTGCAACCCGTCCATCGGCGGCACGGCGAAAGGTCACCTTGTCCGGGAGATCGACGCCCTCGGCGGCGAGATGGCGAAGGCGGCGGACAAAATGATGATCCAAAGCCGCATGCTCAACCTCGGAAAAGGTCCGGCGGTGCACAGCCTTCGGAACCAGGAGGACAGGGCTTTTTACCACATTCTGATGAAGCACACCCTTGAAAAACAGGAGAACCTCGACATTAAGCAGGCGGAAATCGTCGAAGTCCGAAGCGACGGAGAGGGGGGCGTGCTCGGAGTTATGACCCATTTGGGCGCTTTTTACGAAGTGCGCAACGTCATCATCTGCACAGGAACATACCTTAAAGGAATTATCTACGTCGGCGACAGAAAGTACGAGGCGGGACCCGACGCCAGCCAGCCGGCTAAGCCCCTTTCGGAGAGCCTTGAGAAACTCGGCGTCAAGCTCCGCCGCTTCAAGACCGGAACACCCGCCAGGGTCGCCCGGGACAGCATAGACTACTCGAAGCTCGAAATCCAGTACGGCGACGAGCACATTGTTCCCTTCAGCTTCGAGACGGAGGGACCCCTCGTAAACAAGGTGGAGTGCTACATAGGCTACACCAACGAAAAGACCCACGAGATAATCCGGGAAAACATCGGGCGCTCGCCCCTTTATTCCGGGAAAATCGAGGGAATCGGTCCCCGCTACTGCCCGAGCATCGAGGACAAAGTCATGCGTTTCCCGGACAAGGAGCGCCACCAGTTTTTCGTGGAGCCCATGGGGCTCCAGACCGAGGAGATGTACCTTTCCGGAATGAGCAGTTCGCTCCCGGAGGACGTCCAGGTGGCGATTTACCGCTCGGTCAAGGGACTTGAGCACGTGAAAATTATGCGCAACGCCTACGCCATCGAGTACGACTGCTGCGACAGCCTTGACCTCAAGCCGACCCTTGAATTTATGAACGTCAAGGGGCTTTTCGGCGCGGGACAGTTCAACGGAACCTCCGGCTACGAGGAGGCGGCGGCCCAGGGACTTCTTGCGGGAATCAACGCCGCGAAGCGAGCACAGGGGAAAGAGCAGCTGGTGCTCGAAAGGAGCGGTTCCTATATCGGAACCCTCGTTGACGACCTTGTGACCAAGGGCGTTCTGGACCCTTACCGAATGATGACCAGCCGGAGCGAGTACCGCTTGGTGCTCAGGCAGGACAACGCGGATATGCGCCTAACGCCCATCGGGCACGAAATCGGGCTTATCAGCGAGGAGCGCTGGGAAAAGTTCCTTGAAAAGCGCGAAATGCGCGACCGGGAGCTTCGCCGCCTTGAGACGACTAACCTTCGTATGTCGCCGGAGCTCGACGCGATGCTCGTTGAGCACGGAACCGCGCCCCTCACCGAGGGCGTCAAAATTGCGGAGCTTCTCCGCCGCCCGCAGATAAGCTACGCGGACCTCGCGCCCTTTGACGCCGAGAGAAAACCGCTCCCCGAAGCGGTCATTGAGCAGGTGGAAATCGAGATAAAGTACGAGGGCTACATCAAAAAACAGCTTGCGCAGGTGGAGCAGATGCACAGGCTGGAGGAAAAGAAGATTCCCGAGGATATTGATTACAAAGCCGTCCACGGGCTTCGGCTCGAAGCCGTTGAAAAGCTCAGCCGGGTTCGCCCGCTCAACATCGGGCAGGCGAGCAGGATTTCCGGCGTTTCGCCGGCGGACGTTTCGGTACTTCTCATCTATATACAGAAATAAGGAGCAAAATGGTTACAGAGATTTTAAAAAACTATCTTCCCGACTACGCCGACGCGCTCAGCGAGCGCCAGCTTGAGCAGCTCGAAAAATACGCGGCGCTCCTTTTGGAGTGGAACGAAAAAATCAACCTCACCGCCATAACGGACGAGGAGGGTATCGCCGCGAAGCACTTCCTCGACTGTCTTGCGTTTCTTCGCCATGCACAGATAAAAGAGGGCGCGAGGGTCGCCGACGTCGGAACCGGCGCGGGCTTTCCGGGAATCGTGCTCAAAATCGCGAGACCGGATATTGACCTCGTGCTCATAGACAGCCTTCAGAAGAGGCTCAACTTTCTTTCCGAGGTCTGCCGGGAGCTTGGGATAAAAACGACCCTTGTCCACGCGAGAGCGGAGGACGCGGGGCACGACAAAGCCCTTCGGGAGAGCTTCGATTTCGTCACCGCCAGGGCGGTCGCGAACCTTGCGGTGCTCAGCGAATACTGCCTGCCCCTCGTTAAAATCGGGGGCGTTTTCGCCCCGATGAAAACCGCCGAAGCGGAAAGCGAGCTTTCCGCCGCGGAAAAAGCCATAGCCATTCTCGGCGGCGAAGTTCGGGAAGTTGAGCACTATGAAATCCCCGTTGCCGGCGGGCGCAGCGCCGTCATCATTGGCAAAAAGTCGCCTACGCCCCCGAAGTACCCCCGCCAGAGGGTAAAAATTTCGGAAAAGCCGCTTTAAAGGAGACCACCCATGTCGAGAGCTGAAAAAGTTATACTTACCAATATGTGCATGGTGTACGACGATAAAGGCAACATACTTGTTCAGGAAAGAGTAAATAAAGACTGGCCGGGAATAACATTTCCAGGAGGGCACGTAGAGCCCGGGGAATCTTTCGTCCGCTCGGTCATTCGCGAGGTGCGGGAGGAAACGGGGCTTACCGTTGAAAACCCCCGCCTTTGCGGAGTGAAGCAGTTCGGAACGAGGGACGGGGAGAGATATGTTGTTCTCTTTTTTAAAACGGACCGTTTTTCCGGGGAGCTTTGCTCCTCCGACGAGGGAGAGGTTTTTTGGATACCGAGAAGCGAGCTTCAAAACCATAAGCTTGCAAGCGATTTTTTGGATATGGTGAAGGTGTTCGAGGACGACGGCTGCTCCGAATTTTACTGGAGTAACGAAAGCGGAGAATGGAAAGCTGAAATACTTTAAGATTTGCCCGCCGGGACTTTCGGCGGGCGTTTTTGTGCTTAAGTACAAAAAGAGCCGGGCGCTATGCGCCCGGCTTTTTTATTCAGTTTGCGTTATTAACGTAAGGTTTTCTGGAAGGCGGAAGATTTCCTTCTTTATAAACAGGGGGTACAGATATTTGTCCCGAAGCTCCTCGAATTTCAGCCACTCGAAGCGGTGCTCAATTCCATTTTCCGAAAGGGTAAAGGCGCCGCCACGCTCGAGAAGGTCGGTTTTGGAGACGTCCACAAGGAAATAAAGGCAGAGTTCGTGGTAGTTTTCGCGGCTCAAGTCCTCGGTAAAAAAGCTTTGGCAAAGCCAGAGGGGACGGAGGACTTCGGCGTCGATTCGGAGTTCCTCCCGAACCTCCCGCAAGACGGCGGCTTCCGCCGCTTCGCCGAGCTTCACCCGCCCGCCGGGAAGATAGTAGTAGGGCGAGCGGCTGTCCTTCATAGCGAGGATTTTTCCGCCGTCAACGATCACGGCGCATGCGCGGTAGTTGAAGGTTCCGTCGTCCGTTTTAAAAGTGACGTCCATTTTTACTCCTTTTAAAGATCGGCTTCCATTATTATTTCGTCGCCGTCCCGGTCCGTTTCGGAAAAGCCCAGCTTTTCATAGAGATTTTTTGCGGCGGCGTTGCCCTCGACGTAGCAGAGGACGACTTTTTTGTATTTTCCGTCCCGGCGCATAAGGTCGAGGATTTTTTTGGCGGCGGCAAGACCGAGCCCACGCCCCTGGTACCGCTCGTCGATGAAGAGCTGGCTGAAATCATAGGCGGAGAGCTCGTCGCAATCGTAATAAAGCGCCATTCCGACGGGAGTCTCGCCCTCGTAAATTATGAAGGCGCGGCTTCGGGAACGCCGATAGGCGTAGGCGCGGGCGAGGAGTACGGCGCTATCGGCGACGAACTGCTTTTGGTTTTCGGCTACCTTTAAGCCGCAGCGCCAGTTTTCTTCGTCAACCTTTCGGAGCTTCAGGGAGCTTTTCATCGTTTTCCCCTTTCCGTTCGGGCGGGTTTTCGTTTTCATATTTCGCCCGGCGGCTGTCCTTCTTGCGCTGTTTTTCCTCCGCTTTGAGGCGCTTTTTGTTCTCGTGCTCAAAGCGGCTGGTGTTGACGTAGCTCAAAAACATCACGATAAAGAGCATTGCCGCCGGAAGAAGGCAGAACCAGAGCATTCCCGAAATCCCCGGGTCGAGGTACGTGAAATTATCAAAAAATTTAAAGAACCAGACTACGTCGCAGATGGCGGTGGCGCAAAGACCGACGATGACGGCGGTTTTGAACTGCTGTTTTCCACGGTTCGGCTTTATGACGAGGAAAAGCCCCAGATAGAGCGCCCAGACAGCGGCGACGATTATCGCGACGTAGTTCGCGCCGACGATTTTTTTAATGAACATAATAAGCCAGGTTATCACCTAAAGTCAGCTCCTTTTGCCTGCCGCCGAAGGGCGGCAAAATTACAGTTACTATTATAGTCCTTTTTAAAAGAAATGAAAGAGCAAAATTTCTTTTATTCGGAGCTTTCCTCCCCCGGAACAAAACTTAAAATTTCCCCGGGCTGACAGTCGAGGACCCGGCAGATTGCCTCAAGCGTCGAAAAGCGCACGGCCTTCGCCTTGCCGGTTTTTAAAATAGAGAGGTTCGCCATTGTGATGCCGACACGGTCGGAAAGCTCGGTCATGCTCATTTTCCGCTTCGCGAGCACAACGTCAAGATTTACTTCAATTGGCACAAAAATTCCCCCTTTAGATTGTGAGGTCCGAGTCCTCCCGGAGGACCGCCGCCTTATAGACAAGGTGGGAGAGGGCGGCGAAAACGACGGAAAAGGCGACGCCGAAGAAGGAGAGAAGCGGAGCGACAATGAAAGCAAGCCCCGGAATATTCATATCAAGGAAAACCAGCGCCCAGTTTCCAAGGAGAAAGTAGCCGGAATCCACCGCCGCCAAAATCGCGATGTTCCGGAGATAGGCGGAGTTTTCCCGGGTAAAGGAGCGGTCCGCGCCGATGTTGGCGGCGATTTTCCAGCCGAAGAACAGCGCCGCGAAGCAGGGCAGAGAAAAGAGAATTTCGAAGACGAGCCAGGGATAGTAGCAATAGGACATCTCCGGCGAAACCTCAACTATGTGCCTTCCGTAATAAGGAATAAAGGCAAAGGCCGCCACGGCGCCGATAACGGCGGTTACGACGATTATAATTTTGAGCCAGTTAGCAAGGCTTTTTTGTTTCATAAAGCCACCTCCAAAGGTATTGTTTAATTTTGTTATACCACGGACAATAGCGAAAGTCAATAAAAATTTATCGAAAAACGATAAATTTAAGAATATTCCTGTTTTTGCGAAAAACTTTTCGCAAAAAGCGACGGCTTTCATTCTTTTTCGGCAGGAAAGTAAAAATTGTTTTCGCATCTGCGCCGAAAAAGGAAGAAAAGGGGCGAAAGCTGCGATAAAAAACTCTGGAAGTTTCTGGGAAATTGTGGTAATATAAATCCGGAGGCGATGATATGGGACTTTTTGATTCGCTTAAAAAACAAAACACCGTACTCCAGCTTCCGATAGAGCTGATTTGTCCAAGCCCTTTCCAGCCCCGAAAGGAGTTCAGCGAGGGCGAGCTTCGAAAGCTCGCCCAGAGCATCAGCGAAAACGGGCTGATTCAGCCCATCTCCGTCCGAAAGACCGAGAGGGGCTATGAGCTCATCGCCGGGGAG
>JAEDJF010000104.1 GCA_016296485.1 Oscillospiraceae bacterium
ACTGAAAGCACGGAGGCTTTTAAAAATGAAACGATTTTTCTGCTTTCTTCTTGCGTTGATTTGGGTGTTTGCTTTCGCGGCGTGCTCAAACTGGAGCGTCGAAATAAAAGAGTCGGAGGACTTGAGCACCAATTCCGAGGAGCCGGAGGATTTGAGCACGGGAGCCGTTCCCTGCACCGAGGAGGAGACGAAAGCCTTTTACTCCGCGGGCGGGGACCGCGCCTTTCTTGAGGAAGCGGCGAGCGTCCTCAGCGGGTACGATTTCTCCGAAATCAAAGGGCTTGAAAGCCCGGTATTATTGAAGCAGGCGGTTTATTCCGAGCTTTCAAAAATCGGCGCTTCGGGCGACTTTGAAACCTCCTGTAAAATAACGCCCCAAAAGTTCCTTGAACTTTTGGAGCGCCGATTCGGGGAGGGCTGTCTTTCCGAAAGCTATGATCCCGGCGAAGAAGAAATTGAGATATTTAACGACCCCAGCCTAAAAAGGTGGGAGCTCGTCTCCATAAATAAAATTTCCGTAAGCGGGAACCTCATCACCTATACCCTTAAAATAGGGCTCCCTAACAAAACGGAGTACCAAACGAAAATGTCCTTTGAAGCCATGAAGGACGGGGAAGAAACCTTCCTTCGCCTTGTTTCAAACGAATTTCTCGGCAGCGGTCGGGAATTCAGCCTTGAGCGGCGGGCGGAAGCCCTTGCGGAGCAGCTCGTCGGCGTGCTTTCCGGAAAGGACCTTGATGGCACTATGAGCCTTGACGAAAATCAGCAGCTTTGCTTTATTCTTCGGACGTATATGTATTCCCCGGCGGGCGAATTCATGAACGAAGCGAGCCCCTACTTTAAGAGCTTCCCCGTTGGTCCCGACGGGTGGGTGCATTTTCCGGAAGAAGAGATTTCCCGGGTCGCCTTTGAGCTTTTCGGAAGCGAGGATTTTGCCTTCGCCCCGGATGACAACTTCATTTTTGACTGCGAAAAAGGCGAATATCTTTCCGCCCTTGAGTTCGGGCTTGAAAGCGCCTTTTCCTGCTGGGGACACCAGCCCATAGCAAAGCGCATCTCCGACGACGAGATAGCGGTTGACTTCCTCCTTACGGACAGCCTTGCCTACCAGTGGGAGCCGAGCTGGAACTGCATCGGCATGTACCGCATGGTTTTCTCCGTAATGGAGGGAGAAAAGGGCGAATACCTCCGCTTCAAAAGCTTTGAGCCGCTCGGAAAAACAACTGAGGAGCTCGAAGCCGCAAGGCTCGGCTTCGAGTACCCCTATGACTGGCTGCCGGAGGTGAATTACAGCGAAGCGCTCCCGAAAATTTACGCCGACGGCGTTACCCTTCGCCCGGAGGGGCTCGACCGGCTGATTTATTACGCGGGGCGCCTTTCGGATTTTGAATACCCATTGCTCAAAAATCAGGAAATCATAAACGCCTGCCTTAATCTCCTTGTCTTCGCCGCAGACGAACGGGAAGTTTACCGCGAGTTCGAGGATACAATCTCAATAAGCTCTCTTGTCATTCCGAAAGAATGGGTCGAAAGGGCTGCGAAAGACCTTTTCGGCGATGACGTTTCCGTCACTCCTTCCTCCGAGAAAAAGGCATGGGAATACTATGAGCGCGCCGGGGTTTATGCCCTCGGAATCGGACCCTGGGGTCCCTATCTTCTTCCATATATCTCCTCGGTGGAGGAAACGGGCGGCGGCTACGCCGTTACCGTCTCCTACTTTGAGGGGGACTTGGCAGGTTTCGGCGTATATTACGACGAAAACGGAAACTCTGTCTCCGTCGCCGGGGAGGAGGGAGTTCCCTCCCTCAATCCCTATGACTACCCGGAGATAGCTGACCTCATTGAAAACCGCCTTCTGAAATACTCCGTCGAAGTTAAAACCGGAGAAAACGGAAAGCTCTATATCGCTTCGGTTAAGCCTAAAACTTAATAAAAAAAGCCTTCGCCCGTTGGGCGAAGGCTCATTTTTTTGCGGCTTTTACCCCAGCGCCACGTCGAGAAGCATCATCAAGGCAAAGCCGAGGGCGGTACCGACGGTACCGATATTGCTGTGCTCGCCCATCTGCGCCTCGGGGATAAGCTCCTCAACGACGACGTAAATCATCGCGCCGGCGGCAAAGGCGAGGATATAGGGGAGAACGGGGGTTATTGACGAAACGAGAAGAATTGTTAGAATCGCTCCGATGGGCTCAACCGTTCCGGAAAGGAAGCCGTAGAGGAAGGCTTTCTTTTTCGAAAGCCCGCTCTTTAAAAGCGGGGCGGAGATAATTGCCCCCTCGGGGAAATTCTGTATCGCTATTCCGACGGCAAGGGCGATAGCCCCGGCGGCGGAAATTACGCCGCTTCCGCTTAACATTCCGGCGAGGACGACGCCCACTGCCATTCCCTCCGGGAGATTATGGAGGGTCACGGCGAAAATCAGCATAAAGGATTTGCTGAGGCTGCTTTTGGCGCCCTCGGGCTCGTCGGAGTTTAAGTGAAGGTGGGGGATAACGCTGTCAAGGAAGAGCAAGAAGCCCATTCCGAGAAGAAAGCCCGCCACTGCCGGGAGCCACGCCGCCTTTGTGCCTGAAGCTTCCGCCATATCTATCGCGGGGATAAGAAGGGACCAGACCGACGCCGCTATCATAACGCCGGAGGCAAAACCCAGAAGCGCCTTCTGAAGCCTTGGGCCCATATCCTTTTTTAAGAAAAACACCGTCGCCGCGCCGAGGGTCGTTCCGATAAGCGGAATAAAGACGCCGAGGGCGGCTTTCATCATATCGTCCATAAATTCACCCCATTTATACGTTATTCTTTAAGAGGTTAATTATAGCCGTATTTTCGCCCGCTGTCAAGCAAGGCGGTTTGTATTTCCCGGGGAAAAATGCTAAAATAATCCGGAAGAAAAATTTTTTAATTTCTCGCAACACTTTGCCTTTCCTGTTCGTTATATAGGTGAAAACACCTTGAAGGGGGCAGACAAAAATGATGCAATACGTCGATACCTATATGGAGAATAAACTCCTTGAAATAGCAGAGCTTAACAGAAAGCTCAACGAAAAGACAAAAGGGGGCGCTGCTTTTGATAGAAGAGCTGTACGAAAAGCTCGGAAAAGAAATCTTTGGTTACTGCTGCGCCCTTGACGGCGGCGACCCGGAACTTGCCGGCGACCTTGTCCAGGAAACCTTTCTCCGCGCTCTCGGAAACCTCGAGCTGCTCGAAAGGCTGGACGACCGGGAGCGGCGCGCCTGGCTTTACAAAACCGCCAGGAACATATTTTTCGACAAGGTGCGGCGCGCCGCAGCGGAGCAAAAGAAAATGAGTTTCTTCCAGACGGATGAACTCGATGAAAACACCTTTGACGAAGTGGAGACAGAGCAGATACTCCTTCTCCTTCCCCAGGACGTGAGGATTCTTTTCCGAATGAGATACCTCGAGGGGTACAACTCCTCGGAGCTCGGCGAGATTTTCAATCTTCCGCCGGGAACGGTTCGGGCGAAGCTCTCCGCCGCGAAAAAACTTTTAAAACTTAAGCTTTTGGAGGAATAAAAATGGAAAACAAGAAGAAACTTATGGTCAACGTCGCCACCTGCGACATCAGAGATATCACCGAGGAGACGCTCCAGAGTTACGAGAACATCTGCATCAACGCCGCCATCATTTTGAGCAGCCAAAAGTCGCAGGAGCTCATCGGGCGCTACGGCAACGTTAATATGAACGCCGCCTCCGTTTACGTCACCGAGGAGAACGTCAAGGTTTCCATCGTCAACGGGAGCAGCGAAATCGGTCCCGAAAACGCCCCGGCGGAAAAGACCCTCCTTATCGTCAACGGCTCGCTCACCGTGAAACCCTGCGACCCGGCGGTCCTTGACAATTACGTCTCCGCCGTTATCAACGGCAGGGTCCTCTGCCCGAAGAGCCTTTCCGGCTTCCTCTCAAGAGCCACCGTCAACGGCAGCGCCGAGCTCTATCCCGACGGGGCGGTGCTCCTTAAAAACAACACCGCCATTGACAGAGTTTTCGCCCTTCGGGCAAAGGACACCCTCTACTGGGCGCCCCGGCTTCTCTTCCTCGACCCCGCCGTCTCCGCCGACGCCCTCCGCGCCAAGGGCGCGCGCTTCGACGCCAAAAAGGTCGTTATCGCCGAATCCCTCGTCGAAAAGCTCATCGACCTCATTTCCGAAGAAGCCGAAGTGAAGATTGTCCCGGACGGCACCGCTTTCGTAAACGACGACGCCTCTCTCGACGAAAGCCTTATCCTGCGCTATGGCACGAAGCTCTATATAAACGGCGACCTCGAGGTAAAGGACGGGGCGGAAAAAGCCCTTCCGAAACTCGAATACGTCTTTGTAAACGGCGACGTTTCCATCTATAAGGAATTTGCGGAGCAGTTCTTCGCCGTTAAACCCGAGTACGACGACGTTAAAGTCATCGACAGGGAATCGGTCAGAAAGTACGATATGGTCATCGAGGAGAAACCCATCTTTAAGGTTGACAAAGCGCTCCTTGAGCGCTGCCCCGGCGGCGTGCTCATTTCCGAATGCGCCATGCTCAAAATCGCCCCGGACGTTCCCGCGGACCTCATAATTGAAAGGCTCTCCGTCAAAGAGTGCGCAAGCGTCAAATGCTCCCCCGAGCAGGAGAGCGCCGTTTGCCTCGTCGCCGAGGAGTGCGGTCAGATATTGACCGCCGAAAAAGGCGAGGACGAGGGCGAAGGCGGCGGAATCCTCGGCAGCATTTTCGGCGGTCTCAAAGCCCTCGCCAACACCAAAATGATAAACGCAGCTGACTATAAATTCTGAATCTCTCCTTGAAAAGGGCGGTCCCTCGGGACCGCTTTTTTCTTTTCGTACCGCGCCCGCTTT
>JAEDJF010000105.1 GCA_016296485.1 Oscillospiraceae bacterium
CCGTGCCGAAGGCGTCGTTCACGAAAACGTCAGCAAGGCTGGTGAGTTCCTTCGCAAAGTCCGGGTCGTTCTTGGTCTCCTCCTTGTAGTAGCGGACGTTCTCAAGAAGGGCGATTTCGCCGTCCTTAAGGGTTTCGGAGATGTTTTTGGCGTCCTCGCCGATGACGTCCCGGCTCATGCGGACGGGCTTTCCGAGAAGCTCGGAAAGCCTTGCGGCAACGGGAGCAAGGCTCGCCTCCGGGAGCCATTCGCCCTTCGGGCGACCAAGGTGGGAACAGAGGATAACCCTTGCGCCCTCGTCGGAGAGATATTTTATGGTGGGAAGGGCGGCGACGATTCTCTTGTCGTTTGTGATGACGCCGTCCTTGAGCGGCACGTTGAAGTCGCAGCGGACCAGCGCCCGCTTCCCTTTAAGGTCAATATCCTTTACGGACATTTTGTTTAAAGCGTTCATTTTCGGTACTCCCTTTCTATTTTAAGAAATAATAAACTTATTAAATATATGGAAAAACATAAACTTCCATGATTAAATATATTATAAAATTCCGGTCTTTTCAAGGGCGAAAGCAAAACTATGGCGTTTTGCCGAAAAATCCTTCGGCAAAGCGCCTTTTAACTGAAAAACGCCGCCCTCCCCGGGGGCGAAAAAATCCCGATTTGTGCAGAGTGACGAAACGCCGAAAGTCATATCCCCCTCGCCTTTCGCATATCCTTAAGCGGATACCGAAAAGGAGGGACGGAAAAATGAAATTTCGGGCGCTTATCATCGCCATCACTTTGACGGCGATGCTCTTTATACCGATGTCGGCGGCTTTCGCGAACCCAAAGGGACAGGCTTTTGAGGAAGCGCCGAAAACGGAGGAAATCTCCCAAGCGCCGGAGGAGCCGCCCGCCGAAAGCGCGAGCCAAAGCGAGTCGGAGCCTGACAAGCAGGAGAGCTTTACAGAGGAATATTTCAGAATTTACGACGTTTCGGAAAAGGCGGTCAAAAACGTCGGCTACGAGGAATTTGTCCGGGGGGCGATTGCCGCCGAAATGGGGGCAAATTTCGAGTTTGAGGCGCTCGTCGCCCAGGGAACCGCGGCGCTTTCCTGCGCCCTTTACGAAAAAAACACCCATTTTGCCGCGGATTACGACTTCACCGCCGACCCCTCGAATAAGCTCATCTATCTGACCGAGGAAAAGGCGCAGGAGGTCTTCGGCGGCGCTTTCGAGGAAAGCTGGGCAAGAATCTGCGAAGCGGCGGCGGAGGCTATGAAAATGGTGGTCGTCTATAACGGCGCCCCGGCGATGACCGTTTACCACGCCATTTCCGCCGGGAAAACCGAGAGCGCCGAAAACGTCTGGGGCGGGGCGGTGGAGTACCTCGTCCCGGTGGAAAGCCCCGGGGACGGGCTTTCCGCCGACTTTGAGACAACCGTCTCCGTCAGCAAGGCGAAGGCTCTTGAAATCCTCAATTCCTACGGCGCGTCCCTTTCCGGCGGCGCCCCGGAGCAGTGGTTCGAGGGGGCGGAAATAAGCGAAAGCGGCTACGTAAAGCGGATTCAGATTGGGGCGGCGACCTTTTCGGGCGCAAAGATAAGGAGCCTTTTCGGGCTTCGCTCCTCCGCCTTCACGGTGAAATATAAGGACGGGGACTTCGTCTTTACCGTCCGGGGCTACGGTCACGGCGTCGGAATGTCCCAGGTTGGGGCGAACTATATGGCGCAAAACGGCGCCACCGCCAAGGAAATCCTCGAGCACTACTACCCGGGAACGACGGTGGTTTCCTGTACTTAAAAATGAAAAAAGAGCCTTTCCTGTCGGAAAGGCTCTTTTTTATATACAAGACGTAGAATTCAGGCGGCTTTGTACCGTTTGGAAAGGGATTTGTGGAAAATGGGGGTGAGAATTGCCGCGACGACGACGGCGAAAACCGCGTTGAAGCCCGAAGTTATAAACTTGGTGCCGCAGGCGGCAAGAGCGGCGGCGGCGCCGCTCCCCTCAAGGACGAGGGTGATAAAGGACTTTCCGAGGTGAAGCACGAGGTAGGTAAAAGCGCCGCAGGCAGCGCCGATAGTGTTCCACTTTTTGTTCGCGCCGGTGTTGCCGCCGACATGGGAGACGGCGCCGCAGACGAAAGCCATAATGAAGAAGAAAATAAAGGTGAAGGGCGCGCCGGCGACGAAGGCAGGGTTGGTGAGGTCAAAGAGCGCCGAGCCGATTCCGGCGGCGAGCCCGCCCTTGACTTTACCGAAAAGGATTGCCCCGATGAGACAGACGGCGTTGCCGGTCTTGAGCATCGTCGGACCCGCGGGGGTGGGAATTGGTCCGATTTTAATAAAATAGGTCGCGACAAAAACGAGAGCGGCGAGAACGCCGATTTCCGCAAGGTCGCGGACAGTGAATTTTTTCATATCAATCGCCTCCAATAAAAACTGATTTATATTTTAATACAAATAAAATTTTTTTCAAATCTGCGTTTTTGGCGGGAGCGCGGCTTTGTTTTGTGGAAAAGGGCGGCTTTCGGTTAGGAAAGCCGCCCTTTTGTTATCTAAACTGCACAGGAAAAAGCCGCCCTTTTCCGGCGGGAAAAAATCCCTTTGTGAATCTTGCACAAAAAGAGGGGACTCCTGGGCTTTTTCGGGTTTCAAGGTTTAAAAAATTAGAAATTTGCGATAAAATTATCTCATAGAAATTTTTCCGGAGGACGAAAATGAATAAGGAAACGATAGATATGGTTTTAAAGTTCCGGGACGACCGGAACTGGAGACAGTTTCATAACCCCAAGGATCTTGCCATTTCCATAAGTCTTGAGGCGGCGGAGCTCCTGGAAGTTTTCCAGTGGAGCGGCGCGGACCTCGACTGCGCCGAAAAGCGGGACAAGGTTCGGGAGGAGCTGGCGGACGTTGTCAATTACTGCATTCTTATGGCGGACGCCTGCGGGCTGGACCTTGACGAGATAGTTCGGGAAAAGGTCCGCCGCAACGCCGAGAAGTACCCGGTGGAGAAAGCCTTCGGAAACAAGGCGAAATATACGGAGCTGTAAAAAAAGAAGCGGCGGGCAGAGCCCGCCGCATTTTCTTTTTTATTCCCCGGTCCAGTACTGCACCACCTGGTAGGTGGAGGGCATCGCCACGAGGGCGGTGTTCACGTACTTATTGAACGCTGTGATGTTTTCAAGGGTGTGGGTGCCGCCCTGCTCAATGACCATTCCGGTGAGCACCGCTTCGTAATAGTAAAAAGTGATGTTCCCGGCGTCGGTTGTGTACCGCTCGTAGCGGCAGCTCTTTCCGCCGAAGTCCGCAGTTCCGGCTTCGGCAAAGGCGATATTTTCGGCGGAAATCTCGATGGGAACCGCCTTGTAGTTCGCGGGGTTCACGGTGAACATCTTCGCCTGGTTGTCGTCGATGTAGTAGTAAATCCCGTCGCTGAGCACGATGTGCTCATGGGGAATTTCCGGCTCGATGGGGTTTCCGTTCTCGTCGTACTGCGGCTCAACTCCCTCGAGCTCCGCAGGCTCCGGATAGGTGGAGCCGAAGCGGAGACCGTTGCTTCCGATTTCGACCTCGGTTCCGTCGGAGAGGGAATAGACGATATGATAAACGCCGCTTTTGAGCATATTGACGTAGCCTTCGGAAAAAATTATTTCGTGCTCGGCGCTCACTTCCTCCCGTCCGGTGAGCTGTCCGAGTACGAGCTCGACGTCGTTCGGAATCATATCACCGATGCTGTCGAGCCAGTTTCCGACGGTCTCGGCAAAGGAGCAGCCGGAAAGGGAGAGCACCAAAACGAGGCACAAAAGGGCGGCTGTAATTTTTTTGGTCATTTTTTATCCTCCGTTAAACAAATTTTGCGCAGTAACTTGACGTTTCTTGTTGACTGAACAAATAATTTGGGTTATCATTTAATAGTGATTTTTTGCGGATTTTGTTTTTACGGGATAATTATATCCGATTTCAGAACTTTTGTCACCACTTTTGATTAAAGTTAATATACTTTTAAAATTTATCTTTTAAGTTTTTGGGGGAAAATATGCAAAAGACAGGGTTTGACAGGGCGAAATATTTCAAAATGCAGTCGGAAAAGATAAAGGAGAGAATCAGCCATTTCGGCGGAAAGCTCTATCTTGAGTTCGGCGGAAAGCTCTTTGACGATTTCCACGCCTCGAGGGTGCTTCCGGGCTTTTCTCCGGACACCAAGGTGCGCCTTCTTGAGGAGCTTCGGGACCAGGCGGAAATTATTATCGTAATCAACGCCGGGGACATTGAGAAGAATAAGGTCCGGGGCGACCTCGGAATAACCTATGACCTTGAGGTGCTTCGCCTTATCGACGCTTTTTCCGCCCTCGGGCTTTACGTCGGAAGCGTAATTATCGCCCAGTACTCCGGTCAGCGGGTCGTTGACCAGTTCAGGGGCAAGCTCGAAAACCTCGGAATAAAATCCTATCTCCATTACCCAATCGAGGGGTACCCGATTGACGTGAACCACGTCATCAGCGACGAGGGCTTCGGGCGCAACGAGTACGTCGAAACGACCCGCCCCCTCGTGGTCGTGACCGCTCCGGGTCCCGGAAGCGGAAAAATGGCGACCTGTCTTTCCCAGCTCTACCACGAGAATAAGCGGGGCGTTAAGGCGGGCTACGCAAAGTTCGAGACCTTCCCCATCTGGAACCTTCCGCTCACCCACCCGGTGAACCTCGCCTATGAGGCGGCGACCGCCGACCTTGACGACGTGAATATGATTGACCACTATCACCTTGCCGCCTACGGCGAGACGACGGTGAACTATAACCGGGACATTGAGGTTTTCCCGGTGCTCAACCGTATGTTTGAGACAATTATGGGCGAAAGCCCCTATAAATCCCC
>JAEDJF010000001.1 GCA_016296485.1 Oscillospiraceae bacterium
GAAGAAATAGGAATGTTCGGCAAAAATAAAAAGAAAGCCGTAAAGCAGTAAAAAAACGACGGGAGATCCCGTCGTTTTCTCTATTGAAATTCTATATTTCTACTGTAAGAATGTTTTCGGAACACATCGAAACGAAGGAAACGGTTTTTCCGTCAGAGAACTCGAAACAACCGCCATGGGAGTCGCCTTCACAAACGGAGTTGATGAGTAAAGTGTGGTTACATACAGAACGGGCTTGCTCGGCGTATTCGCTTCCTACGCCGTTTTTCCACTCATCGGGCGAGTAGTTTATATAAACGGGCCAAAATAGAATTTCCTCGCCGAGACGGAATTCATTCGGAAAATCCCATAGGTCGCCGCAAAGAGCGATAAGGCATTTTTTGCCGCGATAGTTGAAGCACCGTACCGCAGTGCCCTCGTCGTAGTGCCAATCGGTGATACTGTATTCCTTCCAGCCTTTCGATATTCTTCGGTAAAGATGAGAAAGAGCGCCGTTTTCAATAAGCGCGCAGGAAGAATAGATTTTGTCGCCGTCTTTTTCGATAAACCCAAAGAGCAGGTCGATACCAATTTCTTTAGATTTATTACGAATCACGGAAAACACCTCGGAGTCGGTGCTCAAGGCCATTGATTTGTCACTTTCGTAGTTCCAGCAAAGGGAGTCAAAGCCCTGGAGAAAAGTCTCTCCGAAGCAAACGAGGTCCGCGCCGTTTTCCTTGGCAATATACATAAACTTTTCCATTTCGATTAAATTATGCGCGACGTCTTTATTAATGAATTTGGCGGAAGAAAGGGCAATTTTCATATATACCACCAACTATCTGTAAATTTTCGCCTTGCAGCGAAGGCGACCTTTTTTGGTTTCGCGTTCAAGCCCGACGTAAATAAATTTTCCGTGTCCGCGAACGGTTATTATATCGTTTTCCCTGGGGCGGTAATCCGTCCCCAGTACGGGAATTCCTCCGACGAGCACCTTTTCGTGCTCAACGAGATTTTTGCTTTCGCTTCTTGATAATTTGTAGATTGCCGACACGACGGAGTCAAGGCGTTCGGAGGCGACAACAAATTCGCTCTCGACGGGAGCGGGGATTATTTCCTTCGGAAATTCGCTGAGCACCGAGCAGCGAACAGAAGTGTGTTTGATGCTCAAAAGGTTATCGCATATATAATCGGCGATGTTTTCAAGGCATACGGTATAGCCGCAGTTATCTTTTACTATTAAATCGCCGAAGGTGCTCCGTTTTATACCGAGGGACATTATCGAGCCGAGAAAATCCCGGTGGGAAAGCTCGTCGGAAAACTTTTGGGAGGCGGGCTCAATTTTTACGAAAGATATGGGCGGCTCGAAAACGTAGCCGCAAAGCTCCTCGGAGCCAAAGACGGCGATGGCTTTTTCGGCGCCTTCAAATCCGCCGAAAAAGCTGTAGGGAACTTTTTGAACGGAGGATCGGAGCAAAGCCTGTTCTGCTGGGGAAAGGAACTCGGTAAAGGTATATATTCCGTTAAAATAGGAGCGCTCTGAAAGCTCCTCAAAGCGCTTTTTCATTAAATTTTCTTCACCGGTCATTTCGTTTCACCGCCGTTTAATTAGTTAAGCTGATGATAGCATATTTAAAATTTTGAGTCAACAACGAAGGGAAAAAGTATGGAATACGAACTCATAAAAAGCCGAAAGAGAAGAACGATAGAAATGAGCATAAACGACGAGGGAAAACTCGTCGTCAGGGCGCCGCAAAATATGGCAAAAAGCGAAATAGACGCCTTCGTCGAGAAGCACAGGCTCTGGGCGGAAAAGCATATGAAACTTAAAAAAGAGCGGATTAAAAAGTACTCCGTATCGCCGGAGGAAGAGGAAAATATAAAGAAAAACGCTCTTCCGTATCTTAAAGAGCGTACGGAATATTTTTCAGCGATTATGGGGCTTGAGCCCACCGGAGTCAAAATAACTTCGGCGAAAAAACGTTTTGGAAGCTGCAGCGCGAAAAACTCAATTTGCTACTCCTGGAGGCTGATGCTTTACTCAAAAGAAGCAATAGACTACGTTGTGGTGCACGAGCTCGCGCATATAGCGCATAAAAACCACGGTCCGCAGTTTTACGCGCTGATAGAAAAATATCTTCCGGATTACAAGGAAAGGGAAAAGCTGTTAAGATAAAGCGCGGAAGAAGTCTCTTCCGCGCTTTTACTTCAGTAGTTTTCAGCTTTGATTTCAAAATAGGCTTTCGGATAACCGCAGACCGGACAGATTTCCGGGGCGGATTCTCCGATATGCACGTGACCGCAGTTGGAGCAGAGCCAGATTACGGTGGAGCCGCGTCTGAATACTTCGCCGTTTTGAACGTTGGCGAGCAACTTGAGAAAACGCTCCTCGTGCTGCGCTTCGATTTTTGCTACGTATTCAAATTTTACGGCAATATCGTCGAATCCTTCGTCCCGGGCGTCCTTGGCAAAAGCGCTGTACATTTCCGCCCACTCGTAGTGCTCGCCGGCGGCGGCTGAGGCGAGATTGTCCTCGGTTTTGCCGATACCTTCAAGATAGTTAAACCAGATTTCAGCGTGCTCTTTTTCGTTTTCCGCCGTTTCGATGAAAATATCAGCAATTTGTTCAAAGCCCTCTTTGCGGGCTTTGCCGGCAAAATAGGTGTATTTGTTTCTTGCCTGCGATTCGCCGGAAAAAGCGGTCATAAGATTTTGTTCGGTTCTTGAACCTTTAAGTTCCATAGTTTGCATCATTCCTTTCAGTGGTTATTATTGACAGAAAAACCGCTTGGAAATCACTTGCGGAAAATATGTTAAAAAGCGGCGATTTTAAGTAAAAACGGTTGGAATTTCGATAAAAATCTTTAATATTATTGACTTTTTTCTGCAATATGCTATATTATATAATGTTAATTTTGCATCTGTTGTTTGGCAAATAATGAGTAGCCAGAGGGAGGTGGAACTGTCGCAAAACAGCCGCTTGGTATGACTGCGATAGAGAACAAATAAGACCGCTTGTTTTTGCCATATGAAACACTGCGCTAACGGAGCCTTCTAAAACCGGGCACTGCGGTATTTTATGATATGCGCGGCAACGATTAGAAATTACATCCTTTTGCGGGGTCGGTTCCAATAGGGGCGGTGGGTCGACAGGTTTTTAACACCATACGTCAAAATAATGATTTCGATTGACGTATGTCTGTGCCGAGAGAAAAGCGGCATGAAAAATGGGTGAGGTCAAAAAGCCGGATCCTGTTTTTACCTTGCGTGACTTGAAATCCGCAAAAGGGGGATGCAGAATGGAAAATAATACTGTTATTAGTCTTAAGGATATCGTTGTCGGATTTGACGGAGAGCCTGTGCTTCGCCATATCAATTTGGATATCCACAATCATGAATTCGTCACACTTTTGGGACCCTCCGGATGCGGAAAGACCACAACTCTCCGCATTATCGGAGGCTTTGTAACGCCCGAAAGCGGTGACGTTTTTTTTGACGGAAAAAAGATTAACAACGTTCCGCCGTATAAACGGGAAGTAAATACGGTCTTTCAAAAATACGCTCTTTTCCCGAACCTCAACGTCTTTGAGAACATCGCTTTCGGTTTAAGGCTTAAAAAGGTGCCGGAAAAAGAGATTAAAGAGCGCGTTTTTGAAATGCTCGACCTTGTGAGTATGCGCGGCTACGAGCGCCGCGACGTCAACCTTCTTTCCGGCGGACAGCAGCAAAGGGTCGCCATTGCACGCGCCCTTGTCAACAAACCGAAGGTGCTTTTGCTGGACGAGCCCCTCGGAGCTCTTGACCTTAAGCTTCGCAAAGAGATGCAAATAGAGCTCAAGAAAATTCAGCGTGAAACAAAAATCACGTTTGTTTACGTTACCCACGACCAGGAGGAAGCGCTCACCATGAGCGATACCGTCGTCGTTATGCGCGCCGGAGAAATACAGCAAATAGGTACGCCAATCGATATTTACAACGAGCCGGTAAACGCGTTTGTTGCTGACTTTATCGGTGAATCCAATATCATTGACGGCGTTATGAAGAAGGACTATCTCGTAAATTTCGCCGGAAGGGATTTCGACTGCGTCGATTTCGGATTTGAAGAAAACGAAAGCGTTGACGTGGTTATACGCCCGGAGGATATTAAAATATCCGAACCGGAAAAGGGGCAGCTTACCGGCGTTGTTGAGAGCGTTATTTTTAAAGGCGTACATTACGAAATCGTGGTAGACGGCAGAGACGGCTTTGCCTGGAAAATACATTCCACGCTTTACGAAGAACCGGGCAGGGAGGTTGGACTTTCTGTAATCCCGGACGATATTCATATAATGCATAAGATGACGGGGGATGACGAAAAATGATAAAATCCCGTTATCCCGCGTTTCCGTATATCTTTTTTATGGCGATATTCATAGTGGTTCCGCTTTTGATGGTGGCGTATTTTGCCTTCACCACCGGAAATGGCGAATTTACTTTGAATAACATAACTAAAGTCGGCGGATACATTCCGGTAATTATCAAGAGCCTTTTTCTTGCTTTGGTAGCTACCGTTATCTGTCTTGTTCTCGGCTATCCCTTTGCGTTTATTATGGCGAGAAAAACGAATAACATCAGAAGGACTATGCTTATGCTCATAATGCTTCCGATGTGGATGAACTTCCTTTTAAGAACCTATTCTTGGATGACCATCCTTGAGAATAACGGACTTATCAACCGCTTCCTCGGGCTTTTTGGCATAGGTCCCTTTGAAATGATAAACACACAGGGCGCTGTTGTGCTCGGTATGGTCTATGACTATCTTCCTTTTATGATAGTTCCGCTTTATACCGTGCTCATGAAAATTGATAATTCTCTTATACAGGCGGCGCAGGACCTCGGCGGAACGCCCGTTCAGGTCTTTACCCATGTGGTGCTCCCGCTCAGCATTCCCGGAATCACGACCGGAATAACGATGGTGTTCATTCCCGCCGTAAGTACCTTTATAATTTCAAGAATGCTCGGCGGCGGTTCGGAGCTGATGATAGGCGACCTTATCGAAATGCAGTTTACGGGAGCCGCCTATAACCCCAACCTCGGCGCGGCTATTTCTTTTGTGCTCATGATAATAATCCTTATTTGTATGGGTATGATGAATCAGTTCGACTCCGATGAGGACAAAAAGGAGGAGAACGTAGCGATATGAAATTTCTCTCTAAATTTTACGTTGCAATAATATATCTTTTCCTTTATCTTCCCATCGCTGTGCTCATCGTGTTCTCCTTTAACGACACGAAAAGCCGCACCGTGTTTACCGGTTTTACGCTCAAATGGTACGAAAAACTGTTCACCAACGACGTAATTCTCAGCGCGCTTTTCAACACGCTGCTTGTGGCGGTGGTCGCCGGAGTTTTTGCGGTTATTCTCGGAACTTTTGCCGCTATCGGAATAAATGCGATGAACAGCCGCCTGAAGTCGATTTTGCTCAACGTATCCTATCTTCCGATTATAAACCCGGATATAATTACCGGCGTTTCCTTAATGCTTCTTTTCCTCTTCCTTAAAGTGAAACTCGGATACACTACTCTTATACTGGCGCATATAACTTTTAACGTGCCGATAGTGATATTTAACGTGCTTCCGAAACTGAGGCAAATGGACAAGAACGTATATAACGCAGCCCTTGACCTCGGCTGCAACCCGGGACAGGCTTTCAAAAAAGTGGTGCTCCCGGAGATAATGCCGGGTATCGCTGCGGGATTTTTGCTTTCCGTAACATACTCGTTTGACGATTTCGTAGTAAGCTATTTCACCAGCGGTCCCACTTCACAGACGCTTTCAGTGGTAATTTACTCGATGGTAAGGCTCAAAGTGAGCCCCGAGATAAACGCTCTGTCAACGATTATGTTTGCGGTGGTTTTGTTTATACTCCTGCTCGTGAATGTTATTGAAGTAAAGAAAGAAAAATATGAGACAAAGATGATGGAAGGAGAAAACTGATTTGAAAAAAGTATTTTCAGCCTTTTTAGCTATTATTATGGTTATGAGCGCCGCGGTTTCCGCCTTTGCTTACAGCGAAGCCGACGGCTACACCACCAAAGTTGAAAACGAGGAATACTATAAAAAGTTTTACGGACAGGGAATAGAGATAAACGTCTGCAACTGGGGCGAATATCTCGCCAACGACTCCGTAAACTTCGTTGACGTTAACAAGGATTTCGAGGAGCTTACCGGAATCAAAGTAAACTACACTCTTTTCTCCACCAACGAAGAGCTCTACGCAAAGCTTCGCGCCGGCGGAACGAATTATGATATTATCGTTCCTTCCGACTATATGATAGGAAGAATGATAGACGAGGGAATGCTCGAAAAGCTTGATTTCGGCAATATCCCGAACTATGAAAACGTTGACGAAACCTATAAAAATATGAATTTTGACCCCAATAACGAGTATTCCGTTCCGCTTTTCTGGGGCGTTGTGGGTATAATCTACAACAAGAGCATGGTAGATGAGGCTGACCTCACCGGGTGGGATATTCTCTGGAATGAAAAATATTCCGGCAATATGCTCATGTTCTCAAACTCAAGAGACGCTTTTGCGCTTTCTCTTATGGACCTCGGCTATTCTTTCAACACCACAAACCCAGATGAACTGGCCGAAGCGGCTGAGCATCTTAAAGAACAGAAACCTCTTGTTCAGGCATATGTTATGGACGAAATCTATGACAAGATGGAGGGCGGCGAAGCCGCCGTTGCGCCTTACTATAACGGCGACGCAGTGCTTATGATGGACGTAAACGAGGACCTTGATTTCTATCTTCCCGACGAGACGAGCATCTTTATAGATTCCATGTGCATCCCGAAAGGCGCGTCCAACAAGGAAGCGGCGGAGCTTTACATCAACTATATGTGCGAAGCAACCGTAGCCGCCGCCAACAGCTATTATGTGGGATATTCCACCCCCATTCACGCCGCGTATGAGCTTCTCGACGAAGAGCTTCAGGAGAGCGAAATAGCTTATCCTGACGCCGAGATGCTTTCAGAGCTTGATTCATTCCTCACTCTTCCCGAGGATACCAACAGAATAATCGACGGTTACTGGACCGAAATTATGGCTAACTCCGCTTCCGTATGGGTTTACATCGCAATTTTGGGCGCCCTTGCCGCCGGAGCGGTTGCCGCGGTTTTCGTAAGAAAGAACATTAAACGCAAAAGAATGGATTATTAAAAATTGAAGCAATAAAAAAATCCTGCCTTACGGCAGGACTTTTTTATTGCTTTTTTAGATTTCAGTTTTAATATTTTTGAGCATTGCCTCAACTTTTTCAGCGAGCTCTTTAAGAGCGCCGTCTTTGAAAGGAGAGGGAATATTCGCTTCTTCGAGGAGTTTGTCGTAATACTGCTCGCCGCCCTGTTTCATAAGTCTTATATAGCGGGCGAAAGCATCGTCATAATCCTCGAGGGAGGCAAGAAGGAAGCCGAAAGCCGCCGTCTGCGCGAGGCAGTAGTCAATGTAATAGAACGGGGATTCGTAAATGTGCATCTGATACTGCCAGCGCCGTCCGTCCTCATAGAAAGGAACTCCGTCAAGGCAAATATGGGGGAGATACTCCTTGCAGAGCTTCTTCCAGGTTTCATTTCTCTCGGCGGGGGTCATCTCCGGGTTTTCGTAAACGATGTGCTGGAAATAGTCAACGATTGTTCCGTAGGGTATGAACGAAAGCGCGTCGAGAGCGTGCATATATTTATATTTGGTGGCGTTTTCGCCGAAGAATTTGTCAATGTATTTCCAGGCGAAGAACTCCATGCTCATAGAATGAGTTTCGGCGGTTTCCATTCCGCCGCAGCCGATTTCAAGGGAGAATTTGTTGTCCGCGATAAGGTAAGCGTTAAAAGCGTGACCTGCTTCGTGGGTCACGACATCCACGTCTCCGGCGGTGCCGTTGAAGTTCGCGAGAATAAAAGGCTGTTTATAAAGCGGAAGATAGGAGCAGTAACCGCCGCCCCATTTGTTCTTTCTTGCGTCAACGTCGAAAGCCTCGTTTTCAAGCATAAGGTCGATGAATTTTCCGGATTCCTCGCTCATTGCGTGGTACATTTCCTTCGCGCCACGGAAAATATCCTCTTTTGTGCCGACTGGTTTCGGGTCGCCGCCGGGAATGATAACGTCGTTATCATAGACCATATATTTGTCGATGCCGAGGTCTTTGGCGTTTTCGGTGCGGAGTCTTGAAACGACAGGAACCACGGATTCAAGGACGTTTTTGCGGAAAGTTTCAATATCGTGTTTGTCGTAGCAAACGCGCTCCATACGGTAATATCCGAGTTCCACAAAGTTTTCATATCCGAGCTTTCTCGCCATGCGGGTACGAACCTTTACGAGCCTGTCATAAATATCGTCGAGCTGATCAGCGTAAGTGTTGAGCACGGTGCCCATGGTCTCATAGGCTTCTTTTCTCGTAGCGCGGTCATCGGATTTGAAGTATCCGGCAAGGGCGGCGCGGCTCATTTTTTCTCCGCGGAACTCAAATTCCATTCCGGACATAAGTTTGGAATATTCGGAAACGATTTTGTTTTCCTCGACCATGTCCTCTATGATTTCGGGGGACATTGCCTTTGCCTGTACCTCCATATGGCGGAAGTAAACGGGGGAGAGTTTTTTTTCAAGCCCTTTCCTGAAAGGAGAATTTAAAAGAGCATTATTATATTCATTAAAGAGGTTTCCGACTTCGGGACCGGTTTCATCAAAGTAGTCGTTCTCTTTTACATAAAATTCATCTGCGGTATTGCAGCTGTATCTTATGTAAGAAAGATTTGCGTTGGTTTCGTACTTGCATAGGATTTCATTAAATTTTTCGCGCAGCTTGAGAATTTCATCGGCACTTTCGGCGCTTTTTATTTTGTCGATGATTTCCCTGACGGAGGCGGAAAATTCCTCAACGGGAATGTGCTTATAGGGCATTTCGCTGATTTTCATATAATCACTCCTTTTGTCATCAATAGATATGATTATACTATATAGATTTGTCAAATACAACAGACGAAAGCGGTTTCGCGGCTTAAAATCAAAGAATAAAATTGTCCATGCAATAATCCGGGCTTTTGAAAATATATTTCTATATATTGCGGGAGGTTTATTCAATGGACTACTTATTGCTTTTAGGGATACTTTCAGGAATTATATTTTTCGCGCTCCACGTCACGGCGTCAAGCTCTTTTCCGCAGCCACTTACGGCGCAGGAGGAGAAAAAATGCTTTGAGGAAATGAAAAAAGGAAGCGAAAAAGCAAGGGCAAAGCTGATTGAGCACAACCTCAGGCTCGTTGCGCATATCATCAAAAAATATTACGGAAACTCAGCGGAACAGGACGATTTAATATCCATAGGAACCATCGGGCTCATTAAAGCAGTTTCGACCTTTGACTATGAAAAAGGCACCAGGTTTGCTACTTACGCCGCAAGGTGCATTGAAAACGAGATACTTATGTACTTCAGGAACAAGAAAAAATACGCCCAGGACGTTTCGATTTCGGACCCGATAGATTGCGACAAGGACGGAAACTCCCTTTCGCTTATGGATATAATGGCGGATGAGCACTCCGTTTCGGAAGATATTGAAGATAGGCTGAGGGAGGAAAAACTATATAAAAGTATTTCAGAATCGCTCACGCCGAGGGAAAAGGAGATAATATATCTTCGCTACGGTCTTAAAGGAAGAAGGGCGTACACCCAAAGGGAAGTCGCGAAAAGGCTCGGCATATCAAGGTCCTACGTCAGCAGAATTGAGAAAAAAGCGCTGAATTCACTTAAAGAAAAATTGGCGGAGTGAGAGGGCGGTGAACGGAATTGGGCAAAAGAAAAAAGAAAGCAAAAAATAGTATAAGCGAAGCGCTCGAAGTGCCTGCCGGAATAATAAGCGGGTTCGTGCTCGAAATTTACTCAGGGAAAGAAGCAGTGCTCACGGGAAAACTTGACGTATTGGAGCTCGGCGATACGGTGCTCAAACTCAAGTGCGGCGAGCACGAGATTTCTTTCGGCGGAAGCGGGCTCAATATCGTTTACTATACAAACGACGGAATAAAAATAAGCGGAAAAATAAGTTCTGTTGAAATGGAATAAAGGGGGGAGCCGGTTTTGATTTTTATAATGGCAACAAGAAAATTTGTTGATTATGTGGATTTTGTTGCCGAGGGGGCTTTTTGTGAAAGACTGCTGACGCTTGCGGCGGGCGAGGGAATAAATATCATAAACCCGAGAAAAAAAGGTTATCAAATGACCGGGACGGTGTTTGCCGGAGACTATAAAAAGCTGAGAAAACCGGCAAAGACCGCAGGACTCAGGCTGAAAATAGTAAAAAAACACGGCATATCTTTTTTTCTGAAGCGAAACAGAAAGAAAATCGGCTTTGCCGCCGGAACCGTCGGCGTTATGCTGATAGTTCTGGCGCTCAATATGTTTATCTGGAAAGTAAATGTTATCGGGAACGAAAAGGTTCCGACACAGGATATAATCGCCGCCGCAGAAGAAAAGGGGTTAACCCCCGGTTCGCTTCGGAAAAAGCACGTTGCAAGGGAGATTTCCTGGCATATTTTGAACCAAAACGATGGACTTGCCTGGGTGACGGTAAATATACAGGGCTGCGTCGCTAACATCGTCGTTACGGAGGTAAACGAGGAAACTGAAATGAAATATGACGACGACAAGCCGGTAAATATCGTGGCTTCAAAGTACGGAGTAATAAGGTCAATGGACGTCTTTGACGGGCAGGACGTTGTAAAGGTTGGCGACGCGGTAATGAAAGGTGACCTTTTGGTGAGCGCGGTCTATGAGGACAGGTACAACAAGCTGACGCTTAAACACGCGAGAGCGAAAGTAATGGCCGAAACGGATTACAGCATTACTGTGGAATTTCCGATGGAGCAGGTAATCCCGGAAAAGAACGGAATCAAGAAAGAAGTCGGCGAAATAAGCGTGCTGGGACTTAAAATTAAATACGGAAGCGATAAAAACTGCGAGGGGCTTCCTTTTGAAACGGACGAAAAAGATTTATACTTTTTCTGGCTCAAACTGCCAATAAGCGTCAAGAATACGCGATATTTTGCTGTAAAGGAAAAGACCATTACATACAATATGGAGCAGTCGAAATCCGGCGCCTACGGTCTTTTGGAGGAAAAAGAAAAAATTGAAATGGCGGATATGGAGATAATATCAAAAAAAGTCGAGGAGAAAGTAAAGGACGGAAAATATATTTTAAAAGCGGACTATATTTGCCTTATGGATATTGCCGAAGAACAGGATATTCTTTCAGACATTCCTTGGGAAAACACTGACGATATGAGCTGATACCTCCGCTTTTTCAATACAAAATTCAGAAAAAATATTGTATAACCGTTGACGATATGGTAAAATATTAGCATAGAAAAGGAGGCGGTTTCTGTTGCCTGAAATATCAGCAGTTTTAATTTGGCTAATTATAGCGATAATACTCGGAACAATTGAAGCAATAACGGTTTCTCTTGTGAGCATCTGGTTTGCGGTCGGCGCGGTCGCCGCTATGATACCCGCGTATTTCGACACTCCGATTTGGGCGCAAATCCTTGTTTTCCTCGCCGTTTCGGCGATTTGTTTCGCCTGTACCAAAACGTTCTTTAAGGACGTCGTAAAGGTTAAAAAACAGCCCACCAATGCCGACGGACTCATCGGACAGGAGGGCGTAGTCACCGCCGAAATCAATAATCTCGAGGGCGGGGGAAAGGTATATATTTCCGGTCTTACCTGGAGCGCACGTTCTGAAAACGGAGAAAAAGTCGAAAACGGAGCGGTTGTTACAGTAAAAAGAATCGAAGGCGCAACCCTTATCGTTGAAAGCAAAAATATTTAAAATACACCCGAATATCAAGGAGGTTAATTATGCCGTTTGAATTCACTGGTCTTATCGTAGGTCTTCTTTTTGTTTTGCTCGTGCTCGTCGTGCTCGCGCTCAACATAAAAATCGTTCCGCAGGCAACGGTTTATGTAATCGAACGCCTCGGCACCTATTACGCAACCTGGGAAACGGGACTTCATTTCAAAATTCCCTTCTTTGACAGAATTGCAAAAAAGGTCTCTATTAAAGAGCAGGTGGTTGACTTTAAACCGCAGCCGGTTATCACGAAGGATAACGTTACTATGCAGATAGACACCGTCGTTTTCTATCAGATAACCGACGCGAAGCTTTTCACCTACGGCGTTGAGCGCCCGCTTTCTGCTATTGAAAACCTTACCGCAACCACTCTTCGTAACATCATAGGCGAGATGGAGCTCGACAGCACCCTTACCAGCCGTGACATCATCAACGTAAAAATTACCTCTATTCTTGATACCGCCACAGATAAATGGGGTATCAAAGTGAACCGCGTCGAGCTCAAAAACATCATTCCTCCGCGCGAGATTCAGGACGCAATGGAGAAACAGATGAAAGCCGAACGCGAGCGCCGTGAGACCCTTCTTCGTGCAGAGGGTGAAAAGAAGAGCCAGATCCTTATCGCCGAAGGCGAAAAGGAATCCGCAATTCTCCGTGCCGAAGCTGTCAAAGAGGCTAAAATCCGCGAGGCACAGGGCGAAGCCGAAGCAATCCTTGCCGTACAGAAAGCCCTTGCCGATTCCATTGAGCTTCTCAATCGCGCCAACCCTTCCGACGCGGTGCTCACTCTTAAGAGCTACGAAGCGTTTACTAAAGCTGCGGACGGCAAAGCAACAAAGATTATTGTCCCGAGCGAGATACAGTCTCTTGCCAGCCTTGTTACTTCCATAAAAGAAGTAGCTTCTGACGTAAAAGAGTAAAAATCAAATAAACCGAATATTTTGGATACAGGGGTGCCTAGGCTGAGACGGCGTTTGCCGAACCCTTTGACCTGATCCGGGTAATACCGGCGTAGGGAGTGTCACGAAGTGGCTTATTACCGCTGCGGCATTTTCCTGCCGCAGCGGCTTTTTTTATAAACAAGATGTGAAAACGGAGGAATACATATGGAAAACCGCAATGAAACCTTAAAAAAGCTCGTTTTGAGCGCAATGATGATAGCAATAGGAACGGTGCTCAGCCTTGATATGTTCAAATTCGGCGGAATTTGGGCATTCGGCGGCGGAGTTACTTTCTGTTCAATGCTCCCGCTCGTGATAGTTTCCTATGCATACGGCTGCAAATGGGGAGTATTTACCGCTTTCGTTTACAGCGTGCTCCAGGCGCTTCTCGGCGTTGACAATATTCAGTACGCCACCTCTTTCGGAATGGCGATGGGAATACTGCTTTTGGACTACATAATTGCATACACCGTCATCGGAATGGCGGGAGCGTTTAAGAAAGTTGTGAAAAATCAAAGCCTTGCTTTAGTGCTCGGAATTTTCACCACGTTTTTCGCAAGATTTGCCTGTCATTTTATTACCGGCTGGGCGATTTGGGACGCCCTTTGGCCCAACGAGTTCGGCTTCGTTTCTCCGCTCTATTCACTCTTTTACAACGGTTCGTATATGCTTCCGGAGGCTGTTATCACTTCGGTGGTGGCGGTGCTGCTTTATAAAATAGCTCCAAGGCTGTTCAAAAAAATTTAATTTTATTTCTTTAAGGCGGACACAAAAATGTCCGCCTTTTTTCTTGAACTAATTCCCTTATTATGATAAAATATAATAAATATATGGTCTGATGGGAAGTGTTTTTTTGGCGGAGCTTTCTCCAATGATGAAGCAGTATTTTGAGATAAAAAACAATAACAAGGATACCATACTCTTTTTCCGCCTTGGGGACTTTTATGAGATGTTCTATGACGACGCTAAAATCGCTTCCAAGGAGCTGGAGCTTACCCTCACGGGGCGCGACTGCGGACAGGAGGAACGCGCCCCCATGTGCGGAGTTCCTTACCACAGCTACGAAGCCTACGTTGCAAGGCTTATCAAGAAAGGGTACAAGGTCGCAATCTGCGAACAGATGGAGGACCCGGCAACGGCAAAAGGGCTTGTCAAACGCGACATAATCCGGGTAATTACTCCCGGAACGGTTGTGGAAAACTCGATGCTTGAGGAAAGCGCCAACAACTACATCTGCAGCCTTTACGTTGGAGGAGATTCTTTCGGAATCTGCTTTTGCGACGTCACCACCGGCGAACTTAAATGCACCGGAGGGGAAAACGTAAAGGAGATTGAAACGAGAATAATAGAGGAAGTAAGCCGCTATAAACCGAGCGAGATACTTTTTAACGACGAGTTTCTTGACTACCGGGAAGCTGGGCGCTTTATCAAAGAGCGCCTTGAATGTCTCGGCGAACAGATAGACGATTCCGAATACGAGGAACCTCTTGTTGAGCGTACGATTTTTGACCATTTCGACCGCAAAAGCTCAAAAGAGCTCGGATTTGCTTTTCTTGACGAAAAGCGCTGCGTCGCCGCTCTTTTAAATTATCTTTATAAAACGCAGAAAAACGGCGTTACGAGGATATCCTCGGTACAGTTCTATTCCGACGGTGCGTATATGAAGCTCGACCTTTCCGCAAGGAGAAATCTTGAGCTTACGGCAACGAGTCGCGGAAGAGAAAAAAGGGGAACGCTCCTTTGGGTGCTCGACAAAACAAATACGTCCATGGGAAGAAGGCTCCTTCGCTCATATGTGGACAGGCCTCTCCTCGACCCGGTGAAAATTGAAAAGCGCCTTTCCGCCGTTGAGACGTTTATAAATGACCCGATGCTCGGTGAGGACATCGCGTCGGAGCTTTCGGGGATTTATGACCTTGAAAGAATGATGACGAGGATTGTTTTCGGAAACGCAAACCCGCGGGAGTATAAAACCCTTGCGGCAAGCGTTTCAAGGCTACCGAAAATAAAGGGGCTTTTAAGCGGAGCAAGTTCCTCGCTTCTTTGCGAAATCTGCGGAAATATTGACATCCTTGATGACGTTAAAAACCTTATCGACGCTTCGATTATTGATGAGCCGCCGATAACTCTTAAAGACGGCGGCGTTATTAAAGCCGGATATAACTCCGAGCTGGACGACCTTAGAAGCCTTGCCGGAAATATAAAGGAGCGCATAACTTCCATTGAGACCGCCGAAAGGGAAAGAACGGGAATACCGAAGCTCAAAATCGGCTACAACCACGTTTTTGGATATTATATCGAGGTCTCAAAATCGTACCAGGAGATGGTTCCCCCGGAATACATCCGCAAGCAGACCCTTGCGAACTGCGAAAGATACATAACGCAGGAGCTCAAGGAACTTGAGGAAAAAGTGCTCGGTGCTCACGATAAGATTCTCGTGCTCGAAGCAAGACTTTTTGAGGACGTTCGCACAAGAATTGCCGCCGAGGTAAACAGGGTACAAAAGACAGCCGACGCCGTTGCGGCGCTCGACGTGCTCGTGTCATTTGCGGAGGTTTCCGCACGCAACAATTACTGCCGCCCGACGGTTGACCTCGGCGACGTAATTGAAATTACCGAGGGACGGCATCCCGTCGTTGAACAGATGCTCCACGGAGCGCCTTTCGTTCCGAACGATGTGCTTCTTGACAACAGGGAAAACCAGATTGCTGTAATAACGGGTCCCAATATGGCGGGAAAATCCACATATATGCGCCAGGTTGCGCTCATCACGATAATGGCGCAGATAGGCTGTTTCGTTCCGGCAAAGACCGCCCATATCGGAATCGTTGACGGGGTTTACACCCGCGTTGGCGCTTCCGACGACCTTTCCGCAGGACAGTCCACCTTTATGGTTGAGATGAGCGAGGTTGCGGAAATACTTAAAAACGCCACTTCAAAGAGCCTTCTGATTCTTGATGAAATCGGGCGCGGCACGAGCACCTTCGACGGCATGAGCATCGCTCACGCGGTGCTTGAGCACATAGCGGACAGAAAGAAGCTCGGAGCGAAAACCCTTTTTGCAACCCATTATCACGAGCTTACCGACCTTGAAAACGCGTATCCGAACATAAGAAACTACAACGTGGCGGTCAAAAAGCGCGGAGAGGATATAACCTTCCTTCGCCGCATCATAAGCGGCGGCGCCGACGACAGCTACGGAATAGAGGTGGCGAAGCTCGCCGGAATTCCGAACAGCGTCGTGAAAAGAGCGAGGGAAATTTTAAACGCTCTTGAGGAAGGCAAAGAGGTGGAAAAGATAGCAAGAATGCAGCAAAAGGACGACCTTGAGGGTCAGACTAACCTTTTCGCCTCTATACAAAGCGACGCCGAGAGAATAATTCGCCAAACGGACGTCGAAACTCTTACGCCCATTGAAGCGCTTAACTTGCTTTACGAACTTAAGAGCATAGTAAAAAATTAATTTTGTGGGGTAAAAATGCCTAAAATTAACGTTCTTGATAAACATATAGCCGAGCTGATTGCCGCAGGAGAGGTCGTTGACAGACCCTGTTCGGTGGTAAAAGAGCTTGTGGAAAACTCAATAGACGCCGGCGCTAAAAGCGTTACCGTCGAGATTAAAGACGGCGGAACCACTTTTATCCGCGTGACCGACGACGGCTGCGGAATCGAAGCGGAGGACATTCCAAAGGCGTTTTTGCGCCACGCCACAAGCAAAATACGCGAAGAGGACGACCTTGAGCGCATACATACCTTCGGCTTTCGCGGCGAGGCTCTCGCCTCCATTGCCGCCGTTTCCCACGCCGAAATTCTCACAAGGGTAAAGGGCGCGGAAACGGGCTATCACTGTGAAGCAACCGATTGCGAGATCGGCGAGATAAACGAAGCCGGCTGCCCGGAGGGCACGACTATCGTTGTTCGGGATCTTTTCTATAACACCCCCGCAAGGCAGAAGTTTCTCAAGAAAGACGTAGCCGAGGGCAACGCCGTAGCGCAGGTTATGGACAGAATGGCGCTTTCCTATCCCGAAGTAAAAATTAATTTTATCCGTGACGGAGTGAATAAGCTCTCAACTTACGGAAACGGCGATATGCTTACGGTAATTTCCGCGGTTTACGGGCGGGAATATACCAAAGATATGATAGAGGTAAACTACAGCCCCATCACGAGAGACCTTCTTAAAGTTACAGGTTACGTCACAAAGCCCACCGCCACCAAGGCGAGCCGCAGCTTTCAGAACTTTTTCGTCAACCGCCGATACGTCAAGACCCGCACTCCGCTTGCGGCTCTTGAGGAGGCTTTTAAAGGCTCCGCAATGGTCGGGAAATATCCGGGGTGTGTGCTCAATATAGAGATTCCGCCGGAAACGGTTGACGTAAACGTGCACCCGGCTAAAACCGAAGTCAGATTTGTAAACGAAAAAGAGATTTTCGATCTCGTATATTACGGCGTAAAATCTGCCCTTAACGTCAAAGACGTTTCCGCAGTGCTCGAGGAATCCAAAAAGGTGAACCGGGACTTTTGGGAAGGGCTTTCAAATGAAAATGAAAAAGCCCATTTTGAAAACGTCGTCCAGCAAACGACCCTTCCGCTCGTAAAGCCCACAAAGCAGTCCGCCACAAAATATGATTTGCAGGATTATTCCACCGACGAGCTTCGCAACAACGACAACCTTACGCCGTATAGAATCGACGACGACATAACCCATACTGCCCAGTATAAAATCCGCCAGGCGGCTGACAAAGCCGCTATGGAGGGAGTTGAAATGCCGAAGGAGTACCTTGAAAGCATAGAAGCTATGAAACGGGCGGGAACTCCCGTTCCGGAGCTTCCGAGAAGTATCTCCGACGAGGATTTTCCTTTGGGCAAGCTCAAATACGTTGCTGAGGTTTTTAAAACCTATATTCTTCTTGAGTCCGAAAGCGAGCTCGTTTTTGTCGATAAACACGCCGCCCACGAAAGAATACTCTACGAAAAGCTCAAAGAGGGCATAAAGGCTTTCGATTGCCAGTACGTAATAACGCCCATAACTTGCAATCTCAGCGATGAGCAGTGCGAAGCGGTCATTGAAAACCAAGGGGAGATGGAGCGCTTAGGATTCATCGTCGAGGATTTCGGTCGTGGAACCGTTATCGCGCGGGCGCTGCCTTTTTGGGTAAAAGCGAAAGAGGCAGAAAGCATTATCGGCGAAATTGCCGATTCGCTGATTGCCTGCCGCCACGACATCACGCCGGAAAAGCTCGACAATCTTTACGCCAATATTTCCTGCCGCGCGGCGATAAAGGCTAACGACAAAAATTCCACCCCAGAACTCGAAACGATTGTAAACATACTTCTTAACGACCCGAAAATAAAATATTGCCCGCACGGGAGACCGATTTCAATAAGCATCAGCAAAAACAAGCTTGAAAAAATGTTCGGGCGCCAACAGTAACGGAGGACGCTATGGAAGAGAAAATACCCGTTATTGCGGTTGTCGGTCCGACTGCGTCGGGCAAAACAGGAGTTGCCGTTAAAACAGCGCAGAAATTCGGCGGAGAAGTCGTTTCGGCGGACTCTATGCAGATTTACTCCGAGCTTTCTATTGGGACGGCAAAGCCGACCGAGGAGGAAATGTGCGAAGTTCCGCATCATCTTGTGGGCTTTTTGAGCATAGACGAGGAATACTCCGTCGCAAACTACGTTGAGGACGCAAAAATAGAGATAAATGAAATTCGGAAAAGGGGAAAGATACCCGTTATTTGCGGCGGAACCGGGCTTTATGTCGATTCGCTTCTGACAAATACGGAGTTTTCCGAGATAAAAAGCGACCCAAAAATAAAAGAACGGCTTTTTGCCTTTGCCGAGGAAAAGGGAAAAGAGGCTCTCTTTAAAAGGCTAAAAAGTATCGACCCCGAAACGGCGGAAAAGCTTCATTACAACAACCTCGGGCGTGTCGTAAGAGCTCTGGAGGTTTACGAAATAACCGGAAAAACGATTTCAGAGCATCAAAAACTTTCAAGGACCGTTCCTTCGCCTTACGACGTTTGTTATATCGGAACGAATTTCCGCGACCGCGAGGCTCTCTATCGAAGGATAGAGCAAAGAATTGACGAGATGCTCACCGAGGGGCTTCTTGACGAAGCAAGACTTCTTTTTGAGCACGGCGAGCACGGAACCGCGGCGCAGGCAATAGGATACAAGGAGCTTTACCCATATTTCAAAGGCGAAGCAAGCATTGATGAGGCTATAGCCGTGCTCAAAAAAGAGACGAGACATTACGCGAAACGCCAGCTTACCTGGTTTCGGAGAAATGAAAATATAAACTGGGTATATTGGGACGATTACGACAGCAAGGACGAAATTTACAGCACCGTTTTCAAAATAATTGAGGAGCATTGGAGGAAGAATGAAGAGTAAAATGCTAAAAACGCTGGCATTTATAATGTCGGCTTTCCTTCTTGTTTACGCGGGGTTTCAGGTGTGGCGCTTTTTTTATAACCCTTATCGCACGGAAATTGCCGTTAACTACTCCGTCAGCGAATCCATTCACGTAAACGGATTAGCCGTGCGGACGGAAACGATTATTGAGGACAGTTACAGCGGCAGCGTAAGCTACGTCTATGAGGACGCCGCAAAGGTGCTCAAAAACCGCCCCGTAGCTTATAGCCACGCTTCCGGCGACACCGTTGTAAAAATGGCTAAAGCAAACGAAATTGAAAAGCAAATAAATCTTCTTAAGGAAGCGAGCAGCGGAGTTTCCCAGCTTTACGGCTCCTCCGAATACATAAATGACCAAATCGGAACGGCGGTGCTTGCATATACCGAAGCCATAACCGGAGGAAAGCTTTCCGGTTTTTCGTCCGCCAAGGACAATTTGTTGCTTTCGATAAACAAGAAAACGGCAATTACAGGAGGCGAAAACCGTTTTGAGGAACGAATTGCAGCGCTTCAGATGGAGTATGACGAGCTTAAATACGAAATCGAAGCGGACGCCGCCGAGACGGTTTCAGCTCCGAAAAGCGGATATTTCATTTCCGGAGTGGACGGCTTTGAAAATATAATAAACAAAGAAAACATTTACGAAAAAACTGTGGCGGAAATTGAGGAAATTATAAACCGCGACGTTTCCGCTTCCGAACAAAAAATAGGAAAAATAGCGGACAACTATAAATGGTATTACGTCATTTCCGTTGACCCGGCTGGCGCCGAAATGTTTTACGAGGGGCGGAAAGTCAGCGTAAACTTTGAGGGGATAAATTATTCGCTGGATTTTAAAGTTGAGAGCATTATTACTGACGAAACCAGCGAAAATACGATAGTTGTTCTTGTTTGCAAAACCTTTAGTTCCGATGTGGCGTCCCTTCGTCAGGTCAGCGCGGACATAGTGTTCAGCACCGTTTCCGGGCTGAGAATATCCGACTCCTCCGTAAGATTCAACGAAAAACAGGAGCCCGGAGTTTTCATTCTTGACAGGGGCGAGGTTAAATTCAGACGCATAGAAACTCTTTACGAGGGCTCGGGCTATCTCATAGTCAAATGGAGCAAAGGGGAAAAGGGCGCTTTGCAGCTCTTCGATGAAGTTTTTGTTGAAGGGAGCGACCTCTATGTCGGAAAAGTTATTGACTGATACCGCTTTGGCGGTTGTCAAAGCAAAGGAAAATATCGAAAAGGCGGCAAAAGCCGCCGGGAGAGACCCGAAAACCGTAAGACTTATGGCGGTTACAAAGACGGTTTCTCCGGAAATTGTGAACGAGGTCGTTGACGCCGGCTGCGACCTTTTCGGAGAAAACCGCGTCCAGGAGTTTTTGAGCAAATATGAAAGCTACGACAAAAGAGCAGAAATACATTTTATCGGAAAGCTCCAGGCGAACAAAGTCAAATACATTGTCGATAAAGTGACAATGATAGAATCGGTTGATTCGATACGCCTCGCGAAAGAAATCGACAGACGCTGCGCCGAAATCAGCAAAGTAATGGACGTTCTTCTTGAAGTGAACATAGCTAACGAAGAAAGCAAAAGCGGTTTTTCGAGCGAGGAAGTTGTTTCTGCAGCCGAAGAAATTAGTAAATTTAACCATTTAAATCTGCGCGGACTTATGACAATAGGCCGTTTTGGAGCAGAATTTGAAGAAACAAAGGGTTATTTTGAAAAAATGAGTGCTCTTTTAGTTGACATTAAGAGCAAAAAAATAGATAATAAAGATATTAATGTATTGTCGATGGGTATGTCTTCCGATTACGAGCTGGCTGTTGAGTCCGGCGCGACTATCGTCCGTATCGGAAGAGGGCTTTTCGGCGAAAGAAAATAAATTCAGTATTATAAGAAATATTTCGGGAGGAAATTAATTATGGCATTTATGGACAAGGTTAAAGGTATGCTCGGTATTCCTGAGGATGCAGAGGACGGATACGAGGAGGAGGATATACTCTCTGGCGACGACGAGGAAGGCTCCGACGACGAGAAATCCGATTCCGCTAAAACCTCTATTTTCGGAAAGAGCAGTTCTTCCGATCAAATCAAACAAAACAAGGTAGTCAATATACATACTACCACCCAGCTTCAGGTCGTTCTTGTAAAACCGGAGAAATTCGACGACGCAAGACCCGTAGCTGACCATCTCAATTCCAAACATACTGTAGTTCTCAACCTTGAGTCTACCAACAAAGACGTTTCAAGAAGACTTATCGACTTTTTGAGCGGCGTTGCTTACGCAAACAACGGACAGATTAAACGCGTTGCGAACAGCACTTATATAATTACGCCTTATAATGTCAACATTATGGGTGACCTTCTCGACGAGCTCGAGAGCAGCGGCGTTTTCTTTTAATTACTAAAATTCAATTATTTCTGACGGAGGTGGATTATCTTGTTAACGCCTAACGACATCTCTAATAAAAAATTTGAGAAGTCTGCTTTCGGTTATAAACCGGAAGATGTCGACACTTTTTTAGAAAGCGTTGTAAGTTCCTACGCAAAACTTTATGAAGAAAAAGAAGCGGTAGAGGAAAAGCTCGAGGTTCTTGCCGAAAAGCTTGAGGAATACCGTTCCAATGAGGACAGTCTTCGTACCGTGCTCCTCGGAGCACAGAAGCTCGGCGACAACATTATCCGCGATTCCAAAGCCAAAGCGGAGGTAATTCTCGCCGACGCCGAAGGACAGGTAAAACAGGTGTTTTCCGATTCCGAAACCAAAATTGCAAAGGAAAGGGAAACTCTTTCCATGCTCCAGAAGGAAACGTCCGAATTCAAAAAACGCCTTCTTGCAATGTATAAACAGCACCTTGAACTTATAAGCCTTATGCCGGAAGAGGAAAAAGAGCCCGTACCGGAAATTAAGGAAGAGCCGGCGGAAGAACCGGCAGTTGAACCCGAAATCAGCGAAGAGGCAAAAGCCGAAGAGGACGCTTATTTTGACGAGGTCTCTATGGCTGAAACCAAAAGAATCGAGCTTGACGTACAAGAATAACTAACAGGAGATAAACTTAAAACAATGGCCGTTGATTACAATGAAACGATGAATCTGCCTAAAACCGACTTCCCGATGCGTGCGAATCTTCCGCAGCGCGAGCCGGAAATGATAAAAAAATGGCAGGACGAGGAACTTTACCAAAATCTTATGAAGAAAAACGAGGGACGCCCGCTTTATGTCCTTCACGATGGTCCTCCTTACGCAAACGGCGATATTCATATGGGTACCGCTCTTAACAAAGTCCTTAAGGATATAATCGTAAAATATAAGAATATGTCCGGTTACAAGGCTCCGTATATTCCCGGTTGGGACACCCACGGACTTCCCATTGAGCTTAAAGCGATGAAAAAAGTCGGAGTTGAAAATATAAACTCCGCTCTTGACCTCCGTAAAGTTTGTAAAGAATTCGCTCTTCATTACGTTGACGTACAGAGAAACGAGTTTATCCGTCTCGGAAGTATCGGCGACTATGAGCACCCTTATCTTACGCTTCAGCCCAAGCACGAGGCGGAGCAAATCCGCATTTTCGGCGAAATGGCAAAGAGGGACTTTATCTATAAAGGACTCAAGCCAGTATATTGGTGCCCGGAGTGCAAGACCGCCCTTGCCGAAGCTGAAATCGAGTATGAGGAAGATACCTGCCACTCTATCTATGTAAAATTCAAGGTGGAGGACGAGAAAGGCAAACTCGGAGCGCTTGGTACCGAACTTGACAAAACCTATTTTGTAATTTGGACCACCACTACCTGGACCCTTCCGGGCAACCTTGCAATCTGTCTCGGTCCGGAATACGAATACGTTGCGGTGCATGCAAACGGCGAGTACTACATTATGGCTAAAGAGCTCGTTGAAAGCGCAATGAAAGCCGCAGGCATCACCGAATACAGCGTTTCCGAAAACAGCCTCAAGGGCAAGGAGCTCGAATATATCACTTACCGTCATCCTTTCATCGACAGGGTAAGCCCTATAATCGTCGGCGACCACGTAACTCTCGAAAGCGGTACCGGCTGCGTACACACAGCTCCCGGACACGGCGTAGAGGACTTCGAGGTCTGTGTAAACAACTATCCCGAAATACCGATTATCGTTCCCGTTGACGGCGACGGCAAGCTCACCGAGGAAGCAGGGGAGTTCTGCGGTCTTTCCACCGACGACGCAAACAAAGCTATCCTCAAAAAGCTCACCGAGCTCAACGCTCTTTTTGCCGTTGAGAAGATAATCCACCAGTATCCTCACTGCTGGAGATGCAAATCCCCGATTCTTTTCCGCGCAACTGAGCAGTGGTTCTGCTCCGTTGACGGATTTAAGGACGAAGCCTGCGAAGCCATTGATGACGTACAGTGGATTCCCGAATGGGGCGGAGACCGCATTAAAGGAATGGTCAAGGACCGCAGCGACTGGTGCATCAGCCGCCAGCGCACCTGGGGCGTTCCGATTCCGATTTTCTACTGCAAAGACTGCGGCAAGGCGATTATCAATGAGCAAACAGTAAAAGCTATCGCCGATCTTTATGAAAAAGAGGGAAGCGACGCCTGGTATAAATACGAAGCAAGCGAGATTCTTCCCGAAGGCTTCAAATGCGAGTGCGGCTGCGGCGAATTTACTAAAGAAATGGATATAATGGACGTCTGGTTTGACTCCGGTGTATCCCACGCTGCTGTATGCAACGAGGAGCACGGTCTTAAATGGCCTGTGGACCTTTATCTTGAGGGCGCCGACCAGTATCGCGGCTGGTTCCAGTCCTCGCTCCTGACCTCCGTAGCCGCTAAGGGAAGAGCTCCTTATAACGCCGTTTGCACTCACGGCTGGGTCGTTGACGGCGAAGGCAAGGCTATGCACAAATCTCTCGGCAACGGAATGTCCCCGGACGAAGTCACCGACAAGTTCGGCGCGGATATTTTGAGAATTTGGGTAGCGTCCTCCGACTATCACGCCGATATAAGAATTTCTCCCGATATTCTTAAGCAGCTTTCCGACGTTTACCGCAAGATAAGAAACACCGCAAGGTTCATTCTCTCTAACCTCAACGATTTTGACCCGGACAAGGATTCTGTTTCTGTGGACAAAATCGACGGAATCGACAAATGGGCTCTTGCAAGACTTGACGAAGTCATCGACAAATGCAAAGCCGCATATGATAAATTTGATTTCCACATCGTTTATTCCACTATGCGCGATTTCTGCACCATAGACCTTTCCAACTTCTATCTTGATATTCTTAAAGACAGGCTCTACGTCGAAAAGGCTGACAGCGAGAGCAGACGCGCCGCACAGACTGTTATCTACAATATTCTCCGCACAATGACTCTTTACCTTGCTCCGGTCATTTCTTTCACCGCCGAGGAAATTTGGGGATACCTTCCCCGTTCCTCCAAGGACGACGCAGCTTCCGTATTCTTCAATCAGATGCCTGAAAAGAGCGGCGTTGTTGCTGACGAGGAGTTTATGGAGAGATGGGAGAAAATCGACGAGCTTCGCGACGTAGTCAACAAAGCGCTTGAGGAAGCTCGCGCTCAGAAGCTCATCGGTAAATCTCTTGAGGCAAAAGTAACTCTCAAATGCGGAAGGGATTGCTACGACTTTACTAAATCCGTTGAAGGCGAGCTTGTCGCTGCGTTCATCGTTTCCGCCGTCGAAGTGGAAAAATCCGAATTTGACGGCGTTGAAGTCAAAGTCGAGGTAGCTCCCGGACAAAAATGCGAGCGCTGCTGGACGCATAACGACACTGTCGGCAAATGTGCCGAACACCCGACCCTTTGCGCGCGCTGCGCTGAAATTGTCGGCTGATTTTATTAAACGATACGGGCGGGATTCTTTTGAGTTCTGCCCGTAGTTTTTTGGAGGCAAAATGTTTCAGATAATTACAACCATAATTGCCGCGCTGCTCATTGCCGTGGACCAGATGGTAAAAAACTGGGCTTCGGAAGTTCTTGTAAAAGGCGAAATTCCCGTTATTGAAAACGTGCTTTATTTTAAGTACGTGGAAAATACCGGCGTAGCTTTCAGTATGTTTGAAGACAACCGTTGGCTTTTGGTCGCCGTCACAGCCGTAATGCTGATAGTCGTGCTGGCGTTTTTCCTTTCCGGAAAGGTCACGGGAAAGCTCGAACTGCTTTCGCTTTCGCTCATTATGTCCGGCGGCATCGGAAACCTCATTGACAGGATAAGTCTCGGCTACGTTGTCGATTTTATTGACGTAAGAATCATCAATTTTGCGATTTTCAATATAGCCGATATGTGTATCACCATTGGGGCGGTTTTGCTCTGCGTCGCCGTGTTCTTGTCCGAAAAGAAAGAAAAAACTGAAAAGGACAAAAAACAGCAGGCACTCAATGAGATAGATAAGGATCTTGAAAAACTGTTCAGCAGGGAAGATAGTAATGAATAAAATAGTTGTTACCGTTCCCGAGGAAGCAGAAGGAACAAGGGTAGATAAATTCCTTGCCGAAAGTATAGACTATCTTACGAGGTCCGCGCTTCAAAAGCTGATTTCGGTAAATAACGTCGAGATAGACGGAAAACCCGTGCCGAAAAGCCGCGTGCTCAAAGCAGGGGAGGACGTTTCGGTAATAGTTCCGGACGCCGTTTCCCTTGACGTTGAGGCGGAGAATATCCCTCTTGAGATTTATTATGAGGACGACGACCTGCTCGTGGTTTATAAGCCGAAGGGAATGGTTGTTCACCCGGCGCCGGGAAACCATAACGGAACATTAGTAAACGCGCTTTTGTGGCACTGCAAGGGCAGCCTTTCCGGCATCAACGGCGTTTTAAGACCGGGTATTGTCCACCGCATTGATAAGGACACCAGCGGTCTCCTGCTCGTGGCAAAAAACGATTTTGCCCACGTGCACCTTGCGGAGCAAATCAAAGAGCACAGCCTCAACAGGATTTATCATACGATAGTTTACGGCACGAACCTCCCGGACGAGGGAGATGTTGACGCGCCCATCGGAAGAAGCACGAAGGACCGCAAAAAGATGGCGGTCGTTGACGGCGGAAGAAGCGCGCAGACGCATTTTTCGGTCGTCAAGCGCTACGTTGGTTTTACCCACGTTATGTGTAAACTGCGAACCGGGCGCACGCACCAGATTCGCGTTCATATGACGTATATCGGTCACCCGGTTGCCGGAGACTCCGTATATGGACCTAAAAACGTAATAAGCCAGCTTAACGGACAATGCCTTCACGCCGGGACCCTTGGTTTCGTTCACCCGAGAACCGGAGAATATATGGAATTTACCGCTCCGCTTCCCGAATATTTCACCGCTTTTGAGAGCAAATTGGAGGAAATCTGATGATAGAAAAGCTTTCCGATATACTTATCGTTACTGATATTGACGGAACTTTGTTACGGGAAAAACTCGGTATATCCAAAGAAAACCTCGCCGCAATCAAAAGATTTATTGACAAGGGAGGACACTTTACAGTATCTACCGGCCGCGCAATTGACGTAACGGGCAAGGTTTTGACCGGAATCCCGATAAACGCGCCGTCAATACATATAAACGGCGGTTATCTCTACGACTGGGAAAAGAAAAAAATTCTTGAGCCGAACTATCTCTCTCCAAACGCTAAAAAATACTGTAGAGAGATTACACGAAAGTTTCCTTTCTGCGACTGCCATTTTGCCGCAGAAAAAGCCGTCAACCTTATGACTTCCGGAAACGTACTCAAAAAGTATATTCCCGAGGACGAGCTCAATTATTTTGACAGCGAGTACGAAGACATTCCCGATAACGTATACAAATTTATAATCTGCTGCGACCCGGGAGATATGAACGAGCTGAGGCAATACGCCGAATCTGTCTGCGGCGGCGACGTTTTGCTTATTCAGTCCAGCGAGTTTTTCCTCGAGATGCTGCCTTTGGAGAACTCCAAAGGCAAAGCTCTTGAGAAGCTTTGCGAAATAGCAGGTATTCCCCTTGAAAATTCCGTTGCGGTGGGCGATTTTGAAAACGACATCGAAATGATTCGTATCGCAGGGCTTGGAGCAGCCGTCGATAACGCCCAGGACGTTGTAAAGAAAGCGGCGGACATTGTTTTGCCGTCCTGCGAAGAAAACGCCATTGCACATCTAATAGGCTTTTTGGAGGAAATGTATGAGTGAACAGCGGGAAAGTTCCGATATTAAGGCTAAAATAAAAGACAGCTCCGATGACAAAGTCCTTGTCATTATGCTCATTTTGTGCTTTGTTTTGGTTATAGCCGTGGTTTCCGTAAATATCATCAACGCTCCGAGGTTTGAGGAGCCAGTTTTTACTCCGGAAACGAGCGAAAAAGGCATATCTTCCTACGAAAACTCATATGGTTCATCGGATAACGAAGAAATTTTACCAATTAAAATCAATACCGCCACATTTGATGAACTTCAGAAAATTCCGGGAATCGGTCCTGTTACTGCACAGAAAATTATAGATTTTCGTGAAGAACAGGGAACTATTGTGGAATTCAGCGACCTTTTAGCCATTGACGGAATTGGAGAAAAGACCGTAAAGACCATTGCCGAGTACTGTATTATCAACTGAAAAATTTTTCTTACAAAAAGAGATAAAAAATTCTATTTTAGTGGTTGACATTTTTGAAAATACATAGTATAATATCAAACGTCGCCGAACGAAACGGCGATATGCCTTTGTAGCTCAGTTGGTAGAGCAGGGGACTGAAAATCCCCGTGTCGTTGGTTCGATTCCGACCGAAGGCACCACTTGCGGGTTTAGCTCATCTGGCAGAGCGCGACCTTGCCAAGGTCGAGGTAGCGAGTTCAAGCCTCGTAACCCGCTCCAGATTTACGCCCCAAATACATATGTTTGGGGCGTAAATAGTATATGGCGACATAGCCAAGAGGTAAGGCAGAGGTCTGCAAAACCTCGATTCACCAGTCCGAATCTGGTTGTCGCCTCCAGAAATAAGCATCACAGTTGCGTGATGCTTATTTTTTTATCAAAAAGCAAGAGGTGCGCAGAATGATAGTGCGTGTAGATGAAACAAACTTAAGCGCTGCGGCAGAGGTATATATGCTTTCCTGGAAAGATTCGCACAAAGACATATGTTCAAAAGAATTTATTGAAAAGCACGATCTTGAATACATGGAAGCCTATCTTCGCCAAAAGCTGAACGGCGGGTGTAAAATCTATCTGAACTGCTCTGAAAATAAACCGCTGGGCATAGTCGGTATTGCCCCGAACGATGAAATCTGTCTTTTATACGTTCTTCCGAACGAACAGGGAAAAGGCTGTGGAAGCGAGCTTCTTGAGTACGCGATTAAGCTTTGCGAAAAGCCTTGGTTAACGGTGCTAGAAACCAATCTCAACGCAATCAAGTTCTATGAAAAAAGGGGATTCATTTTCGACGGCGAAAAAGATATTTCGTCGAAAAAGCGAATTTCCGAATATAAATATGTTTACCGCGGCGAAAATATGTGATAATATTATTATATATCATATAATGCGGAGGACGAAATGAAACGGATTTGCATTATTTACACCGGCGGTACCATAGGAATGGAGCGCACGGAAAACGGTTACGAGCCCGGAAAAGAACCCTTTGCCGATATAATGGCGAGAATAAGCGATTTTTCATCTCCGGAGCTACCGGATTATGACGTTATTGAGTTTTCGCCTCTTTTGGACTCGTCGGACGTTACGGTAAACGAGTGGAACAAAATCGGAAGAACCATATATGAAAAAATGGACCTTTACGACGGTTTTGTGGTGCTTCATGGAACGGATACCATGGCATATACCGCTTCGGCGCTTTCGTTCATACTGCAAAACCTTCCGAAGCCCGTAGTTCTTACCGGTTCGCAGATACCTCTTTGTGAAATAAGGAGCGACGCAAAGGACAACCTCATATCGTCCATGCTCATCGCAGCTTCCGGAAAGGTGTTTGAGGTTTGTCTTTATTTTGCGGGAAAGCTCCTTCGCGGAAACCGCGCGATAAAAATGTCCGCAGACAGCTTGATTGCTTTCGATTCGCCAAACTACCCGAGGATTGCGGAAGCGGGAATAGATATAAAATACCGCGACTCTGTGCTTATGAAAAAGAGCGATAAACCCTTGGTGCTCAAGGAGCTTGACGAAGAACCCGTGGGTGTGCTCAAAATTTTCCCGGGAATACAGATTGAGCTTTTTGAATCAATAATAACCGAAAAGCTCCGGGGAGTTGTGCTCGAAGCTTTCGGCGCCGGAAACGTCCCCAATTACTGCGGCGCGCTTAAAAATATAATAGCGAAAGCGCACGACAACGGAGCGGTTGTGGTCGCCTGTTCGCAGTGCCCGACGGGCAATGTAAGCATCGGAACCTATGCCGCCAGCGGCAGCCTTAAAGGCGCGGTGAGCGGAAAAAATATGACTACTGAAGCTGCCGTCGCTAAGCTTTATTACCTTTTCAGCTGCGGGTATTCGGTGGAAAAAATTAAAGAACTTATGGAGGTCGACCTCTGCGGTGAGCTCGACGGGTAACGGAGATTCAAATGGATATTGAACTTTATTATATAGAAAAAGGCGAGGGAGAGCCTTTAATAATGCTCCACGGAAACGGCGAGGACAGCTCGGTTTTTGAAAAAGAAATAAGCTATTTTTCAAAGGAATACCGGGTTATCGCAATTGATACCCGCGGTCACGGAAATTCTCCGATGGGGGACGAGCCCTTTTCGCTTTACCAGTTCGCCGAGGATCTTAAGGATTTTATGGACGGGCACGGGATAGATAAAGCGAATATTCTCGGCTTCAGCGACGGAGGAAATATAGCCTTGATTTTTGCTTCTAAATATCCCGAACGGGTAATAAAACTCATTGCAAACGGCGCCAACACAAAGCCGTCGGGAATGAAATTCGCAGCTCACGCCGCAATAAGAATGAGTTATCTATGGTATTCGTTTATGTCCGCATTTTCGCAAAAATACATACACAAGAAAATGCTTATGAAGCTGATGCTCGACGAGCCGAATATTACAAGGGAGGAGCTTGAGAACATCTCCGCTCCGACGCTCGTTTTGGTCGGAACAAACGATTTGATTAAAGAAAAGGAATCCCGGTACATTCAAAAAACAATTCCAGACAGCGAGCTTGTCTTTGTACTCGGGAACCATTTTATTGTCAAGAATAACGCAAAAGATTACATATATGCCGTTGAGCATTTTCTCGGCAAACAAAAGGAGGAATAACAGTGAAAAAACTACTTGTAGTTGTGGACTATCAAAATGACTTCGTCACCGGAAGCCTTGGCTTCAAAGGTGCGGAGCTCCTCGACGAGCCAATCGCCGCAAAGGTCGAGGCATACAGGGCCGAGGGCGCTGACATTATTTATACAATGGACACCCACGGCCCCGCCTATCTTGAAATGCAGGAGGGAAGAAAGCTCCCTGTAGTTCATTGTCAGAACGGAACCGAGGGCTGGAAGCTCTACGGCAAGACCGGCGAAGCCTGCAAGGACGCAATGACCATCGGAAAACACACCTTCGGAAGCTTTGACCTTGCGATGATGGCGCTCAACAGAGGCTATGACCAAATCGAAATCTGCGGAGTTGTCACCAATATCTGCGTTATGGCTAACGCCGTGCTTCTCAAAACCTCCCAGCCGGAGGCGGAAATTATAATTGACGCGAAATGCGTCGGAAGCAACGACCCGAAGCTCAACGAGGAAGCCCTCGACGTGCTCGAGAGTATGCAGTTTACCGTAATCAACAGAGAATAAATTTGATGGGCGCCAAGTTATTTGGCGCCCTATTTATTTACAACAACCTCGGGAATATCCCCGGTGAAAATAATTTCGGCAAGAACGATTTCGTCGGAAACATCGGCGGTAACGGAATAAAAGGGGATAAGGGCGGTTATATCGACGCTGTACTCAAGAACGACCCTGTATATATTTTGGTTTATTCCGGTTGTTACAAGGTCGCCCTTTATTTCCGACTGGGGAGCTCCGACAAGAGATATTTCTATCGGAACGCCGGGACCGACTCCGGAAAACAATGCCACTCCGGAAAAAACGCCTAAGGGTATTTCTGTTTTGCAGTTGTTTGCGGAAGAAAACGAGGAAATAAGGCTTTTTGAAATATGCTCCTTTACAAAGCTGAAAACGTAGCTGTCGGCGACGACGGACTGCACTTTTCCGTCCTCGGAACAGTTTATACGAATGGCGCTTTTTATTATTTCTCCGCTTGTTTCGAGCTCCGAAAGGATAGCTTCATTGACGATTTCCGCAGCTTTTATCGACGCTTGATATTTGGCGACGGATTTTATAAGCGGGCGCACTGCGGATTCCAAAATTAAAGCAAGAAGCAGTATTACAGCAAGAAAAAAGATATATCTCCACCGAAAACGAATTTTCATATCGCTATCTCCGAAAAAGATTTATACCATATTTTATTTATTTACGAAGGAAAAAGTGATATAATAAAAAAGAAATTTATTGAGCGGAGGTTTACGATGGAACGAGATACCGCCGAAAAAAGAATAAGGGAGCTTCGGGACCTTGTAAGGTACCACAGCAGGCTATATTATGACCTTGACAGCCCGGAGCTTGACGACTACGAATATGACCTTTTATACCACGAACTGCTCGACCTTGAGAATGAATACCCGGATTTAAAAACTCCGGATTCGCCGACCCAAAAGGTCGGCGGCGTCGCGTCGTTTAAATTTGACCCGGTGCCGCACGCGGTCCAGATGGGGAGCCTTCAGGACGTATTCAGTTTCGAGGAGCTTTACGATTTCGACGCGAGGGTCCGCTCGGTAATTGAAAATCCGGAATATGTCGTCGAACCGAAAATTGACGGTCTTTCCGTGTCCCTTGAGTACCGAAACGGAATGCTTGTAAGGGGCTCGACCCGGGGCGACGGCTTTGTTGGCGAGGACGTAACCCATAACCTTATGACCATTGCGTCAATTCCGAAAAAAATCGACTGCTCGGATATTTCGTACCTTGAACTTCGTGGAGAGGTCTATATCTCGAAAGATACGTTTAAAAAGCTCGTCGAAGCGCAGGAGCTTTCCGGCGAAAAGCCGTTTAAAAACCCGAGGAACGCCGCGGCGGGCTCTCTCCGACAAAAAGATGCCAAAATAAGCGCCAAGCGCGGGCTCGATATATTTATATTTAATATTCAGCAATGCGAGGGACGGGAATTTTCGAGCCATAGCGAGACCCTTGATTTCATCAAAAGTCTCGGTTTTCCTGTATCGGTTTCCTATAACCGGTACAGAGATATACACGACGCTGTCGAAAATATCAAATTCATCGGCGAAAACCGCGAAAAATACACTTTCGATATCGACGGCGCGGTAATAAAGGTGAACAGCCTTTCGGACAGGGAGCTTCTCGGCGCTACCGCGAAATATCCCAAATGGGCGGTGGCGTTTAAATACCCCCCGGAGGAAAAGGAAACCACCCTTTTAAATATTGAGGTGCAAGTCGGAAGGACCGGCGCCCTTACGCCGACTGCCGTTTTTGAGCCTATCCAGCTCGCCGGCACCAGCGTTTCAAGGGCTGTGCTCCATAACCAGGATTTCATCGACTCAAAAGATATAAATATCGGGGACAAAATAATCGTCCGCAAAGCGGGGGAGATAATTCCTGAGGTCGTTGCTCTCTCGTCCAAGGGACCGAATACGGGCACGTTTAAGCTCCCGGAGTTCTGTCCTGCCTGCGGCACAAAAGCCATCAGAGAGGAGGACGAGGCGGTTCTGCGCTGTCCGAATCCGGACTGTCCTGCGCAGCTTCTGCGAAACCTCATACATTTCGCAAGCCGCGACGCTATGGACATAGACGGAATGGGTCCCGCCGTGCTGACGCTTCTCGTTGATAAGGGCGCAATTAAATCAGCCCCGGACATCTACTGCTTAAACGCGGAAGAAATAGCTTCCGAGGAGCGAATGGGCAAAAAATCTGCCGCAAATCTCATCGCTTCCATTGAAAAATCAAAAAGCGCCGGTCTGGCAAGATTTATTTACGCCCTCGGAATAAGGAACATCGGAAAGAAAACCGCTGATATTCTCGCCCAGGAGTTCGAAAATATCGACGCTCTTATGGCGGCTCCGATGGAGGAAATTTCCGCCATCGAGGGATTTGGCGAAATTATGGCAAAGGCAGTAGTTGATTACTTCGCGCTTCCGCAGTCCCAAAAACTCATTGAGAGATTTAAAGAGTACGGAATAGTGATGACCGAAGAAAAAAAGGTTTCGTCAAGTCTCTTTGAAGGTCTTACCTTTGTCCTCACCGGAACGCTTCCGGATATGACTAGAAACGAGGCTTCTGACCTAATAACCGCCAACGGCGGAAAGGTTTCGTCTTCCGTTTCGAAGAAAACGAGCTACGTGCTCGCCGGGGAGGAAGCCGGAAGCAAGCTCACAAAAGCCCAAAGTCTTGGAGTAAAAATAATAAGCCAGGATGAGTTTCTCGCTATGCTCGAAAAATAATTGAATAAGCAAAAAATACCGCAGGGTTTTCCTGCGGTATTTTTTTCGGAATATTTTTGGACAGCCCCTCATAATATTTCACTGTCAGGAGGTGAAAACCTTGCGCGATGAAAAAATGAATTTTGAAATCCTGCTTTCCCATCTCGGACAAACCGTTCAAAGCGCTTTAGCGCTCGTAAGCGAGCCGGAAACGGAAAAAATCCGTGAAATACGCCTTACTGCGGAAAGACCGATACAAGTGGTTCACCGGGACAAAATGCGTTTTATAGGCAAAAACGGCAGGGACTGCGGCGAATTTTCAAAGAAGCAAAGTCTTTCTTTTAAGAATATACAGGAAATTTTTGCGGCTGTCTGTGAATATTCGGTACATACTTATCGAAATGAAATCTGCGAAGGATTTATAACGGTTGAGGGCGGAAACCGCGTCGGAATTTGCGGCACCGCCGTATATGACCAAGGAAAAATCATAAACGTAAAGGATATTTCCGCTCTTAATGTTCGTGTTTCGCACGAGATTTTCGGCGCCGCCGACCCTGTTTGCGAAGCCATAAGAGATAACATCGGAGGGGTTTTGATTGCGGGACCGCCGTGCTCCGGAAAAACGACTATACTTAGGGACTTTGCAAGGCAGGCGGGAAACGGCAGTCTCGGAACGCGCTGTCACGTAAATATAGTGGACGAGCGTATGGAAATAGCGGGAGTTTATCACGGCGTTCCGAGCTTTGACGTCGGAAGCACCACAACGGTCCTAAACGGCTACATTAAAAGCGACGGGATAATAAGCGCCGTTCGCTCGATGGCACCGGACATTATTGTATGCGATGAGTTCGGCGGGGATGAGGACGTTTTCGCGAGCCTTTACGCTATGAAAAGCGGGGTTATTATGGCGGCAAGTATGCACGCCTTCGGCGAGGACGAGCTTATAAAAAAGAAAAGCTTTATTGAAACCGTCGAAGCCGGGATTTTCAAATGGGTCGTCTTTATGGATAAAAGCTGTTCGGTACAAAAAATCTTACGGGCAGAGGAGCTTATAAAATGAAAATAATAGGTATTGTTTTTATTTTTGTATCCCTCTCCGCTGCGGGAGCAATCATCGGAGAAAACTATCTTTCCGTGCTCAAAAGCATAAAACGGGCGGAAAACTTTCTTAATATTCTTCTTATCGGACTTGAAGGCGGAAGGCTTTCCGTAAGTGAAATGCTCGAAAGTGCGGCGAAATCCGGAGACGAGGAAACAGTAAAATTTGTAAATATCTTAAAAGGCGGTTTTCGCCGCGGCTCTCTTGCGGCAAGCAAGCAGGACGCGCTGAAATCAAATTTTTGCAAAGATGAAACAGCCGTTTCATCGCTTCTTGAAGCTATAAGTATCCTCGGAAAATGCTCGGCGGAAGAACAGATAGATAAGATAAAATATTGCCGGGAAAATTTGCGAAAGCGCTACGCCGCCGCCTTTCCCGTTTACAGCCAGAAGGCAAAGCTTTCCCGGTCCTCCGGAATCCTCGCGGGGCTTTTAGCCGCCGTAATTCTGATTTGATTGGAGAAAAACAATGGATGTGGATATGATTTTTAAAATTGCCGCAATAGGAATAATCGTTGCGGTGCTCAACCAGGTGCTCATACGCTCCGGAAGAGAGGAGCAGGCTATGATGACGACCCTTGCGGGGCTAATAGTGGTGCTCATGATGCTCATCAGCGAAATAAGCAACCTTTTTGACACTGTAAAGTCGGTGTTCGGGCTATGAATGAAATTATAACGGCGGCGGGAATTGCCGTAATTGCGACCGGTGCGGCTGTCCTTTTAAAGCAGTACAAGCCCGAATACGCTTTCGGAGTATCCCTTGCGGCGGGCGCCACGATTCTCATATTCGTAATGTTTAAGCTCGGAGACATTATCGGAAGCGTCGAAGAGTTCGTTTCTCTTGCCGGGATAAGCAATGAGCACTACAAAATAATGCTGCGCTGTCTTGGGGTATGTATGATAACTAAAATAACCTCCGAAACCTGTAAAGACTGCGGTCAGGGCTCAATATCCACAAAAATCGATATGGCCGGGAAAATTATAATCCTTGCTATCGCGATGCCTCTTTTTTCGGAAATAATGTCAATCGTAAAAGCGCTTACGGAGATGCGATGAAAAAACTACTGATTTGTATTTTAATCCTTTCTTCGGCTATTTTTCTTTCCGGCTCTTACTACCAAGAAAGTGTCGATGAACAGCTTGAAATAGCGGCTGAAAGCGGCATCGGCAACGCCGTTCCGGAGGAAGCCGCAAAACTACTTGAGAAAATAGGAATAGACGACATAGACGCCGATTCGCTCGCTTCGCTTTCCTTTAAAGACGTTTTTGCGCTCATAGTCGAAAGTCTTGCAGAAAAAATAAAGCAGCCCTTTTACGCGGTAATAACGGTTATGGTCGCAGGAATTCTTTGTACGCTCGTACATAGCCTCGGTGAAAGCGTCGGCAAAACAGGAACGGTTTACAATACCGTCTGTACCATTACTGTTGCGGTAAGCGTAGTTTTCCCTATGAAAGAAGTGATTTCATCGGCCGCAAGGGTTATTGAGGAGTGTTCAGACTTTATGCTGGCGTTTGTTCCGGTTTATTCCTCGGTAATAACCGCTTCGGGATACGTTTCCTCCGGAATGGGTTACAGAACGCTTATGCTCGGAGCGGTGACCGCCGTATCGAGAATAGCTGGGCAAATTGTTACGCCGCTTATCTGTATTTATCTTGCGATTTGCGTCGCCGGAATCGCTTCGCCCGTTGACATCGGCGGAATATCAAAATGCGTAAAAAACTTTGCCGTTTGGGTGCTGAGCGGAACAATGGCGCTTTTTTCCGGAGTAATGGGGCTCGGCTCAATCGTGTCCGCTTCTGCGGACGGCGTTGGGTATAAGGCGGCTAAATTTATCGTCGGAAGCTCCGTTCCGGTGGTTGGCGGAACAATTTCTGACGCTCTCGCGGCGATGAAAGGCTGTCTACTTATGACAAAAAACATACTCGGAGCTTACGCAATCATAGTTACTGCTGCGATTTTTATTCCGGCGCTTATAAGCCTTTTGTCCTGGAAAATATGCCTTGCCGCCGGAGCGGCCGTGGGAGAGCTTTGCGGCAACAAAACCCTTTCGTCGCTTCTTACTTCGTCCTCATCGGTGATGGGGATAATGCTCGCCCTTATCATCACAACGGGAGCAATGTTTATTTTTTCCGTAGCAATAATGCTTATGGCTGGAGGTGCAATAGGTTAATGGACGAAATCAAAAGCTGGACCTTTTCAATCTGCTCCGCTTCAATTTGCGGAGCGATAATGAACATTATTTTGCCCGAAGGGAGCACACAAAAGATATTCAAAAGCGTTTTTTGCGTGTTTTTTCTTTGCTGTCTTATTTCTCCGCTTTTAAATATGAATCTTTTTAACGAAAAAAATATTCTAAACTCTTTTGACTATGAATATAGAGAGAAAGACAACACCGAAAATCGCTTATATGAGTCCGCCGCAAGAACGATAGAGGACGAAATCCGCTCAAATACAAAGGAAATACTGCGGCAGGAGAATATTGAATATAGCAATATTTCGGTTCGGGTTAATATTTTGGAAAGCGGCGGCATAGAAATTATTGAGTTTCGTATCACCGCCTATTCCGATATTTCCGAATCGTTAAAAGAGAAAATAGGAAACGAAACCGGACTTATTCCGGATGTAGAAATTTTGGGAGAAAGTTTTTGATATGGATGCTTTAAAAAATTTAAGTACGAAGTTCAAAAATCTTTTTGACGGCAAGGACAAAAATAAAATTAGCAAATTCGTGCTTATTTTAGGTCTTATAGGAATAGCGCTTATTTTTTTGTCAGAGGTCCTTCCCGAAGGCGGAAAAAATCAGGAAATAAAACAGGCGGAGGACGGCGTCTATCTGTCCTACGAAAGGGAGGAACAGCTCGAAAGGCGGCTCGAGGAGATGCTTTCAAAAATTGAAGGGGCAGGAAAAACTTCGGTTATGCTCACTTTGGATTCTTCCAAAGAATTTTACTACGCCGCCGAAATCTCAAGCGACAGCTACGAAAACGAGACCGAAAGACGAAACGATACCGAAGCAAATTTTGCGATTATTGACGGAGAAAACGGCGAAGAGCCGCTTATCATAAAAGTTAACGAAGCAAAGATCCGCGGTGTGCTGGTCGTTTGCGAGGGAGGGGATAATGCCACGGTAACCGAAAAAATTATAGATGCGGTTTGCGCCGTGCTCGGCGTTCCGTCAAGCCAGGTAAGTGTTTCCAAAATGGCTTAATATAAACTTATGAGGAGGAAGAATATATGACCAGTATCAGCAACTACGAAAGCGTTGAGCTTCCGGAAATCGAGGAGAAAACAGAGAAAAAAGGTATTTTTGGGTTTGCCAAAGATATAAAGAAGCGCAAATTCAGCTTCAATTTAAAGAAAAAACATATCGCAATGGCGTCGCTCGTACTTATGCTTGCCGCGGCGGTATACATAAATTATCTTTACTCCGTGGGCGACCTTGACGGGCTCATCGCTGCCGACAAAAATTACGGCGACTCAATCCTTGTGGGCGAAGAAAATAAAAACGCCGGGGAGGTTTCGGACGTTGCTTCCTATTTCAGCGAAGCCAGGATCTCGAGACAGCAGTCGAGAGACGAAGCGGTACAGACGATACAGAATCTTGTAGCGGCGGATGCGACGGAGGATCAGATGGCTTCTCTTTCCCAAAAAGCCGAAGAAATAACCGCCAATATGGAGCTTGAAAACAAAATTGAATCCATGATAAAGGCAAAGGGCTTCAATGACTGCATAGTCTATATCTCCGGGGAATACGCCGACGTAATGGTAGAAACCGACGGGCTTCTCGCTACCGAAGCTGCGCTCATTAAAGAAGCAATCGTACAGGAAACTTCCGTTCCGGTCGAAAATATCTCAATCGTTGAGGTCAACGGATAAAACAGCAAAATAAAGGCGTCGCTGAACAAAATTCAGCGGCGCTTTTTCTTTTGTAAAAATGTATATTTACAATATTTCTGCATAAAATTTATTCTTTTCTCTTGTAAATACAATTATAAGTGGTATAATATTTTATAATAATAAAAGCAGTTTGAAAATTTTAAAGCGAGTTTTCCCTCCTCGGTAAAAACTGGGGAGGTTTTTTATTGGAGGGTTAAAAATGACAAGAAAAGAAGAAAGAGAACAGGCTTTTGCAATCGTCTTTGAAAGCAGCTTTCACAGCGAAGGACTCGATTACATTCTCGAGAACGCGGCGGAGGATCGGGACCTCGTGCTCGAGGACGGTTCTTTCGCGAAAGAGCTTGCGAGAATGACCATTGACAAACGCGACGAAATCGACGAAAAAATCGCAAGCTGTTCCACTCACTGGAAACCCGGAAGAATGGCGAAAGCTGCTCTTGCTATTCTTCGTATCGCCGTTTGCGAAATCTATTATTTTGACGATATTCCCGCAAGCGTTTCCATAAACGAAGCCATTGAGCTTGCTAAAACCTACGGCGGGGACGAGGACCCCGGTTTTGTAAACGGCGTTCTCGGCGCAGTTTACAAAAAGAAAACGGAAAGCTGCGATGAGTGTGTTTCTGGGGATTGATACAAGCAATTACACAACCTCCGCGGCGCTTTACGACGCCGAAACGGGGGAGATTTACCAGAGGAAAAAGCTGCTCCCTGTAAAAGAAGGGGAACTCGGGCTTCGCCAGTCCGACGCTGTGTTTTCCCACGTAAAACAGCTCGGGGATATTGTCGAAGAAGTGTTTGCCGAGCATGACGGAAAAATTGAAGCCGCGGGCGTTTCCACAAGGCCTAGGGACATTGACGGCTCGTATATGCCTTGCTTTCTCGTGGGCGATATGGTTTCCCGGTGCGTGGCTTCTGCGGTTTCTGCTCCGAGGTTTACTTTTTCCCACCAGCAAGGTCACGTTGCCGCGGCGCTCTATTCCGCAGGAAAGCTTGAGCTTCTGAATGAAAAATTTATCGCTTTCCACCTTTCCGGCGGAACGACCGAAGCTCTTTTAGTTGAACCGGACGAGGAGCGGATTATCCGGTGCTCAAAAATTGCCGGTTCTCTTGACCTAAAAGCCGGACAAGCGGTGGATAGGGTCGGAGTGATGCTCGGGCTTCCTTTTCCGGCAGGAAAGTACCTCGATGAGCTTGCTCAAAAGAGCAGCAGGAAGTTTAAAATAAAGCCCACGATGAAGGACGCGGACTGCTGCCTTTCGGGAATTGAAAACAAATGCGAAGCAATGCTCAAAAGCGGTGAGAGCCAAGAGGATATTTCTCTGTTTTGTCTTAAATCCGTCGAAGCGGCGCTTTGCAAAATGACGGAAGAGCTTTTGTCCGAGTATGGTGAGCTCCCTCTTGTCTATGCGGGAGGGGTTATGTCCAATTCAATAATCCGAAAAACCGTTGAGCGAAAATACGGCGGAATTTTCGCAAAGCCGGAGTTTTCCTCCGACAACGCCGCCGGAATTGCCGTGCTCACTTCCGTCGCTTACGGTAGGAAATAATTTTTAAGGGAGGTATCCGTTATGGCTGGATTTAATATTTTGACGGTTACGCAGATAACCTCCTATCTAAAATCTTATATTGACGAAAATAAAAAGCTCTCCGGGGTATATATACGCGGAGAAATAACGGATTTCAGAGGAAACTATTATTCCGGACACTGTTATTTTACGCTAAAGGATGAGAGCTCGGAAATTTCCTGCGTGATGTTCCGAAGCTACGCCGATCGGCTGAGGTTTACGCCGTCGGACGGAATGTCCGTCATAGTAAGATGCGACCTTTCCGTCTATCAGAAATCGTGCTCATGTCAGCTTTATGTTTACGACATACAGCCGGATGGTCTCGGCGCGAAGCACCTCGCCTTTGAACAGCTCAAAGAGCGCCTCTTAAAAGAAGGACTTTTCGACGAGGGACATAAGAAAGCACTTCCGAAATACCCGGAAAAGATAGGCGTTATAACTTCCGCCCAAGGTGCGGCGATCCACGATATTATGAACGTGCTCGGGCGGCGCTGGCCGCTCGCAAAGCTCGTGCTCACGCCTGTCGCGGTACAGGGGGAGGAAGCCCCGAAGCAGCTTATTGCCGCCGTAATAAAGCAGGACACGGTTGTAAAACCCGACCTCATTATTATCGGAAGAGGCGGCGGAAGTTCCGACGACCTTTCGGCTTTCAATGACGAAGAACTCGCAAGAGCTGTTTATAACTGCAAAACTCCCATAATTTCCGCCGTCGGTCACGAAACGGACTTTTCTATCTGTGATTTTGTGGCGGATCTCCGGGCGCCGACTCCGTCGGCGGCGGCGGAGCTCGCCGCTCCAAATGCCGAGGAGCTTATGCAAACGCTGGATTCCAACGCGGAGTGGCTCGAAAGCACTCTCAAAAGGAAAATAGATACCTTAAGTTCTGCTTTGGAGAGAATCAATGCTGTAAAGTTTAAAAACTTGACATTTAGAAAAGCCGATAATTATGCTGAAAAACTGAACGCATATAAGAAATCCCTCCTTTCCTGCGTACAACAAAGCATCGGCAAAAAACAGACGCTTCTTTCCGAGGAACTTATAAAACTCGACGTAAACAGCCCGTCAAACTTATTGAAACGCTCCGTTTGCCGTGCGGAAAAGGACGGAGCAAAGCTCAAAAGCGCATCGCAGCTTCAAATCGGGGACAGCTTTGAACTTTTCTTTGCCGACGGAAAAATCGACGCTACGGTAATTAATAAAAAAGAAGGGGGAATTTCGCCTTGAAAAAAGAAATTAAATTTGAAGAAGCACTCAAAAAACTTGCTGAAATAAACGAAAAACTTGAATCCGACGAAATTTCGCTGGAAGAATCGCTTACTTTATATAAAGAGGGGATAGAGCTTACGAAGCTTTGCCAAAAGAAGCTCGACGAAGCAAAGCAGGAAATCGAACAGCTCGGAGAAGTTTGATTTTTGGGAGGAAAAATGTTTTCTTTCATTGACAAAGATAAAAGACTTATAGACGAAGCCATGAGCACAGAGCTCGTTGCTTCGTGCTCAAACGAAGATGAAATAATAAAATTTATGCGCTACTCGGCTCTTGAGGGAAAAAGGCTTCGGGGGATTTTGACCCTCGAATTTGCCAAAACCTTTGGCTGTTCCTACGGCGAAGCTATGCCTTACGCAATAGGCGTCGAGTGTATACAGGCATATTCGCTTATCCACGACGACCTTCCCTGTATGGATGACGACGATATGAGAAGGGGAAAGCCATCGAGCCATATTGCTTTCGGCGAAGCAAACGCTCTTCTTGCAGGCGACGCTCTTTTAACTCACGCGTTTTCCGCGATTTCCGAAAGTCCTTCGGCGATTGAACACCCCGAAAGGGCTGTAAAGGCGATTGCCATACTCTCAAAATTCGCCGGATACAGAGGAATGGTCGCCGGACAGGTGATGGACCTTGAGGCGGCGGAAAAGGTTGTTTCCGCCGAAAAACTCAGCGTTATTCATTCCCTTAAAACCACCGCGCTCATAAAAGCCGCAGTTCTCCTTGGTTGCGCCGCAGCAGGAGCGGAAGACGAACTTTGCGCTCTCGTCGAAAACTACGCCGACGGCTTCGGAAGGGCGTTCCAAATGATTGACGACCTTCTTGACTTTAACGGCGACTATGAAAGCTGTGAACTCAACTCTTACGTCAAGGTTCACGGCGAGGAAAAGACGAGAGCTGATGCTCAAAAAGCCATCGCCGACGCGCGCTTCGCCCTTTCTGAACTTGACAAACGTGGATACAGCACCGAAGTTTTCTATGGGCTTTTGGATTTTCTTACTGCAAGAATGGAAAAGAAAGTTTGATTACAAATCTTGAACGGAGTTAATAATGGATAAAAATCTTCTCGAAAGCATTGAGCTTCCCTACGGAGTTAAAAAACTTAATAATGAGCAGCTTAAAGAGCTTTGCCGGGAGATTCGCCTTGAGATAATCAACAAGGTTTCAGAAACCGGAGGACATCTCGCCTCGAACCTTGGCGCAGTGGAGCTCACGGTCGCTCTCCATTACGTTTTCAATTCACCCGAGGAGCCAATCGTCTGGGACGTCGGACATCAGTGCTACACCCACAAAATCCTAACAGGAAGGGATATTACCGGAATACGCACCGAAAACGGTCTTTCAGGTTTCCCGAAAAGCTCCGAAAGTGAGCACGACGCTTTTGTCGCCGGTCACGCCAGCACCTCCGTTTCCGCCGCCCTCGGAATCGCCGAGGCGAAAAAGCTAAAAGGCGACTACAGCTCCGTCGTTGCCGTCGTCGGCGATGGCGCAGTTTCCGGCGGAATGATATATGAGGCCCTCAATAACGCCGGAAGAAGCGGAACAAATCTCGTTGTCGTGCTCAACGACAACGAGATGAGCATCTCACCGAACGTCGGCGCAATGGCAAAATACCTTGCGGATATACGCTCCAAAGAGGGATATTTCCGTTTTAAAGACCGTCTACAAAGAGATATGCTCAAAATACCCGTAATTGGAAAAGGGATTTTCAAAATTGCCAAGTCAATCAAAACAAGCCTTAAAGATTTCTACTACGGAAGCAACACCTTTGAGCATTTCGGGTTCGTTTACCTCGGACCCGTTGACGGACACGACGTCGCTATGCTCATACGGGCGCTTCGCCGGGCAAAAAGTCTTAAATGCCCTGTGCTTGTGCATGTGAACACCGTAAAAGGCAAGGGCTATGAACCCGCCGAAAGGCTCCCGTCAAAATTCCACGGCGTCGCGCCCTTTGAAAAAGAGAGCGGCGAGCTTCTTAAACCGCCGCAAAAATCCTTTTCAGACGCCTTCGGCGAAAGTCTTTGCAAAATCGCCGAAAAGGACGCTTCTGTCTGCGCCATAACTGCCGCAATGACCGACGGCACCGGGCTTCGCACCTTTGCCGAAAAATACGGCGACAGATTTTTTGACGTAGGAATTGCTGAGGAACACGCGATGACCTTCGCCGCCGGGCTTGCCGCCGGGGGAATGAAGCCCGTTTTCGCCGTTTATTCCACTTTTCTTCAGCGCTCCTGCGACCAGATAATACATGATGCGTCCATTGAACCGAAACACGTGGTTCTGGCGGTTGACCGCGCCGGAATAGTGGGCGGAGACGGCGAGACCCATCAGGGGATTTTCGATATTCCGATTCTTACGGCAGTTCCCGGAACCACAATCTATTGTCCCGCCGACTATGCCGAACTAGACAGGGAGCTTAATACCGCTTTTGCTTCCGACGGCGTACAGGTTTTGCGTTATCCCCGCGACATCGAAAAAGCCGTCCCGGAAAAATACCGCAAAGAGTACTCCGACTTCGACTTTTTTGACAACAACAGCGAAAATCTTGTAGTATGCTTCGGGCGGATTTTTGTTTCCGCCTGCGAGGCGGCAGAAATCACCGGAGCTTCCGTCCTCAAGCTCGGAAAAGTCTTTCCCATCGAATCGGAAGCCGTCAGAATTGCCGCAGAGCACAAAAACGTGTTCTTCTTTGAGGAGTCCGTTGAGCACGGAAGCATCGCCGAGCATTTCGGCTGCGAACTTAACAAAATCGGCTTTTGCGGCAAATATATATTTAAATGCGTGGACGGCTTCGTTCCGCATATGAAAGTTGAAACAGCGATGAAAATACACGGTCTTGATACTGAATCCATTACTGAACTTATAAGAAAGGAGACTTTATAATGGCAGAAAAACAGCGTCTTGACGCCGAACTCGTTTCACGCGGAATTATCCAAAGCCGCGAGCAGGCAAAAGCGGCAATAATGGCGGGACAGGTTTACGTAAACGGACAAAAAGCCGACAAAGCGGGCGAACCTGTAACGGCCGCCGATAAAGTCGAATTTCGGGGAGAGAGTCTCAAATATGTTAGCCGCGGCGGGCTGAAGCTCGAGAAAGCTATGGAGCTTTACGACTTTAAGCTTGACGGAAAGACCTGTATGGACGTCGGCGCTTCGACCGGCGGCTTTACCGACTGTATGCTGCAAAACGGAGCAAAAAAGGTCTATTCAATAGACGTCGGCTACGGTCAGCTTGCCTGGAGCCTAAGGCAGGACGAAAGAGTAATAAATCTTGAGCGCACCAACGTAAGGTACATTACTAAAGAGCAGATTACCGACATTGTTGATTTCGTAAGCATCGACGTTTCCTTTATTTCTCTCGGTCTCGTTATTCCCGTGCTGGGGCAGTTCCTTGCTCCCGACGCAATGATGGTCTGTCTTGTAAAACCACAGTTTGAGGCGGGAAAGGACAAGGTCGGCAAGCGCGGAGTTGTCAAGGACCCCAATACTCATATTGAAGTGCTCGAAAGAGCCGTTGGATTCGCGAAAAACGCCGGGTTCGGAATAGTCGGTCTTGAATTTTCTCCTATCAAAGGACCGCAGGGCAACATAGAATATCTTATGGTGCTCACAAGAAAAGAGCCCGGGCTTTCGGTTTCGCCCGAAGAAATAAGGAAGCTCGTCGAGTCTTCACATGACGAGCTCGATAAAAAAGGGGTGGAGGCAAATTGAAAAGCAGAGATTTTATTAAGCTCGAAAGAGGAAAGTCGAAAGCGTTCGTAATTATAAATCCAAAGAAATCCTCAGTTTTGCCCTGCGCCGAAAAGCTGATAGGCGAGCTTCGCAAATGCGAAATTAAGCCCTTTATGGATACCTTCGCCGAAAAGCTGATAAAGTCGGAGGGCGTAAGCTACGTTGAACGTGAAGAAGGCTTCCGCGAGTCGGATATTGTTTTTGTCGTTGGCGGCGACGGAACTATCTTAAGAGCCGCGAAAGGCGCTATCCTCTATGATAAACCCATTCTCGGAATAAACGCCGGAAGGCTTGGTTTTCTTTCCGACCTTGAGGAAAGCGATCTTGAAAACGTTGAAAAACTCGTAAACGAGGGCTGTCCAGTAGAAAAGCGAATGGTGCTCGATATCGAGAAAGGGAACGAGTCTATTTTGGCGATAAACGACGTTTATCTCACAAAGACTCAGCCAGGGCGCACAACGGAACTCTTCGTTGAATGTAACGGAAGGGAAGTTTGCCGCTACCGCGCCGACGGAATCGTTATGGCGACTCCGGACGGCTCCACGGCGTATTCTATGTCCGCAGGCGGACCTGTCCTTGACACTACGCTCAACGCAATTATTATGACTCCCGTCTGTCCCCATTCTCTTATAAGCCGTTCTATAGTGTTTTCTCCCGATAAGACCATAAGCGTCGGTTCAGAATTCAGCGGCGGAGAGCGAAAACTCGACGTAGTCGTTGACGGTGAAATCGTCTTTTGCATCAAGAAAAACGAAAAAATAACCGTAAGGGCGTCGGAAAAATGCGCGCGCTTCGTCAATATCTCCGGGCGCGGATTTTACGAAGTCCTTAACCAGAAAATAATAGGAAGAAGATAAGGAGGCAGCAAAATGAAAACCAAGCGCCACTCCAAAATTTTGGAGCTTATTTCCGAAAAAGATATTGCCACACAGGAGGATCTCCTTGCCTATCTTCGGGAGAGCGGCTTTGACGTGACCCAGGCCACCGTTTCCCGCGACATAAAAGAGCTTCGCCTTGTAAAAACAATGATAGGCGACGGAAAATACCGCTATTCCTCCGCTTCTTCCGACAGCAGTGCAGACATTGGAACGAAGTACGCCGTTTTCAGCCAGTCCGCCAAGAGCGTTGACTATGCCGGAAACATCATAGTTATAAAGTGTTTCACCGGAATGGCGAACGCCGCCTGCGCCGTGCTCGACGCAATGAATCACGACGGCGTCGTCGGAACTCTTGCCGGAGACGACACAATTTTTGTGCTGATGCGCGACGAAAAGCTCGCGGTAGCGCTCGTCGAAACCATAAGAAAACTTATAGGATAATTTGATTTTTTTGAAAAGGAGGGTGCTTTTTAGTTGCTTTCCCAACTTTTTATTAAAAACGTCGCCGTAATTGAAAGCGCGTCGATAGATTTTGAGAACGGTTTTAACGTGTTCACCGGTGAAACCGGCGCCGGTAAATCCATTCTTATCGACTCCATAAACGCCGTACTCGGCGGCAGGACAAGTCGTGACCTTGTTAGAACAGGTGAAAACAAAGCGGTAGTAACCGCCGTTTTTACCGACATTTCGGAAAAGGCGCAGCGCCTTCTTGCTGAACTGGGTTATGAACTTGAGGACGGAGAGGAGCTCCTCGTTTCGAGGGAGATTTCCGCCGAAGGAAAAAGCGTCTGTAAAGTCAATATGCGCCCCGCAACCGCAAGCGTGCTCAAACAGCTTTCCTCCGTGCTCATCGATGTTCACGGACAGCACGACAGCGCCGTTTTGCAAAATCCAGAGCTTCATATAGGCTACATAGATTCCTTCGGTAACACCGAAAACGAGCTTTCCGCCTATAAAGAAGCCTATAAAAATTACCGGGAAACCGAGCGAGCCATTAAAAAAATAAGCATGGACGATTCCGATAAAGCCGCTCGGATTGATATGCTTAAATATCAGATAGCGGAAATCGAAAACGCCGCAATTGAGGAAGGGGAGGAGGAAAGCCTTCTTGCCCTCAGCAAGCGCATAAAAAGCTCCGAAAATATTATGGAATTAATTTCCGAAACCGTATCCGCCCTTGACGGTACCGACGATATGGAGGGCGCGCTCGAGGGGCTCTCCATCGCCGTTAAAAACGCGGGGCTTCTCTCCGAGTATTTTCCCGGCTTTGATGGGCTTTCGGAAAAGTTTCAGGAAATGTACTACGAGTTTGAGGAGTTCGCAAACGACGTTAAAAACGCCGCGGACGAGCTGGACTTCGACCCGGAGCTTCAAAACCGCACCGAAAAGCGCCTTGACCAGATTTTCCGCCTGAAGCGGAAATACGGCGGGAGCGTCGAAAGCCTTATGGAGTATTACCAGAAGGCCGTGACGGAGCTTGAAAGTATTGAGTTTTCAGAGGAAACGCTCGACGAACTCAATAAAAAGCTTTCCGTACTTCAAAGCGATATGGAAAAGAAAGCCGAGCGACTCACAGAAAAGCGCCTTGCCGCGGCTAAAGCTTTTGAAGCTGCGGTTGCCGACGAGCTTTCGTATCTCAATATGCCGAGCGTTCGTTTCAGCGTCAATTTTGAGCGTACCGATTTTTCCGACTCCGGCTGTGACAACCTCGAATTTTATATTGCGACGAACGCCGGGGAACCGCTTAAGCCACTTGCTAAAATTGCCTCCGGCGGCGAGCTTTCAAGAATTATGCTCAGCATTAAAAACGTCCTTGCGGATAAAGATAATGTCGATACCTTGATTTTCGATGAGGTCGACACAGGAATTTCCGGCTCCTCCGCCCAAAAAGTCGGCAAAAAGCTGAAACAGGTTTCTCGCGGTCGCCAAATAATCTGTGTCACCCACCTTGCGCAGGTTGCGGCTTACGCCGATGCCCATTTGCTCATATCCAAAAGTACTGAAAACGGCCGCGCTTTTACCTCCGTCGAAAGCCTTGACGATGAGGGAAGAGTGAACGAGCTCGCAAGAATAATGGGCGGAGATATTACCGACGCCCTAAAAAAGAGCGCAAAAGAGCTTTTGGATTCATCAAGAGGTTGACAAACCGAGATTTATAAGGTATAATCCAAACATATTTGCAAAATGCGACGAAGGAAAGAAGTAGCCCCGCTTTAAGCGGCAAAGAGAGCTTCCGGCTGGTGTAAGGAAGCGGGCAAAGCGGCGGCGAATACATTCCGGAGCAGCAACTCCGAAACAGCAGTAGGTTTTGTCCGGTGCGCCGGTTACAGCGCTTGAGCACCCTTCGTGCTCGCTGAGGCTGCTTTTTTGGCAGCGAACCAGAGGTGGTACCGCGCTTATTCGCCCTCTGTCGGGATTTCCCGACGGAGGGCTTTTTTTATTTTGCAAAAGAAAGTTTAAATAAACGGAGGAACTTAAAATGACAATTTATGAAGATCTTGAGCGTCGCGGACTTATTGCCCAGATGACTCACCCGGAGGAAATCAAACGCAAGCTTGAAAATGAAAAGGTGGTATTTTATATTGGTTTCGACGCCACCGCCGACAGCCTTCACGTCGGGCATTTCCTTCAGCTTATGGTAATCAACCGTATGATTAAAGTGGGACATACCCCGATACTCCTTCTCGGAACCGGAACCACTATGGTCGGCGACCCCACCGGAAAGACCGATATGAGAAAAATGCTCACCGTTGAGGAAATCAACTATAACGCCGACCGTTTCCTTGAACAGATGAATCAGATAGTGGACGTCAGCAAATGTATCGTGGCAAGAAACGGCGACTGGCTCCTTAAACTCGGATATATTGAGCTTCTCCGCGACGTCGGTCCGCATTTTTCCGTAAACAAAATGCTTACCGCCGAATGTGTAAAGAGCCGTTTTGAGCGCGGACTCACTTTCCTTGAGTTCAACTACATGATAATGCAAAGCTACGACTTCCTTAAGCTCTTCCGCGACTACAACTGCACTATGGAGCTCGGCGGCGACGACCAGTGGTCCAACATCATCGGCGGTATCGAGCTTGTACGCCGCCTTGAGCAGAAGGAAGTACAGGGTATGACCTTCCAGCTTCTCACCACCAAAGAGGGTAAGAAGATGGGCAAAACCGAGGGCGGCGCCGTTTGGCTCAACCCGAACAAGACCTCTCCCTACGACTTCTTCCAGTACTGGAGAAACGTCGGCGACGATGACGTTATCAAATGCCTTAAATTCCTCACCTTTATTCCCGTTGAGGAAATCGAGGAAATGGAGCGTAATTTCGAGGGAAGCAATATAAACTCCTACAAAGAGCGCCTTGCTTACGAAGTAACCAAAATAGTTCACGGCGAAGCCGAAGCCGACAAAGCCCTTGAAGCCGCAAGAGCAATCTTTGCCGGCGGCGTTTCGAGCGAGCATATGCCCACCGTTTCCTTTGCCGAGTCCGACTTTGTTGACGGAAAGCTCGCTGTTACTGACGCGCTTATCAAAGCCGAAATCGCAAAATCCAAAGGCGAGGGTAAACGCCTTATTGAGCAGGGCGGAATTGCAGTCAACGACGAAAAGATTACCGACGTTTTCGCAAGCATTGACAGAAGCGCCTTTGACGGGGAAGTAATTCTCAAAAAAGGCAAAAAGATTTTCAAGAAACTGATTATCGAGTAATATTTCATCTTTCATAAAACAGCGTGCTCAAATGAGCACGCTGTTTTATCGGTCCGTTTTTGCTATTAACGCTTCCCAAATCTATTCATATAGAAAATCCATGGAATTTGTGATATAATTGTTTTAATATTTATGTGGAAGTGAGATTATGAACGAAAAAATCAAAAGCGCCTGCGCCGCTGTGCGCCCTGCTGACAAAGAAATTATAACGAAAGCAAAAGAGCGCCAGGCTCAGCTTGCAAAGCCTCCCGGAAGCCTTGGACTGCTCGAGGACATATCTGTAAGAGTTGCCGGTATGACCGGAAAAATACATAATAAAGCCGACAAATGCCGCATTGTTGTTCTCTGCGCGGACAACGGCGTTTGTGACGAGGGTGTTTCCTGCACCCCCCAATCCGTCACCCTTTCCCAGACCATAAACCTCACCCGAGGTCTTACCGGGGCTTCGTCCCTCGCTAAACATTTCGGCGACGAAGTGATGGTTGTTGATGTGGGCGTAATGACCGATTTCAACTGCCCCGCAGTAATAAACAGAAAAATCGCTTACGGCACTAAAAACCTCTATCTCGAACCTGCTATGACGAGAGAACAGGCGGAACAGGCGGTTTGCGTCGGTCTTGAAATGGCTGAAAAATGCGCCGAGGACGGCGTAGAAGCCATCGGCGTAGGGGAAATGGGCATCGGCAACACCACCACTTCCTCCGCTATTCTCTCGGTTTTCACCGGAGAACCCGCCTCTGTCACCGCCGGCAAAGGCGGCGGACTTCTTGAGAACGCCTATCAGCATAAATTAGAGGTAATTGACGGCGCTATCGCAAAGCATAAGCCCGACCCCAACGACCCCATTGACGTACTCGCAAAAGTCGGAGGACTCGATATTGCCGCCATGGCGGGCGTTTTCCTCGGCGCAGCGGCGCACCGCATTCCCGTTGTAATTGACGGATTTATCTCTGTTGTTGCGGCGCTCACCGCCGCAAGGCTTTGTCCCAACGTCAAGGACTATCTCATAGCTTCCCACGCTTCCTTTGAGCCCGGCTATCAGCTTGCAATCAAAGAACTGGGTCTTGAAGCGCCGCTTCTTATGAAAATGCGCCTTGGCGAGGGAAGCGGCTGTCCGATTATGTTCAGAGTTATGGACGCCGCCTACGCAATTATGAACGAAATGGCAACCTTTGAGGAAGCAAGCATCAACGATAGCTACCTCGACGAAATTCGTATCGGAGACAATTTTACGGTAAAGAGATGAAAATTTTAATTTCAGGCGGAGCCAAAAACGGAAAATCAATGTTTGCCCAGGAATGCGCCAAAAAGCTTTCCGAGCCGGGGCACCTTTGGTATCTCGCAACAATGGAACCGCACGACGACGAGGACTACGCGAGAATTGCCCGCCACAGGAACGAAAGAGCCGGTTGGGGCTTCGGAACTGCCGAGTGGGGACGGGATATTGAGGCGCATATTGACGAAGCTGACCGTAAAGGTACTTACCTTGTCGACAGCGTAACTGCGCTCCTGACAAATGAAATGTTCGGCGGAATGAGCGGCGAAATAAACTTCGCCGCTCCGGATAAAACGGCAAGCGGGCTCATAGCTTTTTCCGAAACAGCCGAAAACGTCGTTTTCGTTTCCGACAATATTTACTGCGACGCCGCGTTCTATGACGAATGGACAGAGGCGTTCCGAAGCGGACTCGCAGCCGTTGACCGCCGCCTTGCAGAAGTCTGCGACGTTGTGGCGGAGTTTTGCTGCGGACAAATAATTTATTATAAAGGAGCCGGACTCCTATGAAAAAACTTCTCAAAGCTTTCTGTATGAGCTTCAGTATGTTCTGCGCCATTCCTACGCCCTTTGCCCACGTTTGGGAAGACTCCGTGCGCTCTTTGATGATAGTGATGTTTCCGTTTGTCGGGACCGTTATAGGAGCGATTTGGGCGCTCGCGGGCTTTCTGCTCAATAAAATAAACTGCCCGGCGATTTTTGCCGCGGCAGTTCTCGCTATGCTTCCGTATATCCTTACCGGTGGAATTCACCTCGACGGATTTATGGACTGCTGCGACGCGATTTTTTCCCGAAGACCTCTTGAAAAGAGACGTGAAATACTTAAGGATTCCCACGTCGGGTCCTTTGCGGTAATACATCTTGCGATGCTCTTTCTCATCGGTTTTGCCGCTTTTGCCTCCGGCGACGGAAGCGAAAATCTTTGGCTTCTAATTGTAATCTGCACCGTTTCAAGAGCGGCAAGCGCCATCGGCGTTTCAACGCTTCGACCGATGGGACACAGCGAATACGCCGGGAGCTTTCAGCAGGGGATAAGCAAGGGCAACATCATCGCTCTTGCCGCTATCTTATTGGCGGCAACCGCCGCAGGATTTCTTGCCGGCGGTTTTATCGGTCTTGCGGCGGCTTTGACAACCGCTTTGGGCTACGCCTTGTTTACCGCTTACGCGTTTAAAAACCTCGACGGTTTTTCCGGCGACGTCACCGGCTTCGGTCACACCCTTGCGGAGCTTTGCGGAATAATCGTACTGATGCTGTTTTAAGGAGAAATGATATGGAACTTATAATTGGCGGAGCGTATCAAGGCAAAACGGAATACGCAAAAGCGGCTTTCGGTCTTAATGACGGCGATATATTCGTCTGTGATAAGGACGGAAACGTAGATTTCGGCAAGAGGTGCATCTCTCATATAGAGCGCTTCAGTTTCTGGTGCGTTGAGCACGGAATCGAACCGGCGGATTACTTTTTTGAGCACGCTGAAAATGCCGAAAATCTCATAGTCATTTCCGACGATATTTCCTGCGGCGTTGTTCCGATAGACAAGACCGAAAGAGCCTGGCGTGAGGCAAACGGAAGACTTCTCATACGTCTTTCCAAAGAAAGCCAGCACGTAACAAGGGTGTTTTGCGGGCTCTCACAGAGGCTTAAATAAAATGAGCACCGTTTATCTTATCCGCCACGGAATAACCGAGGGCAACGCAAGGCGGCTTTATTACGGCAGCACCGACCTCCCGCTCACGGAGGAAGGAATACGGGCAATAAAAGAAAGAAAATCCGCCGGGATATACCCGGATAGGGAAGGCTTTGAGCTTATTACCAGCGGTCTTCTACGCACAAAACAGACTCTTTTCGAGATTTACGGAGAAGCTGAGCACGTTTCGGACAATCGCCTTAACGAAGTTGATTTCGGCGAGTTTGAAATGAAAAGCTATGAGGAACTGAAGGATAGGGAAGACTACCAACAGTGGATCTCCGTCGACAACTGGAACAACGTTTGTCCCGGCGGAGAAAGCGGCGAAATAATGTTTCAAAGGGCGCTTTCCGCTATGAACGAGTATTCGCTTAGAAACTGCATTATTGTTTGCCACGGCGGAATAATCTCGTCTCTGATGCACCATTACTTCCCGAACGACCCGGAAAAAGAGCATTTCTATATGTGGCAGCCAAAACCCTGCGAAGGGTACCGCATAGATTTCGATAGCGAGCAAAACCCCGTTGATTACAGCAAAATAGCACTATAAAAGAACGGCTTCGTAAGAAGCCGTTCTTTTTTTATATTCTTCCGAGCGCTTTCATCTGCGTGAGAACATTTTTAAGCTTTTCCTCGCGGTTTTTAGCCGTCACCTCGTGTATTACGTATTCCGGCTCTATGAGCTCAAGGATCTCCTGCGAACGGGAACTTTCAAAAGGACGGTGCTGGTCAATATCGAGAATCATGGCGTAGCTTTGAGCGAAGCGATCATAAAAATCCTCTTTGGGAATAATGGTTTTCTTTTTAAGTTCGGAAACAACATTTCCGGACGTGGACTTGTGGAGATGGAGCGCCTTAAAGTACCCGGCAAGTTCGCCGTGATTTTTCGCCGTATTGAGCACAAAGTCGATGCCTTGCTCTTCATCTACAATATTCTGTGCGGCGCACATAAGATGTCCTGTGTCCATAAGAAGCCCCTTGTTCTCATAGTCCGTAAGAGAGAGCATAAGCTCCGTTTCTTTAGGATTTATGAGCGTCATTCCGGGGGTAAAAAGGTTTTCAAAAAGGAGCTTAAAATGATAATTTTTTCCCTTTGTAAGTTCGTTGACGACCTCTGCCGCTCCCCGAATAACCTGTTCGTTCGTGTGCTCCCAGTCGTATGTAAAAATCTCCTCGTTGGAAACGTCGTTTACGTGGAAAACAACGTATTCGGCTCCCATTTTCTCCGCGTATTCCATATCTTCGCGGTAGGGGATAAGAAACTCCTCGCGGTTTTTTGCCCTGTAATATCCCTCCCAAACCTCGCGGTTTCCGAAATGCTTCTCCAGCATTTCGGTATCACCGTTCCAAAAATCTATCCAGTTGGGATAAAAATAGAGGTGCACGCCTACTACGTTCTCTTTGCAGTAAATGCCCGTAGTGTCTTCGCCGCCGCGTATAACCTCGACTCCGTCGCAAAGGCAGTCGCTTACAAATTTATTCATATCCGCCCGGTCTTTATATTCTTTAAGCCACTCGTTTTCGCTTACAACATTAACTATATGTTTCATTTTAAATCACCCGAATATCATTATACTATAAAACTGAAATTTTACAATAAAAAAACTCGTTCGCATTTGCGAACGAGTTTTCCTGGTGGGGACAATAGGACTCGAACCTATGACCCCCTGCTTGTAAGGCAGGTGCTCTAACCAGCTGAGCTATGCCCCCAGGCGACTTTGTTATAATACTACATTTCTACAAAAAAGTCAAGCCTTTTTTCAAAACTTATTTCATATTTTTACCGCAACGAAAATTGCCCTCTGGCTGTCCTTTCGGAGGGGGAGGAAACTGTCCTCATCGAAAACGGCTTTTACTTCAAAACCGGTATCTGAAAGGAGCTTTTTAAGGAAATCAATTTCGTACGCCCTTTCCGAAAAGTCCGTACTGTATCGGTAATAGGAATCGCTCTCCTCGTCTTTGTCGAAAAAGTCAAGAGAGATGTCAACCGTGACTCCGTCGTCGTCAAGGCTGTTTTGCCAGGCGCAGAAGGTATCCCCGGATTCATAAACAAAGCAGTTGTTTCCGAGAACTTCCCTGTGTTTATAAACCGTATTTACGTCAAAAACGAAAACAGCCCCCTTATTTGAAAAGAGGGAAACTCTTCTGAATACTTCCCGAAGCCGGTCCTCATCTGTGATATGGTTGAGGCTGTCAAGAGCGCAAACCGTCGCGTCAATGGTTCCGAAAAGGTCGAGCTCGTCCATCTCCTGGCAGAGGAAAAGAACGCCGCTGTCAAGCTCGCCGCGCTTTTCCGCCGCCACCGACAGCATTTCGTAGGAATTATCCACCGCAACTATATCGTACCCAAATGGCTCCAGCGCGAAGCTTAGGGAACCGGTGCCGCAGGCAAGGTCCAAAAGGAGATTCGCTCCGGGATTATATTTTTGGATTACCGTATCAAAATAACGTGCCCGGGCAGGATAATCCACGTTTGACGTGAATTTATCGTAGAACCGGGCAAAATCACCGTAATAACTCATTTTTTATCTTCGAGACGGCTGAACACAAGAGCGTATCCGCCGCAGGAGTCATAATCTTCGGAGAGAGAGCGGTTTACGCGGCTGATTGTTGCCGTGGACGCTCCGGTTTCCTCCACAATGTCGTTATAAACCCTGTGCTCGGAAAGCATTTTAGCAACGTGAAAACGCTGAGAGAGGGTTTTAAGCTCCGGAACCGTGCAAAGGTCGCGGAAAAAGCTATAACATTCCTCTTTATTCTCAAGAGTAAGTATAGCATCAAAAAGGTAATCCAAACCTTCGTCCTTAAGGCGTTTGTTCATAAAATCAAATCACTCCAAGCGGTTATTTTACTGACCTAATCTCAGCTTTTTTATTTTACCAGTTTAGAGTATGAAAATCAATAGATAAATTATAAAATTATTTAAAACTTTAATAGGTTAATATGCATAAGTAATTTAAAAATTGATATACAAAAGCCTTTATTTGTGATAAAATAATTTAAGTATAGTGCAAAAGCTTCCCGCGTATAAATTCTATATCGAAGGGGGAGTGCATCGTATTGAAATATATCGTTTTTAAGGCTTTGCTTTTTACGCTTGCCGCCTTTTTTATAATTATTGCGCCTTTTCTTTATCTTCCGGAAAATGAATTTATTCCGGTGAACGCGCTTCAAAATTCCGAAGAGAAAAATGTAATTATTCTTGACGCCGGTCACGGAGGCGAGGACGGCGGCGCTGTCGGCGTCGGCGGAATTATTGAAAAAGAAATTAACCTTTCCGTTACGCTTAAAACGGGGCGGTTTCTGCGGCTCCTGGGGTACGATACGGTATTTACAAGAACCGACGACGTAATGACCTGCGACGAGGGGCTCGGTTCGCTTCGGGCGAGGAAAGTATCCGATATTAAAAACCGGCTTGCGCTCCTCGACGGTACTGACTGTCTTTGTTTCATATCCATACACCAGAACTTTTTCGGCGGTGACGCAAGGGGTGCCCAGATGTTTTACAGCGGGAACAACCCGGAAAGCAAAGCCCTCGCCGAAGCTCTCCAAAGCGGAATCGCAGGAATGCTCCAGCCGGAAAACAAAAGAGTCATAAAACAGGCTACCGACGACATCTATATTTTGTACCACACTAAAAAGGTAGCGGTTCTCGCCGAGTGCGGTTTTATTTCAAACAGCGGCGAAGCCGCTCTTTTGAGCGACGAAAACTATCAGAATAAAATGGCCTTTGCCATTTCTTTTTCAGCAGCAAAACACCTTACCGAAAAGGAAGTTTAATGAAATGGGAAAACTCAAATCTATTTACGTATGCTCATCCTGCGGTTATGAATCGCCCAAATGGTACGGGAAATGCCCCGAATGCGGCGATTGGAATACCTTTACCGAAGAGGTCCGGACAGAGGAACTGCCCTCAAAACAGAAAACCGCAGGTCTTGTTGAGGAACCTGCGGCGGACTCCGTTATGAGCATTTCCGATGTACTGGTTGAGGACGAATACCGCTACGTAACGGGGATTTCCGAGCTTGACCGGGTGCTCGGCGGCGGAATAGTTAAAGGCTCCGTCACCCTTCTCGGCGGCGACCCTGGAATAGGGAAGTCCACAATGCTGCTCCAAATCTGCGGCAGGCTTTGCGATAAAATGAAAATCCTTTACGTTTCCGGCGAAGAGAGCAAAGCGCAGCTCAAGCTGCGCGCGAAGCGCCTCGGCGTATCGAGCAAAAATCTGCTCGTTGCGCCTTATACCGATCTCGGACAGGTTATTAACGCCATCACAACCGAAAATCCCGATATGGTTATGATAGATTCTATCCAGACGATGAATTTTTCAGCCATTTCTTCTTCCAGCGGAAGCGTTACACAGGTTAAGGAGTGTACCTCCATACTCACTAAAATCGCGAAAAACGTAGAAATTCCGGTAATCATCGTAGGTCACGTCAATAAGGACGGCGCCATCGCCGGACCGAAAGTGATGGAGCACATAGTTGACACCGTTCTCTATTTCGAGGGCGAGCGGACTATGAGCTACCGGATACTTCGGGCTGTAAAAAACCGTTTCGGTTCCACCAACGAAATCGGCGTTTTTGCTATGGATGAGAACGGTCTAAAAGAGGTCGAAAACCCTTCCACAGCGCTTCTTTCTGAACGACCGACCAACGTCTCGGGTACCTGCGTAAGCTGCATTATAGAGGGCACCAGACCGATTTTCGCCGAGGTTCAGGCTCTCGTAGCCAAAACCGGCTTTGGCGTTCCGCGCCGCACTTCCACCGGTTTTGATTTAAACCGCACCGCGCTGCTCATCGCCGTGCTCGAAAAGCGCGCCGGGTACTATTTCGGAAGTATGGACACATACATAAACGTCATCGGCGGTCTTAAACTGGACGAGCCCGCCGCCGACCTTGCGGTGGCTATTGCGCTTATTTCGAGCCTTACGGACACCGTAGTGGACAGCAGTATTGTCGCTTTCGGCGAGGTCGGCCTTGGCGGCGAACTTCGGAGCGTTTCCCACGCTGAAAGCAGAATTAAAGAAGCTGAAAAACTCGGTTTTTCCGAAATAATTTTGCCGAAACAATGTATCGACAAGCTTTCAAAAAATGATTACAGCATCAAATTAAGCGGCGTTTCAAATGTCAGCGAGGCGTTTTCCGTTATAAAAAGAAAAGAGGGAAGACCCGAATGAATTATATTGAAAAGCCCAATTTTCCTAAAGGCAGGGTCGTTGCCGCCGCAGTATCGGCTGAAGCCAAAGACGTGTGCGCAGCTCTCGAATCCGCGAAAATAGCCGTTGTTCCCGTGGACCCGTGCTCAAATCTTCCGGATGGAATAGCTTCACACGCTGATTTGCAGCTTCTTCACCTCGGAGGAAACAGAATCATTACTTCGTCGTGCTCAAAAGAGTGTGCCGATATGCTAAACGCTTTCGGCTTTGAAACGGAGGAGGCGGAGAACGGCTTAAGCCAAAATTACCCCTATGACTGCATTATAAATGTCGGAATAATAGGAAATAAGATTATAATGAACCCCAAAACCGCCGACCGAAAGCTTATAGAATATATTGACGAGCACAATATGGAAATAATTGGCGTTAATCAGGGGTATTCAAAATGCTCGGCGCTGGCGGTCTGTGACGACGCCATCATAACAGCCGACGCCGGAATAGCGAAAGCTGTCGAAAGCCACGGCATTGAAGTTCTTTTAATTAAAGAAGGCGGAATATATCTTAAAGGCTACGACAGTGGATTTATCGGCGGTTGCGGGGGAATGGTCGAAGAAAAAATCCTCGGTACCAGCGGAGATTTAAAATCTCTCAAAAGAAACGATTACGAAAATATAAAAGATTTTCTTCGGAACAGAAATATTTATGCCGAAAACCTCGGAGGGAAAACTCTTTGTGACGTTGGCGGAATTTTGCCGCTCTGCGAAGAATAACCGAGCACTGCCAAAAGTCCGGAGGACAGGAGCTTGCGGGCTCTGAAAAACGATACACACAATTTCGCTAAATAGAAATTTAGCGAAATAGAGGGGAGCGAAAAAGCGTTTGAAAAAGGATTATCTTAACGACTGTCCGGATTACCTTAAAGATTTCTTATTCTATATGGAAACCATTAAAGGACGTTCTCCGCGTACCGTTGACGGATATTATATCGACCTGCGCTCATTCATAAGATTCTTGATGATAAAAAACTCCGTTGTTTCAAGCGATTTGGATTATTCGGAAATAAAAATTGACTCTGCGGACTTTTCATTAATAAAAAACGCAACGCGCCAGGACGCTATGGAATTTCTGTCGGAATTTCAGCGCAACCACGACAACCAGGCTAAAGCCCGTTCACGCAAGGTTTCAGCGATTCGTTCATTTTATAAATATCTCACCGTATCCGCCGGAAAGCTTACAGAAAATCCGATGCTCAATTTGGAGACGCCTTCACTAAAAAAAGCGCTTCCGAAATTTCTCACGCTTGAACAGGCTTTAGAGCTTCTTACGCACGTTGAAACCAATTTTACCGAACGGGACTACTGCATTATAACGCTGTTTTTAAACTGCGGAATGCGGCTTTCCGAGCTTTGTGGAATCAATATTTCCGACATTCACGACAACCGTCTGAAGCTGCTCGGCAAAGGCAACAAAGAAAGAATCGTTTATCTCAACAATTCCTGCCTTACAGCCATTGACAATTATCTCGCCGTGCTCAATTCCGGAGAAAAAATTAAGCGCGTCGATAAAAACGCGCTCTTTCTCAACAACCGCGGCCAAAGAATCGGTCCGCGGCGCGTTGAGCAAATCGTTGAAGAATGTCTCCAAAAAGCCGGCCTTGGCGGAATGGGAATTTCTCCGCATAAACTTCGCCACACCGCGGCGACGCTGCTTTATCAGGACGCCGGGGTTGATATTCGGGTTTTGAAAGAGCTCCTTGGTCATGAAAGCCTTTCGACCACGGAAATTTACACTCACGTCAGCAACCGCCAGATTGAGGACGCTTCCAACAAATCTCCGCTAAAAAACGTGCGTCAAAAAAAGTCAGAAAAAACTTGACGCAAACACGGAAAAAACCGAAAAAACAGCAAAAGCAGCCGTAAAAGCTATGTACTTTACAGTTAGGTTTTTAGCATTATAACGCGGTTTTTCTGCTGCGTCCGACTTAAGGCTGACACAGATTTTTCTTGCGGAGGCAAAGGCGTTTTCGGACATTATAAGCAATAAAAACCCTATAAAAACAGTAAAAGTAAAATACTCTAAAAGTGCCGAAACAAAAAAATCCGTTCCGCCGAAGCTGAAATTTACGGCGTTTTTAAGCCCGTAAATCGCTCCGTCACTGAAAACGGCAATCCCGGCAGTTACTTGTCCCGCCGCGCTGAATCCGGAGAGATAAAGCGCAGTTATAATTATAAACGGAAGAGTAAATTTATCTATAAAGCCGATATAAAAGTTTTCAGATTCCTTTGAAGTTATCTCATATATGCTTCTGCAAAGCTCGTTCGGAAGATATTTGAGCACGGCGGTTCCGAAAACTATTCCGGCTATGAGCACGGCGCAGCTTATAATCAGGTATCTGTTCTTTTTTAAAGTTGCAAGTACTGTTTTTTTACTCATTTTTTGTCTTGTCCCCTTCCCTTTCGTTCTCCCCTATTTTAATATATAAAAAACAGGCTCCGGATATTCCGGAGCCTTAAATTTTTATTACATTATTTGTCAGCCATTGCGACCTTAATCATTATCGCGCATTCGACACGCTTTCTTTCGATGTCGCAGGAGAGCTTGACCGGCTTATTTATATCCTTATTGAAGGAATAGTTGTTGGCGTTGCAGCCGCCGGAACAATAGAATTTGCACCAGCAGTCCTTGCAGCCATCCTTGGTATAAATATTTGAGCACGCGAACTTATCCTTCATCTCGAGGTCCAGGGTTTCGTCCTCAAGGTTACCCATTTTCCATTCGTCGTGACCAACAAACTGGTGGCAGGGGTATATGTCGCCGTCGGGAGTTACGGAAACGTATTCGTTTCCGCAGCCGCAGCCGCGCAGGCGCTTGATAGCGCAGGGACCCTGGTCAAGGTCTATCATAAAGTGGAAGAAGTTAAAGCAGCCTCCCTCCTCTTTTTTGCGGCGTATCATCTCTACTGCGAGCTTTTCGTACTCCTCATAGATTCTCGGGAGATCCTCCTCAGTAAGAGCGTAGGGTTCGCTGGGGTCCGCTATTACGGGCTCGACGCTGAGCTGGTCGAAACCGAGGTCGTCGGCAATATGATATACGTCGTTAGCAAAATCGAGGTTGTTTTTAGTAAAAGTACCGCGTGCGTAGTATTCTTTATATTTCCCGTTTCTGCGCTTTTCAACGAGCTTTTGGAACTTCGGCACAAAAACATCGTAGCTTCCTCTTCCGCCCTCGGTCACGCGCATGGCGTCGTTTACGCATTTTCTTCCGTCGAGAGAGAGAACGACGTTGCTCATCTCCTCGTTGATAAAGTCAATGCTCTCGTCGTTAAGGAGCATTCCGTTGGTGGTGACGGTGAAGCGGAATTTCTTATTGTATTCTTCCTCTTTGCTTCTTGCGTAGGCGATTATTTCTTTAACCGCGTCCCAGTTCATCAGCGGCTCGCCTCCGAAGAAGTCGAGCTCAAGGTTGTGCCTGCTTCCGGAATGGGTCAGCAAAAAGTCGATTGCTTTTTTACCGGTTTCTACGGGCATCAGCTTGCGTCCCTTGCCGAAGTCGCCGGTTGAAGCAAAGCAGTATTTGCAGCGAAGGTTGCAGTCGTGGGAAATGTGAAGGCACATTGATTTAATGGGCGCGCCCTTCATCATGCAAGTGAAACGCTCGTAGTCGTCCTCGCTGAAAAGCTGTCCGGAGTTTTGAAGGCTTAAAAGTTCGGAATAGATCTCCTTTATTTCCGATTCGGAAGCCTCAGAGGAAAACTCCTCCACAAGCCACTCGGGGCAGTTTTCATCGAGTTTATCGGAAAATTTATTGAGGATTTTATAAGTAAGCTCGTCCAGAACGTGAACCGCACCGGAGTTTACGTCAAGAGCGATATAATATCCGTTAAGATAAAAAGTATGTACCATTTTGATTTTCTCCAAAAAAAGCGGGCACGCCAAGCGTTTGCGTGCCCGCAAATTAATTACAAGTCTTAAAAATTATTTGCCTGCTTTGCGGGACTCGTTCTCGCACTCCTGGTTAGCAACGGTGCAGGAAGTTTTGCAAGCAGACTGGCAGGAAGCCTGGCACTCGCCGCAGCCGCCTTTTGCGCAGGATTCTTTAAGATTCGCGTTGTTGACAGTTTTAATGTGTTCCATTATATTATCCTCCCGAAAAATAACTATTTTAATATAAAGAGTATAACATATTATTTCGGTACTTGCAACAGTTTTCTTACTAATTAACGCCTATAATTCCGCCGAAAGCTCCGGCAGTAATTATAAGAGCCGCTTTTATAAGGGCGGCGGGTCCGAAATCGCCTATACTGAAAAGCCCGCCCAGCGACCACGCCACAAGAAAAAATATAACCCCGGATACGGCGCCGCAAAGAAGACCCTTTTGCGACGAAATTTTTGCGGAGGAAAACCCGCCGCAAAATCCGCCGAATATGAGCGAAAAAATAGCCATCGGCGATATTATCATCGCCGGAATATTCCCTATTGAAAGTATCGCCGCCATAACGAACGTCGCCGCCGCTGAAAGCAGCATTCCTATTCCTGCGCCGATTGCGGAGCTCTTTGCCAATTTGGCGAAATTTATTTCAGACATAAAAACGCCCCTTTCAAAATTCCTTAATAAGAATATTCAAAAGGGGCGCGATTTATTCAATTATTTCTTTTCGGCTTCCGCTTTTTCTTTTTCGCTGATGTTCTGTGCAACAGCCCATTTTGCGATGCGGAGTTTGCTTCTGTCGCTTCCGGTTTCGATAACGAGAGTGTCTTCTTTAATGGAAACAACTCGTCCGATAATGCCGCCGGCGGTGACGATTTCGTCGCCGATGTCGAGATTTTCTCTCATCGCTCTGTCCGCTTTGTCCTTTTTCTGCTGGGGACGAATGAGGAGAAAATAGAAAACGATAACAACTACGATAAGCGGAGCAAAGCTGATTATGGTCTCAAGAAGAGTGCTGCCGCCCTCGGCTGCCGCTTCGGTTGATGCTGTAAGGAATTGGGTCATTTTTGTACCTCCAAAATATTTATATTAATATTATAAAAGAAAAACTTTTTCCGTCAATAGAGAAAATGTTAAATTTTATCTTCTCTTTTGCTATTATATCCTTTTTCCGAGGATCGGAACGTATTTTTGATAAAATTCCTCGAATGTTCCGTTATCAAGCGCCTCTCTGATTCTCTCCATAAGTGTGTTATAGAAGAAAAGGTTGTGCTGAACGGTAAGGCGGTGAGCAAGAAGCTCGTTGGCGCGAAGAAGATGTCTTACGTAGGCTCTGCTGTGAAGACGGCAGGTCGGGCAGTCGCACTCGGGGTCAACAGGACCGTTGTCATAAATATATTTCTCGTTGTTGAGATTGCGGATCCCCTGCCAGGTAAAGAGCGTGCCGTGGCGCGCGTTGCGGCTCGGCATTACGCAGTCAAAAAGGTCCACGCCCCTGTGTACCGCTTCAAGGATATTTACCGGAGTTCCTACGCCCATAAGGTATCTCGGCTTGTTAACGGGCATATGGGGCTCCACAGCCTCGATAATGCGATACATTTCAGAAGTCGGCTCGCCGACAGCGAGACCGCCGATGGCGTAGCCGTCAAGGTCGAGCTCTGCTATCTGCTGCATATGTTCAACGCGAAGGTCCTCAAATGTACAGCCCTGGTTGATTCCGAACAGGAGTTGGTGCGGGTTTATGGTATCCGGGAGAGAATTGAGTCTCTCCATCTCGTCCTTGCAACGGTAAAGCCACCTTACGGTGCGCTGGCAGGACTGGGCGGCATAGGACTTCGGCGCAGGGTTCTCAACACATTCGTCAAAAGCCATTGCAATGGTACTTCCGAGGTGGGACTGAATCTGCATCGACTCCTCGGGTCCCATAAAAATGGCATGACCGTCGAGATGGCTGCGGAAATATACGCCCTCTTCCTTTATTTTGCGAAGCTTTGAAAGGCTGAACACCTGAAAGCCGCCGCTGTCGGTGAGAATAGGTCTGTCCCAGTTCATAAACTTATGAAGTCCGCCGAGCTCCTTTACAACAAGGTCTCCGGGACGGAGGGAAAGGTGATAGGTATTGCAAAGCGCAACCTGGCAATGAAGCTCTTTTAAGTCCTCTGCGGCGACGCCGCCCTTAATCGCTCCGCAGGTCGCAACATTCATAAACGCCGGAGTCTGAACCGTTCCGTGGACGGTTTCAAATTCGCCTCTCCGCGCTTTTCCTTCGGTTTTTAATACAGTAAACATAAAACTCCTTTTTATAAGTTAAAGAGATATAAGATTAACTATAATAGTATAACTTAGATTTCCCCGCTTTTCAAGTGATAACAAAGCTTATCATAAAATTTCGTTTTCAACAGCCTTTCCGAACGGTTAATAAATCTTGACAATTGTATAATTTCTGTTGTATTATGATAATACTCGTTGTATTATCAGCAAAAGGAGAAATTTAAAAAGTGGCGGAAATAGCGGATTTCGGACGAAAAGTCAAGAAAATAATGAAACAGCGCGGCATAACGCAGGCGTGGCTTTCGCAAAAAACCGGAGTAACGGAGGCTACCCTCTCCCGCTATGTCAACGGCAGCAGAAAGCCCCAGGCGGATATTGCCGCCGCCATAGCCGAAGCGCTGGACGTTTCTCTCGATTATCTCACCGGTATAACGGGCTGCCCTGCCCCGATAAAAACGCTGAGCACCGAAGAAACCATAATGCTCAGCGCTTTCTCCCGCGCCAGCGCAAGAGACAGGAAGATAATCTTCGGCGTGCTCGAGGACCATATGACCTCCGAAGAAGCGGAAAGCTACAAAAGTTTGGTGAAAAACAATGGATAAACAGTATATAAAAATTGGACATATTCCCGCCGTAATATACGGAGAAAAAAGCGAAAAAGCATATATTTTTGTACACGGTAAATGCGGAAGAAAAGAGGAAGCCGAAAGCTTCGCCGAAACCGTTTCCGCTTTCGGGTACCAGGTTATAAGCATCGACCTTCCGGAGCACGGAGAGCGAAAAGGAGAAAAGGACGCTTTTTATCCCTGGGTCGCCGTACCGGAATTAAAAGCGGTAGCGGAATACGCAAAGGAAAAATGGAAACTTCTTTCTCTCCGGGCGACGAGTATCGGCGTCTGGTTTTCAATGCTGGCGCTGCAAAACGAAGCTTTTGAAAAGTGCCTTTTCGTTTCGCCGATACTCGATATGGAAAGACTCATTGAAAATATGATGCTCTGGGCAGGAGTATCCGAAGAAGAACTTGAACAAAAAGGCGAAATAGAAACCGCTTTCGGCGAGACTCTTTCCTGGAAATACTATCAGTTCGCCAAGGAAAACAGAATACAGCGCTGGTCCTTCCCTACCGAAATTTTGTACGCGGAAAACGACAACCTCACGGAATTTGACGTTGCAAAGAGCTTTTCTGAAAAATTCGGCTGCCGACTTACGGTAATGGAAAACGGCGAACACTGGTTCCATACTGACGAGCAGCTTGCCTTTCTCAAAGCGTGGGAACAAAATTCCATATAAAAAATCTTCTTAAAATCCGTTATAATACAAAGCCAAAAGCAAAATACTATAACCGGAACAATTTTCAAAAAGGAGATGCGCTTTTGAAATACACCTGTTTAATCTGCGGCTTTACTTATGACGAGGAAAAGGGCTTGCCCACCAAAAAGATTGCTCCGGGAACGGGTTGGAATGACCTTCCCGGGGATTTTCGCTGTCCCCTTTGCGGCACGCCGAAATCGAAATTCAGCGACTTAAGAAAAGATATAGGAAACAAAAAATTCCCCGTATAATGGCGGGGCGTCATAAGGAAGTAATTTATGTAGGATACGGTGTAACCCTAAAAACGGGGTTACACCGTTTTCCTATTTTATGCTACATAGCGGAATTCCTGCGGGTTTTCCCGTATTTCTTCCATCATAGCAAGGATTTCTTCTTCGGTAGGAATATCTATCATTCCGGCAGCGGTAAAATAAATATCCACCTTCACATAGCAATGACCGCCTGACTTATCGTTGTTGTGAATCTCAATGCGTTCAATCAATATATTGAAATTGGTTGATTTGTATGATATAATATATTAGTCTAAAATATATT
>JAEDJF010000013.1 GCA_016296485.1 Oscillospiraceae bacterium
TTCTTGAGGTTTTCGACGGGCTTACTCCGCTATATATTTACTTTGCCGATACGAAGAAAACGGTAAAAGCCCCCACAAGGCTTTGGGTTGATACGGCGGGCGGGTACGTTGTCGAGCGACTAGGAAAGATGATAGGCGGGGAAAACGTAAAAATGAAATAACTGTTTAGGCTTTTGGAACATTTTTCATCATAAAAAGGCAGATTTATTCTAAATTCGAACTTTCTATTGCGCCGAAACGTATTGTTTTTTATACTATTATTAAAGAACTGTATTTTGCTTAATTATCGACTTACGGGGGGGACACACCTATGAAACGACTTCTTGCTTTTGCGCTGGCGGCTGTTATGCTCCTTTCTGTTACAGCCTGCAAAACAAACGGGGAGCCGGACGTAATAGAGGAAGACGCAAATTTGCTCACGCGGTCTGAAAGCAAAAAAGAGGACATAGTTATTGAGCAAAGTTTTTCCTCCTCCTCGGAAGAAAGCAAAACCGAAAGCGAAAGCGAAATCTCGGAAAGCGAAACTTCTTCAGAACCGTCCTCATCAAAAAGTGAAGCGTCCCAAAATAACATTTCATCGTCCTTGCCGCCGTCGTCGGTTTTATCTTCGTTGCCCTCGACAAGCAGTTCCTTGGTTTCCGAAACGTCGTCGGATTCGCCGAAAAATGAATCTGTCCCGGTTTACGGGGAGACAAGGGCGGTTTGGATTTCATATCTTGAGTACCAGTCGATAATGACGGGAAAAACGGAAAAGCAGTTTACTTCGAGCATCAGAAAGATGTTTAAAAACCTTGCGGACGACGGCTTTAATACGGTTTACGTTCACGCCCGCTCCCATAGCGACGCAATGTATGATTCGGATATTTATCCCTGGTCGGTTTATTGCGCGGGCGAAGAGGGCAAAGCCCCGGGCTATGACCCCCTTGAAATTATGGTTGAAGAGGCCCACGACGCAGGTCTCAGAATCGAAGCATGGGTAAATCCGTATAGGGTAAAAGGAACGACGGACATTTCAAAAATTTCCCCGGGGAGTCCTGCTTACGATTGGCTCGGCACGGATAAAGTTGTAGTTGTCGAGGGAGCAGGAATTTTCTATAACCCGGCGGACGAGGACGTAATTGACCTTGTGGTATCCGGGGTAAAGGAAATAGTAAAGAATTACGGAGTTGACGGAATCCATTTTGACGACTATTTTTATCCAACGACCGACGAGTCCTTTGATTCCTTTTATTACAGCAAATACAAAGCATCCGGCGGAAAGCTCAGCCTTTCCGACTGGAGAAGACAGAACGTAAATACGCTCATTAAAAAAGTGTATTCCGCCATAAAGTCAATAGACAGCGGCTGCCGCTTCGGAATAAGCCCCACGGGCAAAATGAGCTCCAATTACAGTTCGCTTTACTGCGATGTATATACCTGGGTCACAAGCTCGGGGTACATAGACTATATTTGTCCACAGCTTTACTACGGCTTTAACCACGGGTCGCTCCCTTATCTCAGCGTGCTTTCGGAGTTTAACGATATGATAACCACAAACGGAGTTGAGCTTATAGTCGGTCTTGCCGGCTATAAATCGGGAGCTGTGGACAATTACGCCGGAAGCGGAAAAAACGAGTGGGTAGAAAATAACGATATTCTTTCAAGGCAGGTAAAAGCGGCAAGAAATGAGGACAATTACGGCGGCTTTGCAATATACCGCTATGATTCAATCTATAATCCTGCCTCATCGGTTGCCGAAGCTGTAGGAAAGGAATATGATTCTCTTAAAAAATATATGTAACGACTAAACGACTTTTCAAAGAAGGGCGGTAAACAAAAGGAAGTATGAAAAAATTCTTTCTTAACAAAAAACTGATGACGCTCGTGCTCTGCCTTTGTCTCGGAGCAGTAATAATAGGCACTGCAGCGTTCGCCGCATTTAGAGGCGGACTTCCGGGTATGAGCGTTATCAGCGACAGTTTTCAAAAAGAGAATACCGGCTCTTCTTCCGAGGAGCCGCCGCAGTCGGAGGACGGGGAAGATACGCCCCTCGTGCCCGATATTATAATTGAGCCGGACCCGGAAAACAATATCAGCGCCGACAATACGGAAAGCAGCGGTCCCATTGTTTACGCAGCGCCGGACAGAATGATGGCAATAACTATTTCGGCGGGGGAGGACTTCTTTACCGATTCGGCGATGACGACCGCCGAAATCCAAAACTCCATTGATGAGGCAATAAAAAAAGCTGAAGACCTTTCGGCAAACACTGTTTTTATAGAAACCGCCTTCGGCGAGAGCGTGCTCTATAACTCCGAAGGTATGCCCCAGGCGCAAACGAGCATAGATATGCTCAAATATGCCGTAGATAAGGCAAAGGAACAGGGGCTTTATGTTTACGTTATATTTGACGTGCTGATGACAAATGTGGACGGAAAAGCCGAAATTTCCTATGAGCTTGACGGAAGCCAAATTTCGCTTATCCGCTCAAACGTGGCGGCTCTTTGCGAATACGATATAGACGGAATAATGCTCGACAACTACAGCGTAAAATCTGACGGTGCGGCTTATTTAGATTACTCTAAATACGGAAGCGGAATGGGCTATGAAAACTATCTTCGCTCCAACACCGAGGCGGCGGTGAAAGCCGCTTATAGCGCCGTTAAAGACGCCGACCCGTCTGTGGCGGTGGGACTTGCGGTGGATGCCGTTTGGGCTAACAGCACGAGCATTGAGGAAGGAAGCGCAACCGAAGCTACCTACGAAAGCTTCGGCGACGGCTTCGCCAACACTAAGAAATTCGTCGAAGACGGTCTTGCAGACTTCGTTTCAGTGAAATGCACCTATTCCACCGCCAATAAATCCGCCAAATTCGCCGACTATATGGAATGGTGGAACACCGTTGTGGGTGAAAAAATTCCGCTCTATATTTTCCAGTACGCCACCAAAGCCTGTACCGATGAAAAGGGTTGGAGCGACCCGTCGGAACTTTCCGACCAGGTTATTTCGGCGGAGAAGCTCTCCGGCTTTTGCGGAAGCATTTTTGATTCCCTTGCCGCCCTTGAGAAGAACCCGCAGCAGTCCACGGACGCTCTTATCCAGTACCTTACTGAAAACATCGACCCGAGCTTCCTTCTTACCCAGCTCGAGATGACCCGTCCGTCGAAAACGACTTTCTCAACCTACGAAAACGTAGTTGTGTTCGCCGGCGCTTCTGACGTTAACTTTGACCTTACGGTCAACGGCGAAAAAGTGAAACGGGACGGAAACGGCGCGTTTATGCTCACAATCGACCTTGCGCCCGGGCTCAATACGTTTAAGTTTGAGCACAAGGAAAAAACCATAACCTATAATATTACAAGAAACGTCAAGGTGCTCAAAGAGATTTCGCCCCTTGGAAACGTGACCGTTGGCGGCGGAATGAGCATCACGGTGACGGCTCTTGCCTATGAGGGCTCCACCGTCACGGCAACCCTCGGCTCAATTACCATAACCCTTAAAGAGAGCACCGAGGCGGATGACTCGACGGATAATGAGTCCACATATAAGATTTATACCGGAATGATTACCGTTCCGGCGGCGACCTCCTCCGACCAAAAAATCGGAAATATAGTGATAAAGGGCACTTGGCAGAGCACTTCCGAGACTCTCGAAGGGGCTTACGTCACCGTTTCGGCGAAAGCTACTGCGGGCGACCTTGTGGAGGTAATAGCGGATTCCGCCGAAACCTTCCCGACGGACACCCTCAACGACCTTTCGGACTATGACTGCTACCCGCTGGCGAAGGGCACGAGGGACTATACTCTCGGCGACGAGATCGTTTACGTAGAGGGCGAAAAAACCTATACGTATTACAATCTCCAGTCCGGTCAGAGGGTATATACGAAGGACGTCCGCCCGGTTTCCGGCGATATTGGCGGAAACAAGATAAATAATATGACCGTAAGCGCCAACGAAAGGTACACCTATGTGATACTTGAGATGGAGCAGCGCGTGGCATATATCGCAAAATATTCGAGCTCCGCTTTCACCATCGAATTTATGTACACGGACAGCGTTCCGGATTCCCTCAACCTAAACTGCACTCCGCTTTTCGATTCGGTGAAGTGGAACGGCTCAAAGCTCACCCTTAAACTCAGCACAACTGCGGGCTTCCTCGGCTACTACGCCTATTATGAGGACGGAAACCTTGTTTTCCGCTTCAATAACCCGACGGGTTCGTACAGCCTTTCTGGAACGACTATCGTCGTTGACGTTGGACACAGCGCCCTCGGCGCCGGCGCTCTCGGCTTCCTCTCCGCCTACGGAGAATACGAGATCAACCTCGCCGTGTGTAAATATCTCAAATCGGAGCTCCAGGACAGGGGCGCAACGGTCTATATGATGGATACCGTAAATTCAAGACCCTCTCTTGAAGACAGAACGGCTTACGCTTCGTCCAAAAATCCCCTTGCTTTTGTGAGCGTGCACTGTAACTCCAGCACCACCAGCACCGGAAAGGGAACGGAGTGCTACTATTTCACAAGGTTCTCCGAGAAACTTGCGAGCTATTTCTCAAGCAACGTTGCTTCTGCCCTTGGTACCACAAACAGGGGAGGAAAAATAGGACGTTACTTCGTAACAAGGGTCCAGGATTATCCTGCGGTTCTCGGCGAAATCGGCTTCGTCAGCAACGAGTCGGACTACTATAAGCTCATCCAAAACGGTTACCAGCGGGAAATTGCCGAGGGAATCGCGGACGCGATACAGGAGTATCTCTATTCCGTAGGAAGAAACGGAAACTATAATTACGGAACCCAGTCAACGGACGGAAGCTCGTATGAACCTCCGTCGTCATCGTCGTCCGAAGGGTATGAAGAGTCCGAAGAAACCTCCTCCGTAAGCGAATCGGGTTCGGAGGAAGGCTCTTCTGAAGAGAGCTCATCCGAAGAGAGCTCCGGCGAAAATTATATTGATATGAGCCCGGTAAGCGGTTCCGGTCAATGATTAAAAAATAATGCCTTCTGGTTTTCCTGAAGGCATTATTTTTTTCTTCGCTTCATATTAATTTATGAAACGGAGGGAAAAATAGTGGAATTTATTGATGAAAGCAGCGAATTTAAAAAGCATCATTATTTAAGAAACGCAGTTATTTTCATACTTCTTTTCGCTTTGGCGAGCTTTGTGTGCGCATATTTTTCCGGGGACTTTGCACCAGTGGCTGACGCCTTTGCGAACAAAATACTTGAAACGGCGAACAGGGACGCTTCCTTCACATTTTTTTCGGACTATTCAAATTTTGCAAGTGAAACGGTGGACTCGGCGGTATATTTTATTGAGGTGCTAAAGGAAAGTTTCGGCGAAAGCGAAGACCAAGTAAGGGAAATTCCGTCGGTAATTTTCACCTGCGCTGCGAGCCTGCCTGTCGGGAGCGAAAACGTGACGTCAAATTTCGGCGGGAGGACGAACCCCATTACAAATAAGGAAGAAATACATACGGGTATTGATATTGCCGCGGGCTACGGCGCTCCTGTTACGGCAGCGTGGCCCGGAACGGTATCCGAAACGGGGAGCGACGAAATATACGGAAACTATATAATTATCCGCCACTCAAAGGACTTTTTTACGAAGTACTGCCACCTTTCCGAAGTTTCGGCGGCTGAAAACGACTTTGTACTTGCCGGCGGAGAAATTGGAAAAGCAGGGGACAGCGGCTGGACAACCGGGAGCCATCTCCATTTTGAAGTGATAGTTGACGGGCGTTACGTTGACCCGAAGGAGTGTCTTGAAATTTGCTGACCTTCTCGGTGCTCAAAACGGGAATCGAAATTTCGCCGCTCTTTTTCGCGGTGCTCACGCTGTTTTTGCTGACTGACAGGATGGGGATAGCTTTTCCGGCAATTCTCATTTCCATTGCACACGAAGCCGGGCATTTTTTGGCTTTGATATGCCTAAAAACCGCACCAAAAAAAGTGAAAATATCTTTGACCGGGATACAGATGGAGCTTTATTCCAATATGAGCACCGAGGGAAAAATTTCGGTGCTCAGCGCGGGATTTGCGGTAAACTTTTGTCTTGCGGTTTTGCTTTTCGCTTTTGGGGAAAAGCTTTCGGCAACGGTCAGCCTTTTAATCGGAATATTCACGATGCTTCCGCTTGCTTCCACTGACGGCGGGAGCATAATAAAAGAACTCATTGAAGCGCGCTTTACGGAACGAGCTAAAACTATTGAGAATAAGTTTTTTATCTCTACCTGCGCCGCTTTTTCGTTTCTTCTCGTTGTTGCCGCAACAGCAACAAAAAATCCATATCTTTTAATTGCGATTTTTTACCTCGTCGCCTGTACTGTTAAAGCTGAAAGATAAAAGCGCCGCCACATTAGTGGCGGCGCTTGTTTTGGCGAAAGGTTTTGAAAAATGCACGAAATCAGACAAACGGTAAAACGGACAAGAAAAATCTCCTATTGAAAAGAGGCTTTTGACTATGTTATAATAATAAAATTGTGAAAGGGGGATTCGCTTTGTCAGCCATTCCTGAAAATATATTGAACCTTGTTCAAAAACCGGCAAGATATGCCGGCGGAGAACTTAACAGCGTAGTTAAAAATAAAAACGACGTGGCGGTGCGCTTTGCGTTCTGTTTTCCCGACCTTTATGAGGTCGGAATGAGCCACCTTGGAATGAAAATTCTTTACAGCCTTCTCAACAGCGACCCGGAGGTCTGGTGCGAGAGAGTGTACGCACCGGATGTGGATATGGAAAAAATTCTCCGCGAGAGAAAGCTCCCGCTCTTTGCTCTTGAGAGCCGCGACTCAGTCGGAGATTTTGATATGATAGGCTTTACTCTCCAGTATGAGCTTTCATATACTGGAATTCTCAATATGCTCGACCTTGCGGGGATCCCGGTCCGTTCCGAGGACAGGCATGAGCTCAAAAACCTTGTAGTTGCGGGCGGACCCTGCTCCTGTAACCCGGAGCCCATTGCGGACTTTATCGACCTTTTTATGCCCGGCGAGGGCGAGGAGGTCCTTCCGGAAGTGGTAAACCTCTATAAAATTGCCAAAAAAGAGGGCTGGAGCAAAGCGCAGTACCTTTCCGAAGCGGCGAAGATAGAGGGTGTTTACGTTCCGTCCCTCATTGACGTAAACTATAACGAGGACGGCACGGTCAAGGAATTTGTTCCGAAGGACACCGCGAAAATACCCGTTAAAAAACGCATTATCAAGGATCTGGACAAGGTCTTTTATCCCGACAAATTTGTCGTTCCGTTCATTGACATCGTTCACGACAGAAGTATGCTCGAGCTTATGCGCGGCTGTATCCGCGGCTGCCGTTTTTGCCAGGCGGGTTTTATTTACCGCCCGGTAAGGGACAAGCATTTTGAGACTCTTGCAAAGAATGCTCACGACCTTTGCGACAGCACAGGCTATGAGGAGCTTTCGCTCACCTCTTTGAGCACCAGCGATTATAAAGAGCTTGAGCCGCTGCTCGACGACCTTCTGAGCTGGACGGAGAAGGAGCACGTGAACCTTGCGGTTCCGTCACTCCGCGTTGACAACTTCAGCGAAAGCCTCCTTGAAAAAATAACTAAGGTGCGAAAAAGCGGTCTTACCTTTGCGCCGGAGGCGGGAACCCAGCGTATGCGCGACGTTATCAATAAAAATGTCACGGAAGAGGAAATAATGAACACCTGTAAAACCGCATTTGAGGGCGGCTACACCTCCGTAAAGCTCTATTTTATGATAGGACTTCCGGGAGAGACGGACGACGACGTAAGAGGAATAGTCGAGACCGCCCAGCGGGTTGTTGACCTCTATTACAGCCTTCCCACAAAACCGAAGGGCAAAGCGGTACAGGTGACCTGCAGCGTCGCGAGCTTCGTTCCGAAGCCCTTTACCCCCTTTGAGTTTGAGCCCCAGAACAGCAGGGAAGAGCTCCACAGGAAACAGGAGGTAATGCGCGCCGCCCTCCATAGCAGGAAAATAAATCTTGATTGGCACGACGCCGAAACCTCCTACCTTGAAGCGGTCCTAGCTAGAGGCGACAGAAGAGTCGGAAAAGTAATTGAAACTGCCTGGAAAAAGGGCTGCAATTTCGACAGCTGGGACGAGCATTTCAAATTTGACACCTGGATGGAAGCTTTTGAAGAATGCGGTGTTGACCCGGAATTTTATGCTCTTAGGACGAGAAGCTATGCCGAAGTGATGCCTTGGGATATTTTCGATTACGGCGTCACGAAGAAATTTATCATCAATGAAAACAAAAAGGCGCACGAGGGCGTAACTACGCCCAACTGCCGCCAAAAATGTTCCGGCTGCGGCGCCAACTGTCTGAAAGGGGGAGCTTGCTTTGAATGAAATGACGAATTTCACTGACGTAAGGCTTTTCTATACCAAAACGGGCAGCGCCAAATATATCTCCCACCTTGACGTTATGAGGGCGTTTCAGCGGGCGCTCAAACGCTCCAAAATTGACTTTTGGTACACCGAGGGATTCCATCCCCACCTTTATCTCACTTTCGCTCTTCCGCTCTCCCTTGGCTATGAGAGCGTCTGCGAAACGGTGGACTTCCGCCTCGTATCTCCGATGCCCTATGACGAAATCGTAGGAAGAATCGGCGCGGTGCTGCCGGCGGGATTTAAAGCTGTGTCCGCCGCGAAGCCTGTTATGGACGCTAAAAAAATACGCTTTGCCGATTACAGCATCTTTTTCTCCGTACCGGGAAAAGACCCGGAGGAAGTGCTCGCCGAGTGGTATCGGTGCTTTTCCCGGGAAAACGTTCCGGTAATTAAAAAGACCAAGCGCGGAGAAAACGAGATAGATATTAAGCCCCATATTAAGCTTTCAAAGCTTGAGCACCGGGACGGAAGATTTGGCTTTAAAGCAAGACTTGCCGCAGGAACGGAGCTTAATATCAACCCCGAGCTTCTTTTTGAAGCCTTCAGAAATTACAGCGGGCTTTTGCCGGAGGACATTTCGGTTAAAAGAACGGCGGTTTATAACGAAAAAATGGAAAAATTCCGCTGATTTTTGCGAAATTATACTTGCAATTATAAATCTTATATGTTATTATATTAAAGCTGTCAGTATGTCTTGACAGTTCTGTCGCTTTCCCAGCGACGGGAACGGCGTTTTAAGTGTGCGCCGGGCGGACAGTCCTCTGTCATCGGATGTGTATCCGTGAGTATGAATGTCTGAAAACAAAATAGGAGGATATTTAAAATGGATGCACTTAAACTTATTTCTCAGGATTGCCTGAGAGCTGACAAACCCGAAGTAGCAGTCGGTGATACCGTTAAGGTATACTGCAAAATCAAAGAGGGCAACAACTACAGAACCCAGATTTTCGAAGGCGCTGTTATCGCAAAACAGCACGGCGGAATCTCTGAGTCTTTCACCGTTCGCCGCGTAGCTCACGGCTGCGGAATCGAAAGAGTTTTCCCGGTTCACAGCCCCCTTATCGAGAAAGTTGAAATCGTACGTCACGGTCGTGTAAGAAGAGCTAAACTCTACTACCTCCGCGACAGAGTCGGTAAAGCTGCTAAGGTTAAACAAGTCAGATAATTTAGCTTGCGAAAAATCTCCCTCGCCTTTTGGCGGGGGAGTATTTCTTTAACCGAAAAAAAGTGTTATAATAATGAAGAATTGATTTAAAAGGAGGCAAAGCGCCGGTGGAAGAAGTAAGTATTCAGTGGTTTCCCGGTCATATGGCGAAAACAAGGCGTTTGATGAAAGAGAACCTTAAGCTCGTAGACGTAGTGGTGGAGCTTACCGACGCGAGGATTCCCTTTTCGAGCCGCAACCCGGAGATGAAAAGCCTTGTCGGCGGAAAACCGAGAATAGTAATACTCAATAAATGCGATATGGCGGACGAAACACTCACGAGCGAGTGGATAGAGCACTACAAATCAAAAGGAATAAACGCCATTGCGACGGACTGCCGCTCGGGAAGGGGACTCAACAGGCTCGCTCCCGTGGTGCGCGAGGTGCTCAAAAAAGAGCTTGAAAAGCGTGCCAGCAAAGGCATGGAGGGAAAGCCAATCCGAATGATGATAGTCGGAATCCCTAACGTCGGAAAATCCTCGTTCATTAACCGCGTTGCCGGCGGCAAGCGCGCCAAGGTTGAGGACCGTCCCGGAGTCACAAGGGGAAAACAGTGGGTAACCCTTGAAAACGGAATAGATATGCTAGATATGCCCGGCGTTCTTTGGCCGAAGTTTGAGGACAAAACCGTCGGCGAACACCTTGCTTTTACCGGAGCGGTAAAAGACGATATAATTGACATCGAATCGCTTGCGATGCGCCTTGCGGACCTTCTCAACAGGGAGTATCACGAACTTCTCTGCGAAAGATACAAGCTGACCGACGAGGAAACGGAGAACATCGAGCCATACGACCTTCTTGAACTTATCGGGGCGAAGCGCGGAATGAAAATTTCCGGCGGCGAAGTCAACACCGAAAGGGCGGCGGCGATGCTTCTCGACGAGTTCCGGGGCGGAAAAATAGGACGCATAACTTTGGAGAAACCGAATGAGCTTATATGAATTTGAGCACGGAAAAAGAGAGCTCGGATATAAATATATCTGCGGAGTTGACGAGGCGGGACGGGGTCCCCTTGCGGGTCCGGTTTTCGCCGCGGCGGTAATCCTTCCGGAGGATTACGAAATCGACGGGCTCAACGACAGCAAAAAACTCTCCGAGAAAAAGCGGGAAAAGCTCTATGACGAAATAATTGGGCACGCCCTTGCTTACTCGGTGCAAAGCTGCGACAACAACGTTATAGACGAAATCAATATTCTTGCGGCGACGATGCTCGCGATGAAAACCGCCGTGGAGAGCCTTGGAATTAAGCCGGACATTGTTTTTGTTGACGGCAACCGTCTTCCGAAATTGGAAGTTCCGGCGGAATACGTAATAAAGGGCGACGCGACCTCCGCGAGCATTGCCGCAGCTTCGATTCTCGCTAAAGTGAGCCGTGACCGCTTTATGTATGAAATGGATAAAAAATATCCGGAATACTGCTTTGAGAAACATAAAGGCTATCCGACGAAGCTGCACTACGAAAAAATAAGAGAGTTCGGTCCCAGCGAAATACACCGACTTTCTTTTCTTAAAAAGATGCACTGAGGTGAGCGTATTGGTTACCGAAAGGCGAAGAAGAGGCAACCTCGGCGAGGACTTTGCCGCGAAATATCTTCAAAACGAGGGCTATACTATCCTTGAGCGCAATTTCAATACCAGAATGGGCGAGATTGACATAATTGCGCAAAAGGGTAAATACATAGCTTTTGTTGAGGTAAAATCCCGGGCGGACGACTGTCTTTATTTGCCCCGGGAGGCGGTGACGCTTCCAAAGCAGAGAAAAATATGTAAAGCAGCAATGCTTTACAAGCTCCAAAAGGGCTTTACCGCGCAGCCGCGCTTCGACGTCTTTGAGGTGGTTTACGGAAAATACGACCTTGAGGTAAAAAGTTTTACACATATTGAAAATGCTTTCGGAACGGAGTCTGTAAATGGATTTTTTTGACCTTCACTGTGATACTCTTACTACCGCTATGTTCCACAGCGCGGATTTGACGGAAAGGAACCTCGATATAAACTTTCCGATAAATCTGGATATTAAAAGGCATTGCCAGTGTTTTGCCGTTTTCTGCCCGGATACCGTCCGGGGAGAGGACGCTTTCAACTATTACACTATGGTGAAGCACTATTTCGCTGCCCAGCTTGAAAAATATCCTGAGTATTTTGAGCAGGTACATAGCGGAAATGATATTGAAAGAATAACTTCCGCCGGAAAAACGGCGGCGATTTTTACCGTCGAGGGCGGCGCCGTCCTCGGGGGAAAACTTGAGAACGTGGAAAAACTGCATAATGACGGCGTAAAAATGATGACTCTTACATGGAATGGGGAGAATGAGCTGGGCTGCGGCTCCTCGGACCAGGATTTCGGGCTGAAGCCTTTCGGCGTTGACGCTGTGAAAGAGATGGAGCGCCTCGGAATGGTAATCGACGTGTCACATCTTTCGGACGCAGGGCTTTCCGACGTTTTCAAGAACGTGGGCTGCGCCGTGGCGGCGAGCCACAGCAACCTTCGCTCCGTTTGCGGACACAGGCGAAACCTTAAAGACGAGCAGTTCAGAGAAATCGTCCGCCGGGGCGGAATAGTCGGAATAAATTTTTACAAATCTTTTTTAAACGATGACGGCGAAAAAGCGACCCTTGGAGACATGGTGAAGCATATTGAGCATATGCTCGTGCTCGGCGGGGAAAATGCGGTATGTATGGGGAGCGACTACGACGGTTGCGACGTTGTGAGCGGAATCGAGAAGTTCGGCGAAGCAGTAAAGCTCGAAAAGCTCCTTTCGGACGCTTTCGGAAGCGAAATTGCAGAAAAGATACTTTGGAAAAACGCGAACGATTTCTTTACTGAAAAAGTTTTAAAATAAAGCCGGAACTTAGCGGCAAAGGAAAGGAGGCGAAAGGTTGGGTGGCAATTTGGACGATGGCGGACCTTCATCTGTCCCTTGGGACGGATAAACCCATGGACGATTTTTACGGCTGGCGGGACTATGTGCGCCGCATCGAGGAAAGCTGGCTTGAATCCGTCGCGCCGGAGGACACGGTGGTGATTCCCGGGGACTTTTCATGGGGAATTGATTTTGAGCACGCGCTCCCGGATTTTCAGTTTATAAACTCCCTTCCAGGGAAAAAGCTCATAATGAAGGGCAACCACGATTATTGGTGGACAACGAGGACAAAGCTTGAGAAATTTTTCGAGGAAAACGGATTAACCACCGTCGATATTCTCCATAATAATTCAGTACTCCGCGAAAATACGGCGCTTTGCGGAACAAGGGGCTGGGTCTTTATGCCAAACGAGGTGCACGACGTAAAAATATCGGCAAGAGAGGCGGCTCGGCTTGAGCTTTCGCTTGCGGATTCCGAGCGTTTTCCCGAAGCGGAGAAAATAGTATTTCTTCACTACCCTCCGGTTTACGGAAACGAGCTCGTTCCGAACATTTTTGACGTGCTTATTAAACACAATGTCAAAAAAGTTTACTACGGCCACATACACGGTGCTGCGAGAAGTATCGCGAACGAGGGCGAATATATGGGTATAAATTTTAAACTTGTGTCCGCCGACCACCTCGGATTTAAGCTTTATCGCGTAAAATAACGAATTTTTTATAAATTTATTATAAATAATTTATTTTAATACTGGTAATTTATAAAATACTATGTTATACTAATCCAGTTGAAAACCGCATCTATCAGGAGGAAACATAATGGAACTGACACATTTTGAAAAAACCGGAACCAACGAAGTTAAGCTTACCGTCACCGTAAACGCCGAGGAATTCGGACTTGCCGTTGACGCAGCCATCAGAGAAAAAGGCAAAAAGCTCACCGTTCCCGGTTTCCGTAAAGGCAAAGCGCCGAAAGCTCTTCTTGAAAAAACCTACGGAAGAGAGTATTTCTATCAGGACGCAGTAAACGAAACCTATGGCAACGCTTACGATATGGCTGTCGAGAAAGCGGAGATTGTTCCCGTTGACCGCGCAGAAATCGAACTCGTAAGCTGCTCCGAAGAGGGTTATTCTTTTACCGCAACCGTAACCGTAAAACCCGAAGTAACCGTAAAGAGCTATAAAGGTCTCAAAGCCGAGAAACTCGTAAAAACCGTTGCCGACAGCGAAGTTGACGCCGAACTCAACCGCCTTGTTGAGAGAAACGCAAGAATCGTCGACGTAGAGGGAAGACCCGCACAGATGGGCGACCAGGCTGAAATCGACTACGAAGGCTTCAAAGACGGCGTAGCTTTTGAAGGCGGTAAAGGCGAGCACTATCCGCTCGAGCTCGGCTCCGGACAGTTCATTCCCGGATTCGAGGAACAGGTTTGCGGTCACAGCGTAGGCGACGAGTTCGACGTAAATCTCTCTTTCCCGGAGGATTATCCCGCAGAGGAACTCAAAGGCGCTCCCGTTGTTTTCAAATGCAAACTCCATTCTATTAAATTCAAAGAGCTCCCCGTAGCTGACGACGAGTTCGCAAAAGACGTAAGCGAGTTCGACACCATCGACGAGCTCAAAGCTGACCTTAAATCAAGAATGCAGGCTAAACTTGACGCCGAAGCCGACAACGAAGTTGAGGAACAGCTCGTTGACGCCATCATCGCCAACACCACCGTTGAGGTTCCCGAGTGCATGTACGAGGCAAGAATCGAGGATATGGCGGCTGATTTCGAGAACAGACTCGCAAGATCCGGTCTTACCCTTGACGAGTACCTCAAATATACCGGCGGCGACAAAGAGGCTTTCCTTGCAGGTTTCAGACCCCAGGCTGAGCGTCAGGTAAAAATCCGTCTCGCTCTTGAGTATATCGCAAAAGCTGAAAACATCACCATGACCAAAGAGGAAATGGATGAGGAGTTCAAGAACCTTGCCGAGCGTTACGAGATGAAAGAGGAACAGGTCAGAAAGATCGTTCCCGAGACCGACCTTGCCGAGGACCTTTGCGTTGAAAAGGCAATCAAATTTGTCCGCGAAAACGCAAAGATAACCGAGACCACCGGCGAAAAGAAAGCTGCAAAGAAAAAATCCACCAAAGCCGCAAAAGAGGAAAAGGCTGATGAAGCCGCTCCCGCCGAGGAAGCTCCTAAGAAAAAACGCACCACCAAGAAAAAAGCCGAAGCAGCAGAGGAAGTAAAGACCGAGGAAGCCGCTCCCGATGAGGAAGCTCCCAAGAAAAAGACCACCCGCAAAAAGAAAAGCGATGACGGAATTGACCCCGCTATCGACTGATTAAGCGACAACACGGTTTCGGGAGAAACTGCAATATAATCCGCTTGTATTGGAGGATCTCCGGAATATTTTTCCGGAGGTCCTTTGTAAAATAAGACAAATTACGACTTTTAGTCATTAATGCCGAAAGGAGTGATAACCTAATGAGCTTAGTCCCAATGGTTATTGAACAAACAAACAGAGGAGAGCGCTCTTACGATATTTTTTCACGCCTGCTCAACGACAGAATTATAATGCTTTGCGACGAGGTAAATGACGCCAGCGCAAGCCTTGTTGTGGCACAGCTCCTTTATCTTGAGGGACAGGACCCGGATAAAGACATAAGCCTTTACATCAACAGCCCCGGCGGCTCCATTTCCGCAGGTATGGCGATTTACGACACTATGCAGTACATCAAATGCGACGTTTCCACCATTTGCGTCGGTATGGCGGCGTCTATGGGCGCATTCCTTCTCAGCTCCGGAACCAAGGGCAAACGCCTTGCGCTTCCGAACAGCGAGGTAATTATCCACCAGCCTCTCGGCGGCGCGCAGGGTCAGGCTTCCGACATCAAAATTCACGCCGACCACATTATTGCAATCCGCGAGAAACTGAACCGCCTTCTTGCGGAGCAGACCGGTCAGCCCCTTGACGTAATTTACCGCGACACCGACAGAGACAATTTTATGACTGCGCAGGAAGCTCTCGAATACGGGCTTGTTGATAAGGTTATTGACCACAGAGAATAATTTAGCATAATTTGGAGGCTTAAAATATGGCCAATAAAGACGAACACAAAATGCGCTGTTCTTTTTGCGGAAAGACCCAGGACATGGTTTATAAAATGATAACCGGTCCCGGAGTGTGCATTTGCGACGAGTGCGTCGATCTTTGTATGAATATCATATACGATGAGGAAGACGATCCGCTCTTAAAGACAAAACGGAAAAAGAACGAAAAAGATAAAGCACTTATAGATCCTTCTACGCTTTTAAAACCGGCTGAGCTTAAAGCCGTGCTCGATAAATATGTAATAGGGCAGGATGAGGCAAAAAGAACGCTTTGTGTTGCTGTCTATAACCACTATAAGCGAATTTTGAGCAAAATGGATACCGACGACGTTGAGCTTCAAAAGAGCAACGTGCTCATGCTCGGACCGACCGGTACTGGAAAGACCCTCCTTGCGCAGACTTTGGCAAGGGTTCTTGGCGTTCCTTTCGCAATCGCTGACGCCACTACCATTACCGAAGCCGGATACGTCGGCGAGGACGCTGAAAACGTCCTTTTGAGGCTTATCCAGGCGGCGGATTTTGATATTGAAGCCGCCCAGCGCGGAATTATCTACGTCGATGAAATCGACAAAATTACCCGCAAGTCGGAAAACCCATCCATTACGAGGGATGTCGGCGGCGAGGGCGTTCAGCAGGCGCTTCTTAAAATGCTCGAGGGAACCGTTTCCAACGTTCCGCCCCAGGGCGGACGCAAGCACCCGCAGCAGGAATTTATCCAAATTGACACAACGAACATTCTTTTCATCTGCGGCGGTTCCTTCGACGGAATCGAGCCGATAATTGAAAAGAGAATAGCGAGCTCCGCTCTCGGTTTCGGCGGCACCGTGCTCAGCCAGAAGTCAAAAGAGGGCACAGAGCTGCTCAAAAAAGTTACTCCCCACGACCTTGTTAAATTCGGTATTATTCCGGAGATGGTCGGACGCCTTCCGGTCATTACGACCCTTGAAAATCTCGATAAGGCCGCTCTCGTTAGAGTCCTTACCGAGCCGAAAAACAGCCTTGTCAAGCAGTATCAGAAGCTTTTCAGCCTTGACGGAGTAAACCTCCAGTTTACTGACGGCGCCCTTTCCGCAATCGCCCAGAAGGCGATAGACAGAAAAACCGGCGCAAGGGGTCTTCGCTCAATTATGGAGGAAACCCTTGAAAAGCTGATGTTTGAGCTTCCTTCCGACGAAACCATTGAAGTTGTGGTAGTTGGGGAGGAATGTGTGACTGAGGGCGCACAGCCGCAAATTGAGCGCAATCCGCACAAAAAGCATATCCCGCTGGAAGTTGCGACCGGACTTGCAGAAAAATAATTATATAATTTTCTAATTGTACGGCAGCCTTTTGGGCTTTTGCTCAAAGGGTTGCCGCTTCCCCTATATATTTGCCGGGAGGTGAATTAAATGGCAGAAAAAAATGAAAACATAGAAATACGGACCCTTCCTATGATAGCGCTCCGGGGAATAGTCCTTTTCCCGAGCATGATTCTCAATTTTGACGTGGGCAGGAAAAAATCCATTGCCGCTCTCGACGAGGTAATGAAGGGAAACCGGACGGTTTTTCTTTCGGCACAAAAGAACGTCGAGGAGGACGAGATTTTAGCCGATAACGTGAATAAAGTCGGCGTCGTCGCAGAAGTGCGCCAGGTGCTCAAAGGCAGCGACAATACGATGCGTGTCATCGTTGAAGGCAAATACCGCGCGAAAATTGTGGAAATTGTTTCCGAAGAACCTTATTTTGAGGCGTCGGTGCAGGAATTTCCGCTTAAAGATATAAGACCGAAAAAATCCGTTCTCTGTGACGCGCTTATGCGCACCGTCAAGGACCTTTTCAACGAGTATACATATCTTGTGCCGAAAATGCCGAAGGACATTGTGCTGAAGGCTTTCAGTACGGATGACCCGAAATTTCTCGGCGAGTTCCTTGCCGGAAACCTCAATATTGATATTGAGGACAAGCAGAGCATTCTTGAGGAGTCCAACTACGTAAAACGTCTTGAACTTCTTGCGGGAGTTCTTGAAAACGAGAACAATATCCTCAACGTTGAGCACGACATTTTTGAAAAGGTAAAGGACCAGGTTGACCAGAACCAGCGTGAATATTATCTTCGTGAGCAGCTCAAAGCCATAACCGACGAGCTTGGAGACGGAGAGAACGTCCAGGAGGAAGCGGACGTTTACCGCAAGAAAATCGAGGAGCTTGGACTTGAGGGCGAAGTAAAGGAAAAACTGCTTGAGGAAACGGACAGGCTCTTTAAAATGCCACCGAACAGCCACGAATCAAGCGTAATAAGGGGATACCTCGACACCTGTCTTGCGCTCCCTTGGAATAAAAAGACAGTTGAGAAAATTGACCTTGAGAAAGCGAAAAAACAGCTCGACAAAAACCACTACGGTCTTGAGAAAGTCAAAGAACGAATCCTTGAGCTTCTCGCCGTAAGAAAGCTCGCCCCGGACATCAAGGGACAGATAATTTGCCTTGTGGGTCCGCCCGGAGTCGGTAAAACCTCCATAGCTAAAGACATTGCTGCGGCTATGGGAAGAAAATATACGAGAATTTCTCTCGGCGGAATGAAGGACGAGTCCGATATTCGCGGACACAGAAAGACCTATATCGGCGCGATGCCCGGTCGCATAATGAACGCTGTCAAGCTGGCGGGAAGCAAAAACGCCCTTATCCTTCTTGATGAGATTGATAAAATGGGCAACGATTTCCGCGGCGACCCTGCGTCGGCAATGCTCGAAGTGCTTGACCCGGAGCAAAACTTCGCTTTCCGCGACCACTATATCGAAGTGCCCTTCGACCTTTCGGATATTCTTTTTATAACCACCGCCAACGATATGAGCACCATTCCCGAGCCTCTTTTCGACCGAATGGAGGTCATTGAGCTTTCTTCCTATACGAGGGAGGAAAAGTTCCAAATCGCGAAGCGCCACCTTATAAAAAAGGAAATGAAGCGCCACGGCCTTACGGCAAAGGAGCTTAAAATTGCCGACGACGCAATTTACGCCGTGCTCGATTACTATACCCGGGAAGCCGGAGTAAGAAATCTTGAGCGTACAATGGGAACGCTTTGCCGCAAAGCGGCAAAGAAAATTGTTTCCGGGGAAACCTCGAAGGTGGTTATCAATGCGGACAACATTTCCGATTTTCTCGGTGTCAAAAAGTTTAAACCCGAAACGATACAGGAGGAAAACAGTGTCGGTCTTGTAAACGGTCTTGCCTGGACCTCCGTAGGCGGTGCGATGCTACAGGTGGAGGTTGCCGTTCTTGACGGCAACGGAAAAGTTGAACTTACCGGAAATCTCGGCGACGTTATGAAAGAGTCGGCGAGAGCCGCCGTCAGCTACGTACGCTCCTGTACCGAAAAGTATGGAATTGAACACGATTTTTATAAGAATAAGGATATTCATATCCACATCCCGGAGGGCGCTGTTCCCAAGGACGGTCCTTCCGCCGGCGTAACAATGTGCACCGCAATCGTGTCCGCCCTTGCCGGTATTCCGGTGAGAAGGGAAGTGGCGATGACCGGAGAAATTACTCTTCGTGGACGGGTGCTGCCTATTGGCGGACTTCGTGAAAAGGCGATGGCAGCCTACCGCGCGGGCGTAAAAACCGTGATTGTGCCGCAGGACAACGTTCCGGACCTTGAGGAAATTGACCCGGTTGTAAAAAATGCCATTGCTTTTGTTCCCGCTTCCGACGTAGAAACGGTGCTCAAAGCGGCGCTTATAAAACCCGTCGATCCGGTTATTACCCACGAGAAACCGTACACGGATATTCCGCTTATGACCATTGATAGCAAGCCGTCCGCCATTAACATTCAGTAAGAGGTAAAGACAGATGAACTATAACCACGCTGTATTTGAAGCCGCCTACGGAACGTCAAAGCAGCTTCCGAAAGAAAACAATATTGAATTTGCCTTTGCGGGGCATTCCAACGTGGGAAAATCCTCTCTTTTGAACGCGATTTTCGGGCGGAAAGCTCTTGCAAAGGTTTCAAGCCAGCCGGGAAAGACCGCCACGGTAAATTTCTACGACATAGACGGTGTAAAGTTTGTTGACTTGCCGGGCTACGGCTACGCAAAAGTCTCGCTGAACGATAAGAAACGCTGGGCGGACCTCGTTGAGGGTTACCTTATGAGCGACAGGGACATCCGCCTTGTGGTCCAGCTTGTTGACAGCCGCCACGAGCCCACAAAAGACGACGTTCAGATGATTGATTTTATGATTGATAACGAAATGCCTTTTGTTATTGCGCTCACTAAAGCTGATAAGCTCAACAAAACCGAGCGCAGAAAGCGCGAGGAAGCCTTTATGTCGGAGATTCCCTGCGCGGACCAAATCACTATGGTTTGGACGAGCACCGTTACCGGAGAGGGAATTTCGGAGCTTAAAGAAATTTTTGAGGAGCTTCTCATCGACGATGACGATGAAGAGCTTGACGAAGAATAAAAAACAGCGGGCGCTTAAACGCCCGCTGTTTTTTATAATATTTTATATTCTTCGAGCACGTCTATGAGTTTTGCCCGCTTTTCGTTACTCATCGGGCAAAGGGGAAGCCTTAACCCGCCGACGTCAAAGCCGGAAATACAGAGAGCTTCTTTTATAGGAATCGGATTGACGTCGGAAAAAAGCGCGTCAATAAGCGGCATTAGCTCAATTTGAAGCTTTGCGGCTTCGGCTGTGTTGCCGGAAAAATAAAGGTGACACATATCGTGGACCTCTTTCGGCAAAAGGTTCCCGAGCACTGAAATGACGCCCTTGCCGCCGAGGCTGAGTGTCGGAACGACCGAATCGTCGTTCCCGGAATATACGTCGAGCTCATCGCCGCAAAGCTTGCGAATCCTTGCCATCTGAGCAAGGTTTCCTGAAGCCTCCTTTACGGCGTATATGTTGGGGTGCTGGGAGAGTTTAAAGTACGTTTCGGGTTTTATGTTTACGGCGGTTCGCGAGGGCACGTTGTAAACAATTACCGGAAGCTGAGCTCGGTCCGCAACGAAATTATAGTGCTCAACAAGACCCTGCTCATTCGCTTTGTTGTAGTAAGGCGTAACGCAAAGAACAGCGTCTGCGCCGGCGTTTCTTGCGCTTAAAGCGAGCCTTGCGGCGTGGTTTGTGTTGTTGCTGCCGGCGCCGGCAATAAGCGGCACACGGCCGTTTATTGTGTCCTTCGCGCAGCAGATGATGTTATACTGCTCCTCGTCGGAAAGGGTCGCAGATTCGCCGGTGGTTCCGTTTACAACGATAGCGTCGGCGCCTTTTTCGATGAGCATATCAATGAGATCAGCGTATTTTTTGAGATCGACGGTACCGTCCTCCCTCATAGGAGTTACAGTAGCGACACCACAGCCTTCAAATATAGTGTGTTTCACAAAAATTCCCCCATAATTAATTGATACGTATTTTATATTCCGAAGCGCTATTTTTTATTCAGTCGAAAAAGCCCTTTGCGGCGAAAAGCTCCGCCATAAGTATATTTCCTCCGGCGGCTCCGCGGATGGTGTTGTGTGAAAGAGAGACAAATTTATAGTCGTATTGGCTGTCCTCCCGAAGCCTTCCTATGGTTATACCCATTCCGTTTTCAAAATCCCGGTCAAGCTTTGCCTGGGGTCTGTCGGGTTCGTCGAAATATTTTAGAAGTTGGACAGGGGCGGAGGGTAGCTTAAGAAGCTGTGGCTCGCCTTTAAATTCCGCCCAGCGTTTTATAATTTCGTCAATGCTCGGCTTTTGCTTAAAGCTCACAAAAACCGCCGCGGTATGCCCGTCGGAAACGGGAACGCGGAGACATTGAGAAGTAATATCCGGTAAATCGGCGTTAATTATCTCTTTTCCGTAAATCTTACCCCAGATTTTAAGGGGCTCAAGCTCGCTTTTGGTTTCTTCGCCGCTTATGTACGGAATGACGTTGTCGACCATTTCGGGCCAGCGGGCAAAATTTTTGCCCGCGCCGGAAATCGCCTGATAGGTGCAAACGAGAACTTTTTTAAGCCCGAATTCCCGAAGCGGATGGAGCGCGGGAACGTAACTTTGAATTGAGCAGTTGGATTTTACGGCGATAAATCCTCGCTTTGTTCCAAGGCGCTCGCGCTGGAATTTAACGATTTCCATGTGCTCTGGGTTTATTTCGGGGATTATCATGGGTACGTCCGAAACGTTTCGATTCGCGCTGTTGTTTGACATGACGGGACATTCGAGCCTTGCGTATTTTTCCTCAAGAGCCCTCGTTGATTCTCTGTCGAGATTTATTGCGCAGAACACGAAATCCACTTCTTTTGCGATTCTTTCGGCGTCTTTTTCGGCGTCGAGAACGACAATAGATTTTACTTCTTCGGGAATAGGGCCGTGCATTGCCCAGCGCCCGAAAACGGCTTTTTCATAGGTGCTTCCGGCGCTCCTTTCGGAAGCTGCCAGAACTGAAATTTTAAACCAAGGGTGTCCGTTTAAAAGAGTTACCAGCCTTTGTCCGACCATTCCGGTCGCTCCGATTACTCCGACTTTATACGTTTTCAAGATAAATTCCCCCTTATATATAAAATGCGCTTGAAATAGGGAAGCGATTGCCATATAATATATAAGTTAAAGAGAAAAAATGTATTACATATATTTGAAAGTTTTGGTGAAATAAATGAAAACAAGCGACTTCTATTTTGACCTTCCGCAGGAGCTTATTGCTCAGCACCCTGCGGAGCAGCGCGACCACTCAAGGTTAATGCACCTCGATAGAAAGACCGGGGAAATTGAGCACCTTAATTTTTATGATTTACCGAAGCTGCTCGAGCCCGGAGACCTTCTGGTGCTCAACGATTCAAGGGTGCTCCCGGCAAGACTTATCGGCGAGAGAGAGGACACCCATTCTCCGATAGAGTTCCTTCTTTTGAATCAGCGGGACCTTGACGTTTGGGAGATACTCGTTAAACCCGGAAAACACGCGAAAATCGGCAAAAGATTTGTTTTCGGCGGCGGGATTCTTAGAGCGGAAGTCATCGACATAATCGAGGACGGAAACCGCATAGTCAAATTTGAGCACGAGGGAAATATTTATAACGTGCTCGACGAAATCGGTCAAATGCCGCTTCCTCCCTATATCACCGAAAAACTTGAGGACAAGGAGCGCTATCAGACAGTTTATTCAAACCCCATAGGTTCGGCTGCGGCGCCCACAGCAGGGCTTCATTTTACGAACGAGCTTCTTGACGAAATAAGAGCGAAAGGCGTAAATACGGCTTTTGTGACGCTTCACGTGGGACTTGGAACCTTTAGACCGGTTAAAGTTGAGGATTTTCACAATCATATAATGCACTCCGAACATTATATGGTGCCGAAAGAGACGGCAGAGATCATAAGAAAGACCAAAGCCGAAGGTCATAGGGTAATAGCCGTCGGAACAACCTCCTGCCGCACGCTCGAATCCGTTGCGGCGAAATACGGCGAAGTGCGCGAGGATGACGACAATACGAGCATTTTCATTTATCCCGGTTTTGAGTTCAAGGTGCTCGACGGACTTATTACAAACTTCCACCTTCCGGAGAGCACGCTCATTATGCTCGTATCCGCCTTTGCCGGATACGACAACGTGATGAGCGCATATAAAACCGCCGTGGAGAATAAGTACAGATTTTTCTCCTTCGGAGATTCAATGTGCATTTTATAATTAAATAACAAAAAAATCCCCCGTAATTTGCTGACACGCGATAAGGAAGTAATTTGAAAACCTATCAAAATACACTATTTATCGGGTGTGGCGAAAGCGAAGCAAAAAATAAATACCGAGAAGAACCATAAAAGGTTTTCTCGGTATTTTTTTATATCGGTACATTCGACTATTAACCCACCTTTAAGTACAATTATTGTAGAAACTTAAAGGAGGTTATATTTATGGGTAAATTTATTGAAGAATTCTATTATGGCAATCTTGATCCACAAGCAAAGAGTACAAAAGAAAACAAATCTGTGCAAAAGCAAATGGAAGTTTTAATGTTGAACGAAGACTATCTAACCGAGAACCTTTCGG
>JAEDJF010000014.1 GCA_016296485.1 Oscillospiraceae bacterium
CAGCCAGATTGATTACTCCACGCTCAGCGAAAACGAAATAGTAAAGCTGCTCGAAACCTATTACGGGCTTCTTTACGACACGGTTATGTGGGGTAATTTCGACGTTCTGAGCCAGCTCACGCTTCCTATGCGCTATATTAACATCAATGAGATGCCCTATTTTTCCATCCGCTTCTGCGACGACATCATTGAGGCGATTCTCAAAAAACTGGCGGAAAACGGCAAGGCCATTGAGGTCAACACCTCCGCCCTTCGGGGCAAGCTCAATATGATTTTGCCGCCTGTGAGATACCTTCGTATGTTCAGGGAACTCGGCGGGGAGTTAATAACCGTCGGTTCCGGCGCCCACGGCACAGACAGCCTCGGCGCGGACCTCGGCGAAGGAATAAGCCTTGTTTATGAGGCAGGTTTTGAACATTACTGCTATTTTGACAAGCGTAAGCCTGTGTTTATAAATATTGAATAAAGGAGATATTATAATGGAACAGCTTCTCAAACTTCTTGAACAAAACGCAAAACTCACCGACAAACAGCTTTCTGCGATTCTCGAAATTCCCGAGGAGGAAGTCGCCGCACAGATTGCCGCCTATGAAAAAGACCATGTAATTCTTGGATACAATGCCCTTATCAACTGGGAAAAGATAGATTCCACCGACTGCACCGCCATCATTGAGCTTAAAGTCCAGCCGAAGCGCGACCGTGGCTACGAAGAAATCGCCGAAGAAATTATGCGCTTTGACGAGGTCGAGACCGTCTGGCTTATGAGCAGCTCGAGCTACGACCTTTCCGTCGTCGTTCGCGGTCACAATTTCCGCAACATCTCCATGTTTGTGGCAAAAAGGCTCGCGACCCTTGATTCCGTAACCTCCACCGCCACCCATTTCGTGCTCAAACGCTACAAAGAGCGCCATATATCCGTCATCGAACCGGAAAAGGACGAGAGGAGGCTTTCTTATCTTGATTGATTACAGCAGCGCGCTTTCCGAAAAGGCTGTTGGAATAAAGCCCTCCGGAATACGTAAATTTTTTGACCTCGCGGCGGAGATGGACGACGTCATCTCCCTCAGCATCGGCGAACCGGATTTCAAAACTCCCTGGCACATCCGCGAAGCGGGTATTGATTCCCTCAAAAAAGGACGCACCTGGTACACGGCTAACGCCGGTCTTATGGAGCTTCGTGAGGAAACCACAAAATATCTTAAGCGCAAATTCAATATCGAATATGACCCGAAGAAGGAAATTTTCATCACCGTCGGCGGCTCCGAGGCAATCGACCTTGCGATTCGGGCGCTCATCGAGCCCGGCGACGATATGCTCCTTCCGATTCCGTCCTTCGTCTGCTATGAGCCCATTTGCCGCCTTGCGGGCGGCAACGTCATAACCATTGAAACAAAACAGGAGGACGATTTCCGCCTTACCGCCGAACAGCTTCGCGCCGCTATAACTCCGAAAACGAAGCTCCTCGTGCTCCCCTTCCCCAATAACCCCACCGGCGGCGTTATGCGAAGGGAGCACCTTGAGGAAATTGCGGACGTGCTTCGGAACACCAACATAATGGTCCTTTCGGACGAAATATACGCCGAACTTACATACGGAAAGGAGCGCCACGTCTCCTTCGCCGAAATCGACGGAATGTGGGAAAGAACCATTGTCGTCAACGGCTTTTCCAAAGCTTACGCCATGACCGGCTGGCGCCTCGGCTACGCGGCGGGTCCCGCCCCGATTATCAGCCAGATGCTCAAAATCCACCAGTACGCGATTATGAGCTCCCCCACCACCAGCCAGTACGCGGCAGTGGCGGCAATGCGGGACTGCGACGAGGAAATCCTCGAGATGAAAAACCAGTACGACATAAGAAGAAAATTCCTTGTGGAAGCTTTTAACCGCATAGGGCTCGACTGTTTCACCCCCGAGGGTGCGTTTTACGTTTTCCCCTGCATAAAATCCACCGGGCTTTCCTCCGAAGAATTTTGCGAAAAACTCCTCAAGAGCAAAAAAGTCGCGGTAATTCCCGGAAACGCTTTCGGCTCCAGCGGCGAGGGCTACGTAAGGGTCTCCTACTCCTACTCTCTTGACCACCTTATGGAAGCCGTAAAGCGCATTGAGGAATTCATCAAAGAAATCAAGGAAGGCTGATATGGACAGCATAAGTGTACGAGCCTGCGCCAAGTTGAACCTTTTTCTTGATATAACCGGAAAGCGCCCTGACGGGTACCACACCCTTTCCTCCGTTATGCAGAGCGTTGACCTTTTTGACTATGTGAAAATTTCAAAAAGCGACAGTCTTTCCGTAAGATGCAGCAAAAGCGAACTCGACGGAGAGAATAACATCGCCTATAAGGCGGCGAAGTTCTTTTTCGAGACGGCAAAAATCTCTTCGGGAGCCGATATTTATATTAAAAAAAAGATACCGACGGAAGCGGGGCTTGCCGGCGGCAGCGCCGACGCGGCGGCTGTGCTCTTTGGACTTAACCGGCTTTTTGAAGCCGGTCTTTCCGAAGCGGAGCTTCGGAAAATCGGCGCAAAATGCGGCGCAGACGTGCCTTTTTCGCTCACCGGCGGCACTATGCTTGCCGAAGGCATAGGCGACGAATTTACAAAGCTTTCTCCTCTTTCCGATTGCTGGATAGTTATAGTTAAGCCCGAAATCGGAATGAGCACCAAGGCGAGTTATCAGTATTACGATGAGCACGGGAGCGAAGCGCCTGAGCACGGAAATGCGTCTGCTATCGTTTCCTCGCTTGAATCGGAAGATTTGCGCGCAGTTTGCGAAGGCTTTTATAACGTGCTTGAGCCCGCCATTACCGGCGGCATTATATCAGACATTAAAGATAAATGCGCCGCCTGCGGCGCTTTAGGCTCCGCCATGACCGGGAGCGGAACTGCAGTTTTCGGGATTTTCGACGACGAGGAAAAAGCCGTTTTTTGCAAAAACGAACTCGAAAAGCAATATCCCGCCGTTTTCATCGCAAGACCCACGAATTTCGGCGCCGACGTTGACAAGAGCGAGGCTGTTATTGAGCGGCTCGATTCCCTCAGTATCAAATACGAGCGGATTGAGCACCCGGCGGTTTACACCATGGACGAGATGAACGCTCTCGGAATTTTCGACAAAGGCGTCGTCGGCAAGAATCTTTTCCTCCGGGATGCAAAGGGTCGCAGGCATTTTCTCGTATTCATTTACGGCGACAAGAAAGTGAACCTTGCGACGGTGGAGGAAAAAATCGGGATAAAGCACTGCAGCTTCGGCTCCGCCGAAAGGCTTGAAAAATATCTTGGGCTCACGAAGGGCAGCGTTTCCCCTCTCGGAGTCATTAACGACCGGGAGGGCGCGGTTGAATTTATTATCGACAGCAAATTTAAAGGCTGCCCAACCGTCGGAGTTCACCCGAACCAAAACACTTCCACCCTTTGGCTCTCCTTTGACGACCTTGAAAAAGTAATCCGGGAAAACAAAAACAACGTAACTTTTGTTGACTTATAACTGAATAAAACGGAAAAATTCCGCCGATACTTCTTTCACAAACAAGTAAAGGCGGAATTTTTATGGACTTTTTCAGATTCAGGACATTTCATAACGAAAAAAACAGCAAGCTTCACGCCATCGAGAGCATTGTACTCGTTGGGCTTATCTTCACTATGGGCAACGCCGCCCTTCGGCGCGCCGTCACCGCCAGCAGCGAAATCCGCTCCGACACGCTGAGGCTTCATATTATAGCGAACTCCGACAGCGATTTTGACCAGGAGCTTAAACTAAAGGTCCGGGATCGGGTGCTTGAATTCACCGGCGATCTTTTCGCCGAAGTTTCCGGCAAGACAGAGGCGGAGGACCTTGCCCGGTACTCCTCCGACGACATCAAAGCCGTCGCCGAGGAGGTCATAGCCGAAAACGGCGCCGACTACCCGGTACAGGTGGAGGTGGTAGAGATGTGGTTTGAAACAAGGAGCTACGACGGCTTCACCCTTCCCGCAGGCGACTATGACGCTGTGAGAATAATCATCGGCGAGGGCGAAGGGCATAACTGGTGGTGCGTAATGTATCCCCAGCTTTGCGTTCCCGGAGCAAAGGACGCCCTTCAAAAATACGGAGAAAACGCCGCTTTTGTTAAAGGCGACGGGTACGAGATACATTTTGCCGTGGTCGAATGGTTTGAAAAGCTGAAAAATATCATTTCACAAAATAAAGAATGAGCGTTTTTAGGCATAGTTACTATATAACTATGCCTGTTTTTTTATAATTTGCATAGGTTCTTTTGCCATAATAATCATAATTTTTATAATATTTTTTAAAAATTTGGTTGCTAAATTTTGAATATTGTATTGACTTAATATGAAAAATTTATATATAATAAGATGTTGATATACAACAATGGGTATTTTATACCCAAAATACAATTTTCACGAACAGGAGTGAAACAAACTTTATGGAGAATCTTCTCTATGCTGTTCCTGTTATCGGTGTCGTCGCTCTTGTTGTCGCCCTTGCTCTCAAAGCATGGATCGGCAAACAGGACGAAGGCAATGACAGGATGAAAGAAATTTCCGGCTATATTCGTGTCGGCGCAATGGCTTTCCTTGGACGCGAATATAAAATGGTCGCGATTTTCGTGGCTGCTCTTTTCGTCATCATCGGTTTCTTCATCGGTTGGGGTTCTGCTGTCGCCTTCCTTTTCGGCGCTGCTTTCTCCGTCCTCGCCGGCTTCATCGGCATGAAAACCGCTACCGACGCAAACGTACGCACCACCAACGCTGCCAGCAAAAACGGTATGCCTGCTGCTCTTAAAGTAGCATTCCGCGGCGGCGCTGTTATGGGTCTTTGCGTTGTCGGTCTCGGACTTCTCGGCGTCAGCGTTGTATTCATTATGTGCAACCTCAACACCGGCATTTTCGCAAACATCACCCTTGAGCACTGCGCTTCCATCATCACCGGTTTCGGTCTCGGCGCTTCCTCCGTTGCGCTCTTCGGTCGTGTCGGCGGCGGTATCTATACCAAAGCTGCTGACGTCGGCGCTGACCTTGTCGGTAAAGTTGAAGCAGGTATCCCCGAGGACGACCCCAGAAACCCCGCTGTTATCGCTGATAACGTCGGCGACAACGTAGGCGACGTTGCCGGTATGGGCTCCGACCTTTTCGAGTCCTATGTTGGCTCCATCGTTTCTGCAATCACCCTCGCAATCGCCATTCCTACCATCAACAGCGGCTTCCTCGGCGACGTTGCTCTTGACCCGGTTAAGGGCTCCATGTTCCCGCTTTTCCTTGCCGCAATCGGCATCGTTTCTTCCATCATTGCTGTTTTCTTTGTAAACGGCAAAACTGCCAACCCCGCAAAACAGCTTAACCTCGGTACTTACATCAGCTCCGCCATTGTTATCATTGCCGCTTACTTCCTCAGCGATGTATTCTTCGGCAACATCGGCGCTTTCGTTGCTGTTGTTATCGGTCTTGTTGTCGGTGTTGCAATCGGCAAAATCACCGAGTATTACACCTCCGGCGATTACAAGCCCGTTAAAGAGATTGCCAAACAGTGCGAGACCGGCGCAGCCACCTGCATCATCAGCGGCTTCGCAACCGGACTTACCTCCACTGTTTTCCCGCTTCTCCTTATTGCAGTAGGTATTCTCGGCGCTTACTACTTCTTCGGCCTTTACGGCATCGCAATCGCAGCAGTAGGTATGCTTTCCACCACCGGTACCGTTATTGCCGTTGACGCTTACGGTCCTATCTCCGACAACGCCGGCGGTATCGCCGAGATGAGCGAGCTTCCCGAAGAAGTCCGCGACATCACCGATACCCTCGACTCCGTCGGTAACACCACCGCAGCAGTCGGCAAAGGCTTCGCAGTCGGTTCTGCAGCTCTTACCGCTCTTGCTCTCTTCGTTTCCTACTCCCAGATTGCTGACCTCAGCAAGATCGACCTCCTCAGCCCCGCTGTTGTCGCGGGTCTTCTCATCGGCGGTATGCTCCCCATGCTCTTCAGCGCTCTCACCATGAACTCTGTCGGCAAAGCTGCAAACCAGATGATCGAAGAGGTTCGCCGTCAGTTCCGTGAGTTCCCCGGCATCATGGAAGGAACCCAGAAACCTGACTATGCGAAATGCGTAGACATCTCCACCGGCGCAGCTCTTAAAGAGATGCTCCTTCCCGGACTTCTTGCCGTTATCTGCCCCATCGCCGTAGGCCTTATCCTCGGTACTGAGGCTCTCGGCGGACTCCTTGCAGGCGCTCTCGTAGTCGGCGTTCTCATGGCAATCACCATGTCCAACGCAGGCGGCGCTTGGGATAACGCAAAGAAATACATCGAAAACGGTCATAACGGAGGCAAAGGCTCCGAGCCCCACAAAGCTGCTGTTGTCGGCGACACCGTCGGTGACCCCTTCAAAGATACTTCCGGTCCTTCCCTTAATATCCTTATTAAGCTCATGACCATCGTATCCGTTGTATTCCTTCCTCTCTTCCTTTAATTTGAGAGAAACAGCCCTGCAGATTTCTGCAGGGCTGTTATTTTATACATTTTTCAAAATGGGGCGGCGCATTTGCGTCGCCCCTTATTCGCTTTTTGCCGCTTTATATGTTCTTTACAGTTATAAGTAGAAAAATTCACAACTATGTGGTAAAATATACTTAACGGTGCGAAAAGCACGATTATTTTTGAATGGGAGATTATTATGTCTAAAGAAGTCCAAAACGATGAAGACGTAAAAAGCGCGCTCAGACAGATTTTCGGAGAAGACGTAAGCCCCGAAACCCTTAAAAACTACGCTCACAAATACGCCGAGCTTATGGCGTATTACCGCTGCGCCCTTATGGAGGTCGAAACAAAGTTCAACGTACTCGACGAGGAATTTTCCCTCCAGTTCGACCGCAACCCCATTGAGAGCATCAAGGGAAGGATAAAAAGACCCGAAAGCATACACAAAAAGCTTTTAAAATACGGTCTTGATATTTCCATTGAAAACATCAAAAACAATATAAACGACATTGCCGGAATCCGGGTTGTCTGTTCCTTCCTTGACGACGTTTACGTCCTTGCGGACGCACTTCTTAAACAGGACGACATCACCCTTATCGAGAAAAAGGACTACATAAAAAATCCGAAAGAAAACGGCTACCGCAGCCTTCATCTTATTGTCGGGGTGCCGATTTTCCTCGCCCACGAAAAGCGAATTATGAACGTCGAAATTCAGCTTCGCACCATCGCCATGGACTTTTGGGCGAGCCTTGAGCACCAGTTAAGATACAAAAAAGATTTCGTCTATACGGACGAAATGCTTCGGGAGCTCAAGGAGTGCGCAGAAACAAGCTCCGAGCTTGATTTGAGAATGGAAAATCTCCGCCATAAGGTCCGTTCCTCCCTCGACAGCTACAACAGAATTCATAGTTAAAAAAGAGCGAAACCCGCAAACGGGTTTCGCTCTTTTTTACGGCAAAGCCGCAATTAATTTATCAGTCAAGAATTTTCTTCGCGCTGGAGGTTCCGATTCGGTTGGCGCCGGCTTCTATCATTGCGCAGGCAGTCTCGAAATCGCGGATTCCGCCGGCGGCTTTTACGCCCATATCCGGTCCCACGGTTTCACGCATCAGCTTTACGTCCGCAACGGTTGCGCCGCCGGTGGAAAATCCGGTGGAGGTCTTTACGAACTGGGCGCCGGCTCTCTTTGCCGCAAGGCAAGCCTGGACTTTTTCCTCATCGGTAAGAAGGCAGCACTCGATTATTACTTTAAGAATCGCTCTTCCGTCGCAGGCGTCAAGGACGGTGGCTATATCGTCCTCCACACGGCGCCAGTCGCCCACCTTTGCGGACGCTATGTCGATTACCATATCAATTTCCTCCGCGCCGTCCTCGATAGCACAGGCGGCTTCAAAAGCTTTCGCGGCGGACGCCGTTGCGCCGAGAGGGAAACCTACAACGCAGCAAGTCTTTATTCCGGTACCCTTGAGCTGTTTATGCACAAAATAGGCGTTGAGAGAGTTGACGCAAACGGCGGCTACGCCGCACTCGATTGCTTCGTCACATACGGCTTTTATCTGCTCATGGGTAGCGTCGGCTTTGAGCAGGGTGTGGTCAAGCATTTTTGCTACAGTTTCTCTGTCCATTTAAATGCCTCCTATCAGCCGCAGCCGCCGCAGGAGCCGCAATCGCCGCTGCAGCCGCCGCCGTTTTCGGGCTTCGTCACGGTATAGGGATCTTCGCCGGAGGCGGACATCTGAAGGATATGGATAACGTACTCAAAAACATCGTCAAAATCAGCCTGCGCCTCATTGTACGCGACCATTTTGGGATTATTGGTAATTTCGTCATACATGGAGCGAACGAGCTTATCGAGCTCATCGACCTTTGCGTCGTCCCTGTCCTCTTTTGTCACCTCTTTGGTGAGGTCGTATCTCTTCATATTGAAATCGGCGATGGATTCCTGGAGAGCGTCGTCGTCCTCGACCTCTTTTTGGGTGGTGATGAGGCGAATATAGTTTTCGTCCTCCTGGATTTTTTTGCCCAGCTCACGGGCCATTTCAAGAATATCCATTTTTTATTCCTCCGTTTTAATAATTTCTCCGTCAAGCGCCCATCCGAGCGACTCTTTTAAATATACTTTTGCAAATCCCTTGGGAGCGGATTCCCTCGGAACACGAACAACAAGATTTTCAAAGCTTCGACCGCTGATATATCCCTCGCCCGCGTCGCACTCGTCGTCAAAAAGCACGGTAGTAGTTTTCCCAACGTAGGACTCGTTTATTTCGTGGCTTATCTTTGTTTGGAGCTCAAGAAGCTCCTGGAACCGGCGGGAAGAAACCTCCGGCGGGATCTGGTCCTCCATAAGAGCGGCTTTCGTTCCCTCACGCTTTGAGTATATAAAGCTATAAGTCATAAGCCAGCGGGCTTTTTTTGAAAGTTCAACGGTGGCTTTAAAATCCTCCTCCGTTTCGCCCGGGAAACCGACGATTATGTCGCTTGTAACCGTTATATCCGGAACTATCTCCCTCGCCATTTTGAGAAGGTCAAGATAGTGCTCGGCGGTATAACGACGGTTCATCCGCCTCAAAACGTCGTCGGAGCCGCTCTGTACCGGAAGGTGGATATAGTGGCAAACCTTTTCGCAGTCACGGATAGCTTCAAGGAGCTCCCTCGTGCAGTCCTTCGGGTGCGAAGTCATAAACTTGATTCTGAAATCACCGGGAATGGCGTTCACTTCGCGAAGAAGCTGCGCAAATGAAATTGGCGTTTCGAGCCCTTTCCCGTAGGAGTTGACGTTCTGACCGAGGAGAGTTATTTCCTTATAGCCTGCGGCGACGATCTCCTTTGCCTCGGCGATTATATTTTCCGGAAGCCGGCTCTTTTCCCTTCCTCTTACGAGGGGCACCACGCAGTAGGTGCAGAAGTTGTCGCAGCCGTGCATAATTGGAAGATTGGCTTTGAGGGGATTATCCCGGTGCACCGGAAGGTGCTCCGCCATACAGCCCTCGCCCTCCCCTATATCAAAGAGGCGCTTTTTCACGGTCATATGTTTATAGACAAGTTCCGGAAGGCGCGTTGCCGCGTGGGTTCCGAAAACTATGTCCACAAAGGGATAGCTCTGGCGGAATTTCTCGGCGATGTGCTCCTGCTGGACCATACAGCCGCAGACGGCAATTATCATGTCCGGGTTTTCGCTGTGGGCTTTTTTAAGTATTCCCACGTTGCCGAAAACGCGCTTTTCCGCGTTTTCGCGAATGGCGCAGGTGTTGAAAATCACGAACTCGGCGTTTTCGTCCGTATCGGCAATGGTATAGCCCATTTGCTCAAGGAGACCCTCAAGCTTTTCGCCGTCGGAAAAATTCTGCTGGCATCCGTATGTATGGACGAAAGCCCTGTGTTCGCCCGGACGCTTTTCAAGAAGCGCGCGCACTTCCTTTATATAATCTTTTTCAGGCATCGGAAAGTCCTTTCAAATTTATTGTTAAACAAACCGCCGAAAAATCGAATATAAACTTCGGCTTTTAATATATTATCACGGCAGCGAGATTTTATCAATAGTATAGTGTGCGGGATGTTTAGCAAAAGATTTCCGCGGCAATAATATCTCTGTATCAAAAATACGGAGCGTGAGAAAAGTGACTGTGAAAAGAGGAGATATATTTTACGCCGACCTGAGTCCTGTGGTCGGTTCGGAGCAAGGCGGCATTCGACCGGTACTTATCGTGCAAAACGACGTCGGCAACAAATACAGCCCGACGGTCATAGCCGCCGCTATTACGAGTCAAAAAGAAAAGACAAAGCTCCCCACCCATATTGAGGTCTCTTCCCAAAGCTGCGGTCTTGCAAAGGACTCCATCGTTCTCCTTGAACAGATACGAACCATTGACAAACAGCGGCTTAAAGAGCATATGGGGCGGCTTGACGACGGCTCCATGAACAAAATAGACGAAGCGTTATCAATAAGCTTCGGGCTCGGAAATAACGGAGCGGTATAAAATAAGGGCAGCAGCTTATAAAGACTGCCGCCCCGTTTTTGGTTATCGGCAAAGCCGGAAACGGCTTTACGGCTGCTTCGTTTCTTTGTTTTTTCCGATTTTGAAATTTTGCACCCTTTCGATGATCCAGCCGGAAAGCAGGACGGTTATAAGAGAGTAAAATATCTCGGAAAACGGGATATAGGTAAGTGTAAGAAGGAGTACCGTTATATCCGTCGAAAGATACGCCGTCGAAATTTTACAGTGCAGCTTATTGGAAAGCGAAAGCGCAAGAGCGTCATCCCCGGCGCAGGCTCCGCCTTGGCGCACGACGAGCCCCGCTCCCACGCCTACGAATATTGCGCCCACAATAGCCGCCGCGAGCGGCACAGAATTGAGGTCCGGAAGCATAGGCGGAAAAAGCTCAAGAATTGCGTAGAAAAAAGAATAGCTCAGCGTTCCGACGACGGATTTGAGAATGAACTCTTTTCCGAGGAAAACAACGCCCATAAGATAGCAGGCGCCGTCAAGAAAGGGCGCTGTAAAAGCTGGAGATATTCCGAACCAGTGGTCTATAAGGAGCTCTATTCCCCAGATGCCGCCCTCGGTTATCACCGTTCTTGAATGAATATTATACATACCAAAGGCAAGGATAAACGCTCCGAGCAGTATCCAGCCAAGATAAGAATATTTTTTCAAAAGTTCTTTCAAAATATGACCTTCCTAACTACAAAAGAATATTTTAAAACTGCGCGGCATTTTCCGGTATTACCGCCCGGCGCAGATAAAAATATTCCCGTAATGGGCCTTTCAAAATAAAACCTCCCTTAAAAATATCAGTTGAAGCCGCGGAAACCTTTACCTATGATCTCGCTGCTGTTCGTTATCATAATAAACGCAGAGGGGTCAACGGTTTTTACGTGGCGGCGAAGCCGCACCGCCTGGCTTCTTTTCATAACGGCGAGGATAACGCTTTTCTCCTTGTGAGAATAGGCGCCCTCGGCTTTATATATGGTGGCGCTCCTGTGAAGGCTTTGCTGGATATATTCACAGATGGGCGCCGGGTTAGTTGTGACGATGGTGAAATATTTGCAGAGATTGAAGTTCTCGATGGCGCTGTCGATTACGAGGGTTTTCGCAAGAAGACCGGTTATTGAGAAAAGTCCGGTCTGGAAATCAAAAACGAAGAAAGCGCTTACCGCAATAATAAGATCTACAACGAAAATCGCGCTTCCGATTTCAAGGGTGCTGTACTTTTGGACTATCATTGCGGCAATATCAGTTCCGCCGCTAGAAGCGTCCATATTGAAAAGTATCGCCGAGGCAACGCCCGGAACGCCGACGGCAAAGATAAATTCGAGCATCGGCTCATTGGTTAAGGGTTCAAGTATCGGAAAAAGCTTGTCCATTATTGAAATACCTACGGTCGAAAGGACGCAGACGTAAATTGTTTTCCCGGCAAAATCCCTTCCGAGGACGATTATACCGATTACTATAAGAATGATATTCATAATAAGGTTGAGGGAACTTGCCGAAACGCCCAGCGCTTTACTGAGCACTATCGAGAGACCCGTTATTCCGCCGAAGGTAAAATTGTTCGGGTATTTAAAAAGCCATGTTCCGAGAACGATAAGAAGCGAGGAAAGCGTCAGCAGCCCGAAGTTTACGAGGCTTTCCTTTGTTATTTTCTTAGTCATATATCTCTCCCCTTTAATCATATAACCTGGAAAATATAAAATTTAAGATAATCCGTTTCCGGCACATTCCAAAGTATCGGGTGGTCCGGAGATTGCTGGCGGGCTTCAATTTGCCGAAGCTGGACGCCGGCGTCCTTTGCCGCAGAATGAAGCATTTTGACAAAAAGCTCGTTAGGCATAAAATGCGAGCAGGAGCAGGTCGCAAGGTAGCCGCCCCTCGGCAAAAGCTTCATTGCGCGCATATTTATTTCCTTATAACCTCGCGAAGCGCTCTCGACGGTTTTTCTCGATTTGGTGAAAGCCGGAGGGTCGAGAATTATAAAATCATATTTTTCGGAGGAGCTTTCAAGCTCCGGGAGAAGGTCAAATACGTCAGCCACGCAAAAGCTCATTCTGTCCGAAAGCCCGTTCGCCTCTGCGTTTCGTTTTGCCATTTCCACGGCGGATTCGGAAACGTCCACGGCGCAGACAGCTTTCGCGCCGCCCATGGCGGCGTTGAGGGCAAAGGAGCCCGTATGCGTAAAGCAGTCGAGCACGCGCTTCCCCTTTGCTATTTTTCCCACGGCGAGGCGGTTATATTTTTGGTCAAGGAAAAATCCCGTTTTCTGACCGTTTTCAAAGTCAACGGTATATTTTATTCCGTTTTCTACGATAGTCGTTTCGGTTTTTTCCGGCGTCGTAACGCCCTCGAGCGGGTACCATCCCTTGTTTTCTTCAAGTCCTTCGAGCTTTCTTATGGCGACGTCGTTACGCTCGTAGATTCCGCGTATTTCCTGACCGTCGGCGGTGAGCACCTCATAAAGAAGCGGAAAAATCACGTCTTTCAGTTTTTCGATTCCGACGGAAAGGCACTGGGTCACGAGCACGTCACCGAAGCGGTCCACCGTAAGCCCCGGAAACTGGTCCGCTTCGCCGAAAATCACCCGGCAGCAGCTTATATCGCCGCCCATCACGGTCTTGCGGTAGTCCCAGGCGTATTTTATCCGGCGGCGGAAAAACTCCCGGTCAAATTTATCGTTGGCGTTTTGGGAAATAAGGCGGATTCTTATTTTGCTCTCGGTGCTAATGAATCCCGTTCCGACGTATTTTCCCTTTTCGGTCACGGCGTCCACAAGGTCGCCGTTTTCGTAGTCGCCCTCAACGGAGAGAACCTCCGTGTCGTATATCCAGGGGTGCCCCCCGGCGGCGGAAATTTCCGCCTTTTTGGTTATTTTTGCTTTCGGGTATTTTCTTTCTGTTTTCATCTTGTCCTCTCAATATATCAGCCGATAATTTCCTCGGGCTCAAATTCCTTTATTTCAAATTCCTTTTCTCTTGGGTCAAAGGCGACCGAAACCGGCACGCCCATTATAATTGTAGTGAAAAAGGACATTTTGGTTCCGCCGACAGTACGTTCCCCGTCAAAGGGCAAAACGGAAAAGCTCTTTAGAGGAAAAGTAATACCTTTTCCCAAAAGCTTCACCGCCGCTTCTTTAAGGGTCCAAATTCGGGCGAAATTTTCCGGCGAGCCGCTTACGAAATTAATTTCCTCCTCGGTGAAACAGCGGCGCATTACACTTTCGTTTACTTCTTTCGGGGTTTCGGCGTCAACGCCGATTTCAAAGTCCGAAACGGCAAGCACCGCCAGATTTTTGCTGTGCGAAAGGCTGAAGCGCTTCCCGTGCTCAAAATAAGGCTTTCCGTGCTCATTATACAAAAGCGGCTCATTGTTTCCGAAAACTTTTCCCAGCATCGCGCCGGAAAGAGCTGAAAGCATTTTATCCTCGTCTTTCAAAAGGCGGCTCGCCTTGTTTCTCCTCTCCTCGGTGAGGAGGGCAAGAAGTTTCTCATAGCAGCCGCAAAATTTACAAGCGTCGCAAAAATATATCCGCACCAAGAGGAAAGCTCCTTTAAAAATATACAATTCAGTTTACTTTGTCCGATAATTTGCTATAATATTATAAAGCAAACTAAATATATATTTTAACATATCTTTTTACATTTTCAAGGTATTTTAGACATTGTTCAAAACCTATTTTTGAAAGGCGGAAATTGTACGGGAAACAAGAAAGTTGTAATTTGCTCACTAAGCTCGAAATACGTCCACTCCCCCCTTGCGCCCTGGTGCCTTGCGGCGGGGCTTCGGGAATTCGGAAACAAAAATATTGAATATAAAATTGTCGAGGGAACAATAAACGAGCCCATTGAGAAAGTCGCGGAGCGGATAGCCGCCGAAAACCCGGATATAATCGGGCTTTCCTGCTACATATGGAATATACGTTCCGTCAGCGTTCTGGGCGGAATGCTCAAAAGCGATTTCCCGGGCGCTAAAATCATTCTCGGCGGACCGGAGGTTTCCTATAACTCCAGCGAAGTCCTTTCGATTTACAGCTGGTGCGATTTTGTTATATCCGGCGAGGGAGAATATCCCTTTGCGGCGCTTTGCGCCGCCATCGCCGGCGATGGGAATTTTGATATTCCCGGCGTTTTCCGCCGAAACGGGAGCGAAATTATAGAAAGTGAGCCCTATATCGGAGAGGGAGAGCCGCCCTCCCCCTACTGTAAGGAATACTTCGACGCGCTTCGGGGAAGAATCGCCTACCTTGAGACGAGCCGTGGCTGCCCCTATTCCTGCGCGTTTTGCCTTTCCGGGCGGTGCGGCGGGGTGCGCTTTTTCGATATTGAAAGGGCGAAGCGCGAGATGCTTGCCCTCGCCAAAAGCGGAACGCAGACCGTAAAGCTCGTTGACCGAACCTTTAACGCACACAAGGAGCGTGCAAAGGATCTTTGGCGATTCATCATCGCCGAGCACGGAAAAGGGATACCCGAAAACGTCTGTTTCCATTTCGAGATTGCCGGGGACATACTTGACGAAGAAGCCATAGAAATTCTCGGTTCCGCCCCGAAAGGCTCGATTCAGCTTGAAATTGGGCTTCAAAGCTTCAACGAAAAAACTCTCGAGTATATTAACCGCAAAACAAACACCGAAAAGCTCAAAGCAAATATTAAAAAGCTCGTTGCGCCGGGCAATATTCATATCCACATCGACCTTATTGCAGGGCTCCCTTTTGAAGACATAAACAGCTTCGGCGAGAGCTTTAATACCGCTTATTCTCTTCGCCCAAATATGCTCCAGCTCGGATTTTTGAAGCTGCTACACGGCGCGGCTATGCGTGAAATTCCCGAAAAATATCCCTGTGAATTTTCAAAGGAGCCGCCCTATGAGGTTATTTCAACCGAATGGACCGGGAGGAAGGTTCTTGAAAGGCTCCACGGAGTTGAGGACGCCCTCGAAAGGCTCTATAACAGTGGAAGATTTTCGGGAACGCTCGAATATCTCCTTGCCGTAACCGGGCTTACGCCCTTTGAAATTTTCGACGGCTTCGGAAACTGGGTGAAAGAAAAAGCCGACGCTTTCGTTTCCCTTGACGATTACACGGCGCTCGTTTACGAATACTTCTCCGAAGTTCCCGGAGTTAACAATTCCGTGCTCAAGGACAAAATGATTTGTGACCGGATTGCGTCAAACGCCTCCGGCAAGCTTCCGGCGGTGCTCAAAGTTAAAAACGACAATATTAAAAAAATCCGCCCGAGCATCGAAAGCGTTCCCGAAAACAAAAGGCTCCCCGGGGTTAAGCGCGGTTTCGCGCTCCTTGAGAGCGAAAGCGCCGCCATATTTTCCGATTACGTCAACAAAGACCCGGTCACCGGGCGCTACGCGCTGCGAAAGGTATATTATTTTGAAAGCGAGGCTCGAATTATGGTTATAAGAGAGGAAATCGAAAAGGATTACCGCGAGGTTGAAAACCTTACGAGAGAGGCGTTCTGGAACGTCTATTGCCCGGGGTGCGTTGAGCACCTTGTCGTACACCGTCTCCACAGCGAGGGCGGCGCCATTCCAAAGCTGGACCTCGTCATCGAGGAGGACGGCAAAATCGTCGCCAACATAATTTACGCCGAGGCGAAAGTCAAGGACGAGCACGGCGCGTCTCATACCGTCGCGATTTTCGGACCGCTTAGCGTGCTCCCGGAGTATCAAAAGAAAGGTTACGGCAGCAAGCTTATTGAACACACCCTTGAAATGGCGGAAGAAATGGGGTACCCGATGGTGATAATCACCGGAAGCCCGGAATATTACGGGCGTTTCGGCTTTGAAAGCGCCGCAAAATACGGCATCTACCACCGGGATTTCGGAAAAGACGCAGACGCCCCTTTCTTTATGGTCAAGGTACTCGACGAAGAAAAGTCCTCAAAAATCAAAGGCGAATACTCCGACCCGGAGTATTACCTCGTTACGGGTGAAGAGGCTGACGCCTTCGACGCCGATTTTCCGCCGAAGAAAAAAGAAGTCCTTCCCGGACAGCTTCACTAAAATAAAAATCCCGCCGGTTATCGGCGGGATTTTTATTTCAGCGGTTTATTGATTTTTCGGCGTCGAAGCCCTCGGGATACCTTTTTTGGAGCTTTTCGATATTTCCCCGGAAAACTTCCTCAAGGGAAACGTCAAGCGCCGTCGCCGTTTCCGCAAGGTACCAGGCGATGTCGCCCAGCTCCTTTATAAGGTGCTCCCTGTCGAGGTCGTGACCCTGGGCAAACCATTTTTTCACTATATCAATCGCTTCGCCGGACTCGCCGCAAAGACCCATTACGCCGTTAATAAGAACGCTGTTCTTATCGAGCTTTTGGTTTACGGTCCGCATAGCGAGCCTTTGGTATTCGTTTATTTCCATTTTTTCTCCTTACTCAGTCGTCTATCCCCATCATGGCTTCCATAACTTCGTACTGCTGTTCATTGAGACCTTTGCTGGCGGCAAGGGCTGATGAAATATCAATACTGAAAATGTCCCCGTCCTTGGCGCAGACTACGCCGCTCTTTTCTCCGGAAATCAGCGCTTCAACGGCGCAGCAGCCCATCCTTGACGCCATTACACGGTCCCTTGCGGAGGGCGTTCCGCCGCGCTGGATATGTCCGAGAATCGTTACGCGGGTATCGAGGGCGAGAGTATCCTCTATTCTTTTTCCGATTTCAAGGGCGCTTCCGGCGCCCTCCGCCACGATTATCATAAAATGGGTCTTTCCGCAAAGGCGGGCGCGGCGGATGCGTTCCTCAACGTCCCTTTCAAAATCGTACTCCTTTTCCGGCACGAGCACGGCGGTGGCGCCCGACGCGAGACCGACGTAAAGAGCAAGGTGCCCCGCGTTTCGCCCCATTACCTCAACTACCGAACAGCGCTCGTGGGACTGCATTGTGTCGCGAAGGCGGTCGATTGCCTCAACGGCGGTATTCGCGGCGGTATCAAAGCCGAGGGTATAGTCAGTACAGGCTATGTCATTATCTATCGTTGCGGGAATCCCAACTACGGCTATCCCCTGTTTTGAGAACTCCCGAAGTCCGCGAAAGGTTCCGTCACCGCCGATGGCAACAATCCCGTCTATTCCGAAAAGCTTGCAGTTTGCCGCGGCTTTTTTCTGTCCCTCCGGGGTTTTGAACTCGTCGCTCCTTGCGGTATAGAGAATCGTTCCGCCGCGGTTTATGATTCTTGAAACACTGTCCGCGTCAAGGCGGACAATATCCCCGTTTATAAGACCGTTAAAGCCCCTGCGAACCCCAAGACACTCTATTCCCCGGTAGCTTGCCGCCCGGACCACCGCCCTAACTGCGGCGTTCATTCCGGGAGCGTCGCCGCCGGAGGTCAAAACGCCTATCCGTTTTATTCCGTTTTCCATATGTATCCCCCGTTTTCCCTTTCTTTTAAACTGATTTTATCACAACAGCCATATTATTATCAATCATTTATTTTGTTTCTTATTAAGTTTCCCTTCGGAAACATAATAATTTTAAACCTTTTTTGCTAATCAAAATAAATTTATTGCATTTTTAAATCAAAACATATATCATAAACGTATATCTTTCAAAAGGTGGACATTATATGAATTACAAAGAAAAACTTGAAAAGCTCGGAGTTTCCGTTCCGAATATATTACTTCCGAACAAAAGCGTTGACTATTCGAAATACGCCGTTTTAGCCTGTGACCAGTATGCAGCGCAGCCCGAATACTGGCAAAAAGTCAAGGAATACGTGGGCGACGCCCCCTCGGCTCTCAATATGATTCTTCCGGAGGCCTGGCTTCTTGCCGGCGACAAGGACTATGACAAGCGCGCCCACACTATGGAGCGCTATCTTTCCGACGGGACTCTTGAGGACATCGGCGAAGCGATGATTTTCAACCGCCGCGATACCCCCGACGGCACAAGGCGCGGGCTCATCGCCGCTTTTGACCTTGAGCAGTACGACTATAATCCCGGCTCTGACAAGCTCATCAAAGTCACCGAAATGACCGACATAACGAGAGTAATCCCGAGGGTCGCCATACGAAAAAAAGCGGCTCTTGAACTGCCCCACGTGCTTATGCTCATTGTTGATAAAGAAAACAAACTTATGAGCATGCTCGACGAGAAATATGAAAGTCTTGAAAAGGTTTACGATTTTGAGCTTATGGAGGGCGGCGGACATCTCTCCGGCGCAAAAGTTGAAAGCCCGGAGCTTTTGCAGAAAGTCGCGGACATTCTTGATGAGCTTTTCGTTGAGAACGGCGGCACCTTCTCCTTCGCCATGGGCGACGGAAACCACTCCTTCGCCACGGCAAAATGCTACTGGGAGGAGCTTAAAAAGACCCTTTCGCCCGAGGAACAGAAAAACCACCCGGCGCGCTGGTGCCTTGCTGAAATCATAAATCTTTACGACCCGGCTATGCCCTATGAATGTATGAACCGTCTGCTCTCCGGCGTCAGCGACCGTGAAGCGGCGCTCAAGAAGATGGGGCTCGACCTTAACGCTCTCCCCTCTTTGCAGGAACTTCAGCCCATTCTCGACAAATGGCTCGAAAGCCATCCGGAGGCAAGCATCGAATATATCCACGACGCGGATACCTGTGAGCGGCTTGGAAAAGAGCCCGGCTGCATTGCTTTCACATACCGTGAATTTGACCGGGACAGCGTTTACGAGATGATTAAGAAAAACTCCGTCTTTGTAAGAAAGAGCTTCGCCATGGGGCATCCTTATGAAAAGAGATATTATCTTGAGGCAAGAAAGATAGTAAAATAAAAAACTTATTGGCGCGGTCCTTCGGACCGCGCTCTTTTTTCGCTTTGCGGTTGAGCGCCGCTCCCGAAAAAGGTTATTGCCATTTCCCGCCCCGGCTGATAGAATATAGCCAGAAACAGTGCTGTTCAGAAAATACGAAAGCGTGATATTGATGAATATAAAATACATCGGTTCTAACATTAAAAAACTCCGGGAAGAGCGCGGAATTACCCAGGCACAGCTTGCCGAGCGGCTCGGCGTTTCTTTCCAGGCGGTGAGCAAATGGGAGTGCGGAACCACCGTTCCGGACGTCGGAATACTCCCGGACGTCGCGGAGCTTTTCGGGGTGACGGTGGACTTCCTTTTCCGCGAGGACGGCGGAAGCCGCAAAGAGCGGGCGGAAAGACTTGTGACGGCGTATGAGGAGGACGTAGATAATTCCGATGCCTTTGAAAAAGCAAACAGCGCTTATCAGAAATTCTTTGAGCACGGCTATTTCGACAGCGAGGACATTTTTCATTTCGCGTACCTCAACGAGCTGAGAATGATTTACTACGGTCGCAAGGCTGAAAGATATTACGCCAAATCCCTTGAAAACCGGGACGGAGTAAGCGATGACGCTTACTACAAATTCCAAAGGCAGTACATCTCTTTCCTTTCCAGAACCGGGGACAACCGCTATGCCGTCAGCATTGCCGAGCGGCAATATGAAAAAGAGCCCGAAAGCCCTTATGCCGCCGCTTCCCTCGCGTTCGCATATATTCGGGGAGAAAAATACGAAAAAGCAAAATTGGCAGTCGATGAAGCGCTCTCGCGCTTCCCCGAAAATTCCCTGCTCCTCACTTTTGCCGGCGACATCGCAAGGGCGCTCGCAGACGACAAAAAGGCGGTGGAGTACTGGGAAAAGGCTTTCGCCATTGACGGCGAAATGATAGACGCCCCGTATTCCCTCGCCAAATACTTTTTGGAGGCAGGAAAAAAGGACGAAGCTTTAAATATCTTTAAGCTTATTTTCGACTGGAAAGCGAAGCGCGGATTCGGAAACGATGAGGAAATAACCTTTACCGACCTCAACCTTAACAATTTAAAAGAGTTTTTATAAGCCATTTTACGCCTGTGAAGTGAACACGCTTTACAGGCGTTTATTATTCTTATCTATCATAGTTAGATTTTTCCTGTGGATTTACGGCTTTGGGCGGACTTATAATCAAATCAGCCTATTAAAAAATATGATGAAAAGGGGCGCTCATAATGTATATTGCGTGTTTTAAAGCAAAAGAGGAAAATGACCGGGGATTTGATATAAGCTACTGGGTCACCGAGGAAAACAAGGATTACTGCATAGAGTGCTCCGTTGACGGCGGGAACAGAAAAAGCGTCGCTTCCCTCGGAAGCTGCGGACCCGACGCCGCCGAAAGACTTGCCCACCTTTTTGCCGCAAACGCGTTAAGACCCGCTCATCTTGAAGAAGTTGTATCCGATATGAGGTTTTAGTGCACAAAAACCGCCTTTTATCATAAAATGTATTGAGTGTGCCTCCACTACTGAAGACAGGGGCAACTTAGCATTCTGATAGGAGGATTATTATGGCAGAACAAAATCTCAACAACGGTACTGCCTGCTTCAAGGAGGCTGTCTGCATTGATGCAGGTAGGATCTACGACTCTTGCTCAGACAAGGACTGTTTAGAAGACCTTCCGGTATATTTTACCGCCTGTGACCAGGAAAAAATCGACAGCGCTCTCAGCGTCAAAGCGAAGAACGTCGAAGTACTTAACGTTTTCCTCGAAGTTGAACCCATTCCCTTTAACCGCGGCTTTTACTCCGTAGATATGACTTTCTATTTCCTTGTTAATCTTGCGGCTTACTACACCCCCATTTCCACGGCGGACACCGTCACGGGAATCGCGTTCTTTTCCAAGAAAGTCATTCTCTACGGCAGCGAAGGGAACGTAAAGGTTTTCAGCTCCGAAAATACATTTGAGGACGGCGGAAGAACCACCGACACCCCGAGAGCGGTTATCCAGACCGTTTCTCCCATTGTACTTAATACAAGGCTCGCCGACGCCTGCGACTGCGACTGCAGCCAGCCGGAAATCAACCTTCCGGAGTGCGTATGCAAAATTTTCGGCGGCGGAATCACCACCGGCGGAAACAGAAAAGTTCTCGTCACCCTCGGACTTTTCACCATCGTTCAGCTCGAAAGACGGGTACAGATGCTCATTCCGGCATACGACTTCTGCGTTCCGGGCAAAGAGTGCGTAACGACCACGGACGATCCCTGCGAAGTGTTTAAGCACATCAAATTCCCCACCAACGAGTTCTTCCCGCCGAGACTTGAGGAGAACGATTCCGAAAGCTGCAGCGGCTAAAGGCAAAACAAAAAATCCCTGCCTTGCGGCAGGGATTTTTTATATTTCAAGCTCCATAAATCTGCGGTAAACCTTATAACCCATATCTTCATAAAACTGCATAGCAACTCCGTTAAATTCCCAGACATCCAGCTCTATTTTTGGAAAGCCGTTCAGTTTTCCAAATTCTGCTATGAAATCCGTCATAGCTCTGCCTATGCCCATGTGACGATACTTTGACGCAGTGCCAAACTCTTCTATATGTATGAATTTTCGAGGCAGAGTGTATGCGCCCCCCGGGCGCTCCACAAGCGTTAGCATCGCAAATCCTCTTATTTCACCATCCTACTCAAACACCACTGCCTTTTTGTCGGCGCTGGAAATATATTCGGAAAGCCTATTTTCAAGCTCGGCGCCGAAATCGGCTTTGAAAATATCCGGTCTTCCCTCCGCGTGGAGCATGCTCACTTCTTTCCTTATGGCATTGATCTCAGGTATATCTCTCTCCTTGGCAAACCGCACAGCACCCACGGTTTTCACCTCTTTCACATACGAAGAAATGCGCGGAAAGACCGCATTTATTATCATCTCATTTTCTTAAATCCTTTTCGGAAAACATATGAGGAAGAATATCGTCCAGAGTATATTCTTCATATTCCTCTTCGCTCTTTCCGATTATGATTTTAAAATCCTCTTTGCAAAATTCCGCCATAACCTGGCGGCAGACGCCGCAGGGGAAACAAAAGTCCACCGGAGGTTTTCCCGCCGGACCGCCGACAATGGCAATGGCTTCAAAACTGCGCTCGCCCTCGCTCACGGCTTTAAAAAACGCGGTGCGCTCGGCGCAGTTGGTCGGAGTGTAGGTTGCGCTTTCAATATTGCAGCCACGGTAGATTTTTCCGTCCTTCGTCAAAAGGGCAGCTCCGACGGCAAAGCCGGAATAAGGAGTATATGCAAATTCCCTTGCGGCGAGAGCTTCGCTCACAAGCTGTTTTCTATCCATATCGGTTTCCTCCTCTATACTTTATATTACAGTAAAATGCTATCACAGATTTAAAATTTAGTCAACTTCAAAAAGGCGCTTCAAGTAACAGCCCTTTTTATTATCTTGAGCCTTCGGCGATAGCTCTCGCAAAGCTCGTCGGTAAGCTCCGGATGGGAATACACTATCGGCACCATACTGTGAAACATCGCTTCCATTATATTGAGCACGTCGAGAATTTCTTCCTCGCTCTTGAATTTAAGATTCCCTATTCCGAGAGCGCTGAAAGTCTGGAGGCGTTTTTCCGTGCTCAAATCGGAGATATAGTTGGAAAAAGGACTTATCTTTTTCATATCAATATACGGAATTGCGTGCCTTACTATGTCCGAACCGAAAAACTCCGAGCCGTCTTTCGCAAAGGCGTCGAAAATTTCCGCGGCAATCTCAAACATATCACCGTGAATAGAAAGTATCTTATCCGAAATATACTGTTTAAGGCCCCTTGACGCTTCGTCTATGAAATAGTCGAAAGCGTCCTCCTTGTTTTCAAAATACTGATAAAAGCTTCCCCTTGGGATTCCGGCGTTTTTTATCACCTGATTTATGGACATTTCCGGGAACGGAGCGCGTTTCAGCTCTTCATAAATCGCGGTAAAAATCCTCTTTTTCTTTTCCTCCGGAAGCTTCGTAAAAGTTTGAGTAGGCATCGTTTCCTCCACATATGACATATTGTCGCAAATTATATCATGACAATATGTCATATGTCAACGGCTTTCACAAAATATTTACAAAGCAAAAAGGAGCGACCCTCGGTCGCTCCCTTTCGCTTCGCATTTCTGCTTATCTCATGTTGTTTTCGTAAGACTCAATCATCTTTTTAACCATCTGGCCACCGATAGAACCGGCCTGACGGGAAGTGAGGTCGCCGTTATAAC
>JAEDJF010000015.1 GCA_016296485.1 Oscillospiraceae bacterium
ACAAGAGCAAGTGCTTTTTTCATGTTAGTTTTCCTCCTAAAATATTTTTTTAGGAGGAAAACTAATTTAAAAAGCCCGTTTTTATGCGAAAAAGCGGCTTTTCAGCCGCTTTTTCTGCGTTATAAATATACGGTGCTCAAGAATAAATATACTGTGCTCAAAATTAAAGTATTACACAGATAAGCCCGGAACAGCCCTCATTTATAATGCGGCTGATGGTTTCCTGAAGGCGAAGGCGCGCCTCCTGGGGCATACGGCTGAGCTTGGTGTGGAGTCCCTCGTTGACAAGCTCGTGGAGGGATTTCCCAAAAATATTGGATTCCCAAATCTTCGCCGGGTCGCCCTCGAACTCGTCGAGCAAATACCGCACAAGGTCCTCGCTCTGCTTTTCGCTCCCGACTATCGGGGCGACTTCCGTCGTAATATCGGCGCGCATCATGTGAATAGAGGGCGCGGAGGCGCGGAGCTTCACGCCGTAGCGCCCGCCCTGGCGGACGATTTCCGGCTCCTCGAGAGTAAGCTCCTCGATTGAGGGCATTACTATTCCGTAGCCCACCGCTTCAACCTGGTCAAGGGCGCCGCGAATCCTATCATATTTCCTTTTAATCTCCGCAAGCTCCTTGACGCAGGGCATCAGCCCGCTCTCCCCGTTTATTTCAAGACCCGTTTCCTCGCTCAGAATCTTATAGAAAAGCTCGGGGTTCAGCATCACGGTGATGTCGGCGCGTCCGGTTCCGAGATCAATATTTTTTACCGACGCCTCCTTTACGTACTCGCACTCGCCGATGGCGGGGACCATTTTCCGCACCTCGGCGATTTTTGAAACGCTTCTTGCGGCGTCGATAACGGGCTCCATAACCGCTTTGCGAAGCCAATGCTCCTTGTCAAGATCCATAACCCAGCGGGGCATATCCACGGCGACCTCTTTTACAGGAAAACGCCCGAGGACGCCGGAGAGAATTTCTTTTATATCTGCTTCGGTCAGCTCGAGGCAGTTCACCCGGATAACGGGCACGCCGTACTCCCTCTCCATCTCCTCGGCGGTGGATTTTGCGTCGGGAGAATGGGGGTTCGTGCAGTTGAGAAGAACAGCGAAGGGTTTATCAATCTGGCGAAGCTCGTTTATCACCCGCTGTTCCGCTTCGCGGTACTCCTCCCTCGGAATATCGCTTATGGAGCCGTCGGAAGTGATAAGCAGACCTATGGTCGAATGCTCGGAAATGACCTTATCCGTCCCTATTTCCGCCGCCATATTGAAAGGTATTTCCTCCTTATACCAGGGAGTGAGCACCATTCTGGGGGCGTTGTTTTCAAAATAGCCGATGGCGGAGGGAACGATATAGCCGACGCAGTCGATGAGCCGGACGCGAAGCCCCGTTTCCCCGTCAAGGTTTACCTCCACGGCTTCCTCCGGGACGAATTTCGGCTCCGTCGTCATTATTGTTTTCCCGGCGGCGGACTGGGGAAGCTCGTCACGGGCGCGGTCGCGGCGGTACTCGTTTTCTATATTCGGAAGCACGAGGGTCTCCATAAATTTTTTGATAAAGGTGCTCTTTCCGGTACGGACCGGACCGACGACGCCGATATAGATGTCGCCGGAAGTTCGGGCGGCAATATCGCGGTAAACATTAGTATCTTTCATAAATTATCCTTCCTCCGCAAGTTTTTTTCGTCGGTAGAGTTTATGCGGCGAAAATTCCGGATAGAACAAAGAAAACGGCGCTATACTGTTTTAAAAATTTTTTGAATAATTCAAAAAAATCCGCTCAAAATAACTACAAAACGAATTGGAGGTATTAAGCCATGAATGAAGCTAACAAGCACATCGGATGCAGCGTAAACAACTGCGCATATCACAGCAAGGACAGCAACTACTGCACCCTTGATAAAATCGAAGTCGGCACCCATGAGTGCAACCCCACCAAGAGCGAGTGCACCGACTGCAACTCCTTCCTCTACAAAGGCTGAAAAAATGCCGGGCTTTGCCCGGCACTACATATTTTATTTCACAAAAATTCGCTTTGCGAAGGCAATATCATCCTTCGTTATACAGCGCAGCACTCTTAAAATCGCGTAGTACGCGATTATCATTATGAGCACGGCGAGAATCATCCCCGGAATTTTGTATGCCGAAACGCCGCAGATTTTGAGCACGGCTCTTGCGAAAACGGTGCTCAAAGCGGCGCCGAAGGCCGGCGCCAGCGCCCAGCGCACCATATGGACCCGAAAACCCGTCACGTACACAAGGCGTGACGCGGAAATTGCCATATTGAAAATCTCGCTTATGGCGATGGTCGCAAGGTAGCCGGCGGTGCCGCAAAGTGGCACGACGGTCAGCACCATCACAAGACAGATTATGGCGTCATAGACGTTGTAGCGAACCACCGCCACCTGTTCCCCGAGCCCTTTCAAAATGCCGTCAACGGCGCTGTCGAGGTACATTACTGTCACCGTCGGGGCGAGGGCGAGTATCGCCGGAGCGGCGGCGGGCTCGTTATAGAGGACGAGAGCGAACTCGTCCGCCCAGCATATCATTACCGCCGCGACGCCGATGGCAAACATCAGCGTAACGCGAAAGACGTAGCTTATTACGAAATCAATTTTGTTTTTCCGACCGAGTTCCTTATACGCGGTCACCTCGGGCACGAGCAAATTTGAAAAGCCCAGCAAAAACGCGCTGGGGAAAAGCAGCAGCGGGAGCACCATTCCGCCGATTATTCCGTATTGGGAGAGGGCGGTCTCGCTGTCCATTCCGCTCTTTTGAAGCGAAACGGGCACGAGAAGATGCTTTATGGTGCTCAAGGCGGAGCGGAGCACCGCCGAAGCGCCCACGGGCAGGGCGATTGTCAAAAGGCGGCGCCACATATCCGGCGTTTCCTCCCCGGCGCCGCCGACAAAGGGATAATGCTTTCTGTCACGGCGGTACAGGACGAGGTTCATTGTGAAGGAGCAGGCTTCCGAAACGGTCGTTCCGGCGGCGACGAGCACGCAGGCGAAGCCTATATCCCCCGGTTTAAGGAGTGCGAAAACGAAAATTGTAAACGCCATCTGGGAGAGCTGCTCAAAAATCTGGGAAGCGGAGGAGGGCGCGACCCTCGTTACGGCTGTAAAATAGCCGCTGAAAGCGGCGGAAACGCCCACAAAGGGCAGCGAAAAGGACATAACCCGAAAGGGCGCCGCCGCCCGGGCGTCGCCCACCATCACTTCAGCGGCAAAATCCCCGGCAGAAAAGAGAAGAAACCCCGCCCCGGCGCCGAAAATGAGGCTGTAAATTAGGGTCAGCTTCATCGCCTTGGCGGCGCCGGCGCCGTTTTCGTGGGCGGTTTCCTCCGCCATAAGCCGCGTAGCGGCAAGCCCGGAACCGGAACAGGCAAAGGTCACCGCGAAGCGATAGACCGCCATCATCAGCGAAAAAAGTCCCGTTCCGGCGGAACCTAGGTTCCGCGTCAGCCAGGCGTTATACAGTACGCCCACCGCTCCGAGCGAGAGCGAAGTAGCGGTAAGTATTCCGGCGTTTACCGCAAAATTCCGAAGCTTCGACAAAGGCGGTTCACCTCCCCTTCTGCAATTTCTATGCGAAGGGGATATTTAATATGATTAAAGGGCGAAGCTCCGTTTTGTAAAAAAAATCGAACAATTGTTCGATTTTTTTGTCAAAACCTATTGATTTTTGAAAAAAGTCGTGTATAATAGGTTTCAGAAAGACGAACAGATGTTCGGTTTTGTTCGTCCCCCACCCCCAAGGTGAAGAAAGGAAGTAATGATATGGAAAGAACATATGTTTTTAATTTTATTTTCAAGGTGCTTGCCGCCGCCGGAATCATTTCCATTCTCGGAATAGCGGGAATGAGCGATTTCGGAAGCCTTTCCAACGCAGAAGTTTTTCTTTACGGCGGAGTTTCCTTCCTTGCCGCCTGCGTCGGAGTTTGGGGCGCTATGAACTGCACAAGGGCAATCGAAGCCGCAAAGCGCCGGGCAAGAAGAGCCAAAGCCCGCAACAACGTCGTCCCTTTCCCGAAGGCTGCGTAAGCGCCTGAAATGGAAAATAAAGAGCTTATCGGTGCCTGCGGCTTTTACTGCAAAAGCTGTCCGTCATTTGCTGGGGGCAAATGCGCCGGTTGCCGGAGGGAGCACCGGGAGGGCGACTGTTTCACCCTTGACTGCGTAACCAGAAAAGGAATAGAATTTTGCGGGACTTGTGAAAACTTTCCCTGCGACGATATAATTTCCCGAGAAAAGGTCACCATTCTCGATAAAGACTGGCTCAAATGGAAACGGAAGCAGAAAGAAAAGTAAAATACTCCTCCCTTTCCTGCATTTTATTTTAATAATGAAAGCAAAAACTATTGCTATTCTTTAAAAAAGCCTTTAGAATAGTGGTAGTTTTTTGTTTTTTGGAGGGTATATGTCGCTTATAGTAAAAGACAAAAGCTTTTATAAGCTTCTTTTTTCAATAACCTTGCCCATTGCCGCACAGAACCTTATTACGTTCACGGTCAGCATGGCAGACTCCCTTATGCTCGGAAAGGTGGGTGAAATAGCCCTTTCCGCCGCGAATCTCGCCAACCAGCTTTTCTTTATCCTTATGATAGTGACCTTCGGCGTAACTTCCGCGTCGATGGTTTTCGCCTCCCAATACTGGGGCAAGGGCGACGTTTATTCAATGAAGAGGATAATCACAATAATGCTGCGGGTGGCGTTCGTGGTAAGCCTTGCCGCCTCCGCTCTCGCGCTGCTCATGCCGGAAACGGTCATGTCCTGGTACTCGAACGACGCCGAAGTCATAGCGGCGGGCGCCGATTATCTTAGAATAATCGGCTGGGTCTATCCGATTTACGCCGTCACCAACGCCATGGTTTGCATCTTCCGCTCGGCGCACGTTGTAAAAATCTCTATAGTTGTTTATCTTGTTTCCCTCGTTGTAAACATTTTTTTCAACTGGGTCTTTATTTTCGGAAACCTCGGCGCGCCGGAAATGGGCGTCGCCGGCGCGGCGCTTGCGACCGCCATCGCCCGGGTGGCGGAATTTATCATTCTCATAATTTATCTTGCGTTTTTTGAAAAGACCATCAACTACCGGATTTCCGATTTCTTCGTTCCGGTGAAGGATTACGTGGGCGCGTTCATTAAAACCGGCGCCCCGGTTATTTTAAACGAGGCTGTTTGGAGCATCGGCACCAGTATGCTCTCAATGATAATCGGTCATATAAGCACCGAATTTGTCTCCGCCAACAGCATCGCCAACGTCATTTGGCAGTGCGTTTGGGTCATCATCTCCGGAATGGGCAACGCCACCGCAGTTATAATCGGGAACGCCGTCGGCATCGGCGAGGACAAGAATCTCATCAAGCAAAAAGCCACCAGCGTTATTCTCGTTGCTTTCTGTATGGGCGTTGCCGCGGCGGCGACCCTCCTTATAATTCGCGGACCAATCATCAATTTTTACGACGTTTCGCCGGAGACAAAGGCTCTCGCTTACGAACTCATTGTTTCCTACGCCGCGATAATAATTTTGCAGGCGATGTCGGTGCAGTACGTTGTCGGAATTTTCCGGGGCGGCGGCGACACAAAATTCGCGATGCTCATAGACGTCGCTTTCCTCTGGCTGTTCTCGATTCCCCTCGGGGCGTACACGGGTCTCGTGCTCAAATGGGCTCCGCCCCTCGTTTACCTTATGCTCCGCTGTGACGAGCTTATCAAATGCACCGTCGGACTTTTCCATATGCTTGGCGGAAAATGGATAAAAGATATTACCGTAAGAGCTCCGAAATCCGCAGAAACAGAGATTTAACTTGACTTATTTTTAATATATGGTAAAATAACTGTTGGCTGGTTATTTTATAAAAGCCATACCCGCCTTAAGACGGGAAACTAATTTTTGGTATGCGGCTATATGCTGGATATACGAATGCTCCGTGGCAATCAGGCAACATCTATTTTTAATCCAATTAGCGGTTGTGGTGAACCAAGGGCAAATACATTTTTCAAAAGAGGTAAAAACATGTACGAAGACAAAACCTTAGTTTGCAAAGAGTGCGGCAAAGAATTTACTTTCACCGCCGGTGAGCAGGAATTCTATGCAGAGCGCGGCTTCGTTAACGAGCCCCAGCGCTGCAAAGAGTGCCGTGACGCACGCAAAAACAAACTCAAAACTCAGAAAGAGATGTACACCACCACCTGCGCAGCCTGCGGATGCGAAGCAAAAGTTCCTTTCAAACCCAGAGAGGACCGTCCCGTATATTGCAGCGAGTGCTTTGCAAAAATGAAAGGCGAGGAATAATTCCGAAGCTTAAAAAAAACCCGGCTTAAAGCCGGGCTTTTTTTGTTTTGTTATGAAAGGCTGTCGAGCTTTCCGAAATCAATTCCCGACGCAAATGTACCGACGCTGTAAGCAAAGAGCGCCTGGTCATAATCATAGACCGAAATCTCCGAAAGGAGCACTTCCGAGGCGGAATTGAGATCAACGAAGGTAATCTTCCCATAGTGCACCGCGAGGAAGGGAAGCCAGCTTTTCGCGGCTTCGTCGCCGAAAACGAGGAGCGTTCCGCCCTCCTCATCGCCGGAATTTATCTCCATAACCGGAGAAAGCCCGCCGAAAACCATATCGGTTTTGTCCTCGAACTTCTCCTCATCGTAGGAATAGAGACCCTCCGACGTATATTCGGTGCTGTCGTTATAGAAATGAGTGACGGTGAAGCTCTTTTGCTCCCCGACGTAGTCATAGAGCGACATAAAATCCGAAGCGGCATAGGGCTTTATTTTTTCCTCCGCAAGGGAGCCGTAAAAATTATGCGCGGCATAGGCGGAAGAAAACTCCTTGAGCGTCTTCGGGCGGAGGTTGAGCCTTGCGGCGAGCTCTTGATAAATATAAAATCCGCCGAGGTTCGTCGGAAGGTCCTCCGTATGGTAGTAGATATATTCGCCTCGGCGGTTAAAGAGCGCCTGGTAAACGTCCACGGTGTTCAGCGTTCCGTAAAATTCCGAATACATCTCGTTGATGAGGTGGCGCTGGTTGTATATGTTCTCCGCAGCATAGGAGGCAATTTCCTGCTGGCGGATGACCGCCGCCGTGGGTATGAGCATAAAGTAAGTGCCGCAATGGTGCTCCTCCGCAAAGCTGAGAACGTAGTTTTTGGTAAGGGCAACGGTCCTTGAGCTCGGGTTTTCAATGTCCCGTATAAGGCTTCCGTCGTTTCCGATATAGGTTCCGTCAAAATACCGGACTCCGGAGGCGTACCTTATTCCGGTCATAAGGGCTGAAAGCTCGTCCTTAAAGGGGATATTTTCAGCGATTTGTTCCTCAAGCCCCCCGGTAAAACCGAGGTCACTCTCAAAAACCGCGTCCAAATTTATTCCCGCTGCCGCCGCCGCGGCAACCGAAAGCAGCATCGCGATAATAAGAACCGCAGCAATTTTTTTCAAGTTTCCGTTCCCCCTTTCCGGTATTCTCTGAATTATTTAAAGGAGCTCCCCGGTTATAAGTACGAGAAGCAGCGCCGTTTCCAAAACGGCAAAAACGCTGTAAGTTGGTTTTGATTTTTTGTTTATAAACCCGACGAGCATACTGAAAACGCTCGTTAGGAAAAAGGCGCTCACCGCGAGCACGAGCATATTTTCAGACACGATATAGGAAACCCTGTCCGTTATGCCCTCGGCTCCCATTCCGAACATTGCTTTAAAAGTGCGGATAATGCCGATGTCCGCATCGACGGAGAAAATCGTCATTGAGAACATAGTTACGCAGAAGGTATAAATCCTCGTAAAAAAGCGCGGAATCCGGTCAAGGAGCTTATTGAGAAAAAGCTTTTCAATGATGATGAACGCGGCAATATAAAGTCCCCAGAGGACGTAGTTCATCCGTATTCCGAACCAGACGCCGCAGAGCATACAGATAAGCAGCGTATCGACCACAAGCTGGAGCTTCGACTTTTCGTCCGTCCTTAAGCTGTCGTAAACGTAGTGGCGGAAAAACGCCGTTACAGTCATATTAAATCTGTCGAGAAAATCCGTCACAGAGGGGCTTTGGAACGGGAAATAGAAGTTTTTCGGAAGATCCATTCCAAAACAGAGACCGAGTCCCCTTGCCATATCGCAAAAGCCCGAAAGATCGTGGAAAATCATCATTCCGAGAGTTATTACGCTGAGCCAGGCGCCCACCACAGAAATTCGGTCAAGGTTCGCGTCGCAAAGATCCTCGTACATTTTTTCAAGGGGCTGCGCCAAAAGGACGAGCTTCGCAAGACCCCGGACAAAAAGATAAAGTCCCTCGCCTGTTGTTTCAAGAGAGAAGCCGTTTCTGTTCGGGCTCTCCTTTACCCTTCCCGCCCTTACGAGAGGTCCTCTGTAAAGCTTCCCGAAAAAGCCAAGAAACACGGAAAAATCCGCAAAGGAACGGATATATTCCGTCTCGCCCTTATATACGTCAGCGAAATAGCCGATGGCGGTAAAGGCGACAACCATCGTCCCGAGAGGAATCTCCGCCCCGGTGAGCTGGTTTCTTACCGAAAAGGCAATCATTACGGCGGCGTTCACCGCCACCGCCACGGTAAATATCGCTTTCTTCGTTTTGGTTTTTTCCTCCGACTTTCTCATCGCTTCGGAAAAGACGAACTGGGCGGCGACGGAAGCCGCAAAAAGCAGGAAGTGCTCCGGCTGTGCAAGGGCAAAAAACAGGACGGAAACAGCCATCAGCGTCCAGTTTTTATAGGCTTTCTGGGTCAAATTATAGGCAAGGAGCGCCCCGGGAAGGAAAAAATATAAAAACGTAAGACTGTAAAACTGCATTTTTTCGGGACCTCCTTTCGTTATCTTAAAATTATTTCAGCTTTTCTATTGCCGCTTTGAGCTCCTCCTCGGTGGTTATCACCGGGAGTATCTCCGTAAGGGCTTTGGCGGAAAGCATTGCGGGAAGCTCAAAGTATTCACAGAGCTTTTTTCGGAGAGCGGCGGAATTTTCCCCGCCGGAAAGCCCGATTTCGTAAAAAAACGCTTTCGTAAAGGGCGGCTTTTTGTCCTCCTCCCCCTTCGGGGTTATTCCGGCAGCGGCGAAAGCTTTAAGAAGAGTCTCGGTCGTCATTCCCTCGACGCCGATAAGCCCCTCCTTCCCCGGGCGGAGCTTGCGTTTCTCTTTCCCGCAGACGTCAGGGATATAGACGTTTTTGATGTTCGCTCCCGGAATCGCGGAGGAAAGATAGTGCCGAAGGCGAAAGCCCGCCGAGTCGGAGTCCGTAAGGACGACGATGCCGGTTTTTTCCGCTATCCGCCTTATGAACCCGAGGCGCTCTTTGTTGTTATAAATCTGGAATCCGCCGAGCTCGATTATATTGGCGTCACAAAGGGACGAAAGGCGAATCTTATCGTATTTTCCCTCGACGATTATAGTTTCGTTTATTTTAATACGGTTTTGTGTGTTCTCCATGACGGCGGCTACCTCACGGCGAAAAGCTTCGCCACGGTTTCGTCAAGGAGCACGTTTTCGTCCCCGCCGCTGCTTTTCATCTTTTGCTCCGCAAGGAGAAGTATATCCATACAGCGCAAAAGCGAAGCGGCGCTGTACCTGTTCTGGGCGGTCATTGCCTTGTCCACCACGAAATCCCGCCTTGCGTAGGCCCGCGGCCAGTCCTTGGCCACGTCCTGTTTCGACTTTCCGGAGTTCCGCGCAGCTTTCGCCCGGAACATATCAATATAAGCGCCGGAGAGGACGTTCAAAATAAGGGAGGGTTTCTCCCCCATTTCCCTAAGCTCCGAAAGGACGGCGAAAGCGCCGCTTTGGTCCCTCGCGGCTATTTTTGCCGTAAGGTCAAAGATTCGCGCGTCCGGGGTTGGGCTCGTCATAAGGTCGATATCCGCCTTTGTAATAATTCCCGAGCCGCGGTACTCCGCGGTTTTTTTCACTTCATTTATAAGAAGCGCGCTGTCGCTGCCGCAGCGCTCAACCATATAGCTGCAAAGGCTCCGGTCAAGCTGGCAGTGGTATTTTACCGCCGTCCGCTCCATCACGGAGCAAAGCTCGGCGGTGGTTGCGGCGTCGCATTTTATTACTCCGCCGCCGCATTTGTCGATGAACTTTTTAAGGGGCGTGAAGCGGTCCCGCTTTTTGGCGTCCTTTTTCGGCTCGGTATCGACGGCGCTGAAAACAAAAATTAGAACCGTCGAGCCGCCCAGTTCGCAAACCTCGGAGATGAGCTGTTCATATTTTTTGTACTCAGAGTCGCCAACTGAATTAAAAGGAATATCCTCCGCCACAACGCAGCGGCGCCCGCCTCCGAAGGTTATTTCAAAGGCGGCCTCCGCAAGGGTGTCCGCCGGGGTGTTGCCGGAAAAGCGGTGATTATCAAAGCCCGTTCCGCCCTTTACGGTCATATCAACGAGTTTTTTAAGGACGGACTGCCGCCGATAGTCGTCGGAACCGCTTATGAAATAGCAAGGCAGGGGGATACCGACTTTTATGTGCCGCCTTACCTCTTCCATATCTTTAAAAATCATCGGAAGGTCCATCCTTTCTTAATATTTTTCCCTCTTGAAACGAAGGTGAGCTCGCCCTCCGTAAGGGTGAAAATCTCGCCTGCGCCGCTGAAAACGCCCGAACGGTTGCGAAGCACCATATAGTCACAGCGAAGCGCCGGGTAATCCTTCGGAGAAACCCCGTCGAGGACCATTATATCCGCCTTTCTGAAGCGCGGCTCTAAATCCATTATATCACATTCTCCGAAAATGTATAGAATAAGAATGTCTCCGGTATCAATTTCCACGGCGCCCTCCGGAATAATTTTCGCGTACGCCCCGTCCCAAAATGTCACTTCACCGGCGGAAAGCTTAGTTGCTCCTTCGTACATATACCAATCAATACCCGAATGGATGGTGATTTTGGGCGAAAGCTCATTGGCAAGATTATACTCCACCGGCGAAGTGTCGGAACTCGTGCTGATAAACACGTCCGCTTTTTTCCCGTTTCCGCCGAGCTTATAGTAGTCTTTGACCGTTAGCCCGTCCGCAACGATAACGGCGCTTTTGCCCTTTTCAACCTGGATAGCCGTTCCGTCCGCAAGCGCCGTTATCTCGGTCCTCACGGTTCCGTTATACATCACGCTGTGGCTCAGCATTCCGCAGAGAAAAGCAAAAGCCGTCATCAGCGCGGCGTGTTTCAAATAACGGGCATTTTCCTTTTTCGCAAGGGCAAAAACAAACAGAACAAGCGCGCCGATAAGCCAGATTTTTATCCAGCTTTCGCTCGCGTAAACGTACGCGAAAGGAAGGCTCCCGAAAAGCTTCGCCGCTCCGAAAAGAAGATTTTCGCAAATCTGCGCCGCCCAGGCAAAAACAAACGCTATCACGGAGCCGTATGGTATCAGCCCGGCGAGCACGCTTAAAAAGGCGCAAATTATCGCTCCCTCGGCAAGGGGTCCCGCAACGACACTGGAAAAAGGAGCGACGAGCGAAGCGCCGCCGAAAGTGAATATCGCCACCGGTAGGGTCGCTCCCCATGCGGCGAACCCCACTGAGAACACCCGCGCAATGCCGCAGAGGAATTTTGATTTTTCTTTATCCCGCACCCTTTTGGTGACGAAGTCATAAATCGGCTCGGAAAAGAGAATTATCGCTCCGCTGCTCAAAACGGACATCAGAAATCCCGCGTCGCAGCAGGCAAGAGGGTCAATTATGAGCACGGCAATTACCGAAAAGCCAAGGCTGTCTATGGACGCGGACTTTGTCCAAAGAAGCCGCGCCAAATAGCTCGCCAGAAGCATAAACCCGGCGCGCATTACGGACATTCCGAAGCCGGCAACCGCCATATAAAGAACCGTCGCTCCCATAAGCAGAAGGGTCTGCGCCGTGTTTAAAACTCCGTCGGAGCTTTTATAGCTCAAAAGCCTTTCCAAAAGACCCATTATTATTACAAGGTGCATTCCCGAAACGGCAAGAATATGGCTCATTCCGGCGGCGCGGAAGAGGTCTTTTATCTCGTCATCCAGGTTTCCGCCGCCGAAAAGTAGCTGTTTGGTAAGAGACCCGCAAAGACCTTCGAAGTTCTTGTCAACAACCGACGACAGCTTTTCCCGCAAAGAAAAAACGGTGTATTCCGGGAATTTGCGGTATTCCCCCGTAACCTCAAGCGGCGAATTAAGATAGCCGTAGAGCGCGACACCGCCGGAACGGTTGGTGAGCGCTTCGGATATTTCCTCGTCGGCAAGGGCAAAAAACGTCACGGTACAAGAGACCGTGTCGTAGGGTTCGGCCCAGTTTTCTCCCCATCCGGAGACCTTTACCCTTATTTTTTGCGGCGCGCCGTCGGCGCCGACGAAATCGGTTTTAATAATAAATTTCGGCTTCCCGACACCCGGCGCAATTTCGAGCACCCTTCCGGTAATTTCTGCCGTGACTCTGTCCAGCGCTTTTTGAGGGTAATAAACCCTTGCGAGGTGGGCGGAAACAAGAAGCGTTCCCGCTACCGCCGCGAAGCAGCAAAGCTTTACTATACCGAATTTTTTAAATGCGGTACAGAAAACCACGCCGCCCAAAAGGAAAACCGCGCCCGCGGCGGCGCCGAGCTCCGGCGGCAGAAAAGAAGCTAGGAACGCCGCCAAAAGCATTACGAAGCCGAATTTTGCAATCTTATAAAACATTCCGGCGCTCCCCCTTCAAAAAGTTTTTAGTATAAAATCAAAGAAAGATATAGCTTTCCCTCGGGTTTCTCTGGGAGTATATATCTCCAAGTTCTTTGAGCACGTCTTCCTTTTTTCTTACAAAGTTTTCGTCGTGGCTCAAAAGAAAATATTTTGCTTCAAGCTTTTTGAGCACAGCTATTTCCTCTTTGAGCACGGAGGCGTTGTAGCAGGCTTTTCCGTTTTTCGTCCCGGAGTAAACGCCGTCGCCGAGGAAGGCGTATTCTCCGTTCACCTCGAGCCCGAGGGAACTCTTTGCGTGGCTCGACGGAAGCGGAAAAATCCGAAGCTTCACGCCGTCGTCAATATAAATATCTTCCCGGACGATTTTACCCCACCCGGCGTAATTGAAAGTGTTCGCGCCGAGATAGAGCTCAATAAGCACGACCCTTTCAAGATTACCCAAATGGTCGCTGTGAAAATGCGAAATTACGGCGTTTTTCGGCTTTTTTAAGGCGTTCAGCGCTTCGGCGGCTTCTGCACTGTTTCCGAGGTCAAAAAGCCAAAAGGCTTTTTGACCCTCGATTATTCCGACATCCGCCGAAAGCGGGCTTTCGCTCGCCGGAAGATATGAAATTTTATCGGTGATACTTATGATTCCCGGCAAGTTTTGCCTCCCCTTTCGTTTATTCGTCCTTGGGGTGACCTTTAAAGCGCATAAGCGCCGGGCGAAGCTCCGCCGCAAGGTAGAGCGAGCCCGCAACAACGAGCGCTTCGTCCTCTTTGAGCGAAGCGAGCGCTTTTTCCAAAGCAAGGGCGGCGTTTTCCTCCGCAGTCACGTTTTCGCAGTGCTTTGCCGCCAGAGCGGCAAGCTCCGTCGGGGCTATCGCCCGGGGATTCGCCACGGGAACGGCGATTATCCGCTCAAAAAGCGGCGCAACTATGTCTATAACGGCAGCGCAGTCCTTGTCCGCCATCATTCCGAAAAGGAGAGTTCGCTTTTCAGGGAGGAAAGCTTTCACGTTTTCCGCAAGGGCGGCAGCCGCCTGCGGGTTATGAGCACCGTCAAGAATTACAAGCGGACGTTTTGAGCACAGCTCAAAACGCGCCGGGAATTTTGTCGCGGCGATGCCCTCGACGACGTGCTCATCGGTTATATTGAAATGCTTTTCCCGAAGCACGTCCACAGCAGAAACGACGGTCAAGGCGTTATTAATCTGGTGTTTCCCCACAAGAGGTATCGTAAGCTCTGTCTTGCCGACCAGAAGCTCCGTTCCGTCAACGCCCATTGAAACGATTTTTCCTTTTCCCGCGCTCCCAGTAATAAAGGTGGCGTTCATTTCGGCGCATTTATTTATCATCACGGTTACGGCTCTCGGGTCCTGTCCCGGGGAGGTCAGAAGAGTACAGCCTTCACGCATTATTCCGCATTTTTCGGTGGTTATTTCCTCTACGGTGTTCCCGAGCTGCGCCATATGGTCGAGACCGACAGCGGTGATTATCTGCAAAATAGGGCTCGGAATGGTATTCGTCGCGTCGAAACGCCCGCCGAGTCCGGTTTCGAGCACCACTACGTCACAGTTTTCCTCCGCGAACCAGAGGAAAGCCACGGCGGTCGTAATTTCAAAGCCGTTGAGCATCACGCCCTTTTCGATGAGCATATCCGCTTTTTCTTTCACAGCTTCGACGACTTTGACAAGGCGTTTTTTGCCTATCATTTTTCCGTTTATCATCATTCGTTCCCGAAATTCGAGCACGTAGGGAGATATATATCGTCCGGTTTTGTACCCTGCGGTGCTCAAGACGGAAGCAAGCATTGAAACAACCGAGCCCTTTCCGTTGGTCCCGGCGATATTTATTGTTTTAAGACTCTTTTGCGGGTCGCCGAGAGCTTTTAAAAGCTCGTACATTCCTTCAAGCCCCGGTTCCTTTTTAAAGCGGGGAAAATTCGCAATATATTCAAGGCTTTCTTCGTATTCCAAAGCGGCGCCCCCCTTTCGTTATAAAATTTTGGGTCGCCAAAAGGCGACCCATTAAGATTATTTCATTGCTGCGATGGATTCCTCGAGCTTCGCAAGGCGCTCTTTGAGTTTCGCGAGGCGGTCGCGCTCGGCGGCGACGACGTTTTCCGGCGCTTTATTCACAAAGCCCGGGTTGCCGAGTCTTGCCTCAAGACCGGCTGCCTGCTTCTCGCACTGCTCTTTTTCTTTTTCAAGTCTCGCGACCTCTTTCTCCATGTCGATAAGCTCCGCCATCGGGATATAAATCTTGGCGGAATCGGTGATGACCTGAACAGAACCAGCCTTATCAAATTCGGCGTTGACCTCCACCTCGGAAGCGGAAGCGAGCCTTACAAGGAATACGGCGCACTGCTCAAAGACCTGAGCATCCTCGGTCTCGATATAGAGAGTCGCCTTCTTGGAGGGCGGGACGTTCATCTCGGCGCGGCGGTTTCTGATAGCTTTTATGGCGTCCATAACCTTGGTGAACTGGGCGGCTTCGCTCTCAAAGCAATGTGCTTCGTCGTATTCCGGCCAGCTGCTTACCATAATGGACTCGCCCTCGTGGGGCAGGGACTGCCAAATCTCCTCGGTTATATAGGGCATAAACGGGTGGAGAAGTTTGAGCACGCCGGTGAGCACGTAAACGAGCACGCGGCGGGCGGAATCGGCGTTCTCGCCCTGTAGCCTTGCTTTCGCAAGCTCAATATACCAGCTGCAGTAAACGTCCCAGATGAAATCGACGATTTTCTGCTCCGCTACGCCGATGTCGTAATTTTCGATATTCTCGGTGGCGGCTTTAACAAGGTCGTTGTACTGGGAAAGGAGCCATTTATCCTCGATTGCAAGCTCCTCGGGGAGCTCGGTCTCGTTAAAGTCCTCGGGAAGATTCATCAGCACGAAGCGCGCCGCGTTCCAAAGCTTGTTGGCAAAGTTGCGGCAGGCGGTGACCTTTTCGTCGGTGAAGCGGGTGTCGTTGCCGGCGGAAATACCGGTGACAAGGGCAAGGCGGAGAGCGTCGGCGCCGAAGCTGTCGATGATTTCAAGAGGGTCAATGCCGTTGCCGAGGGATTTACTCATCTTTCTTCCCTGGGCGTCGCGGACAAGACCGTGAATTACAACGTCGCTGAAGGGCTTCTTCCCGGTATAGGCAAGACCGGAGAAAATCATTCTTGAAACCCAGAAGGTGATGATGTCGTAGCCGGTCACGAGCACGTTGGTGGGATAGAAATATTTATACTCCGGCGTTTCCTCGGGCCAGCCGAGGGTGCTGAAGGGCCAGAGGGCGGAGCTGAACCAGGTGTCGAGGGTATCCGGGTCCTGGTGAATATTCTCGCTGTGGCAATGCTCGCAACAGGTGGGCTCGCCGTCGGTGCAGAGGGTCTCCTTGCCGCAGTCGTCGCAGTACCAAATCGGAATTCTGTGTCCCCACCAGAGCTGGCGGCTGATGCACCAGTCGCGGATATTCTCCATCCAGTGGAAATAGTTCTTATCGAAACGCTCCGGAACGAAGCGGATTTCACCATTTTTCACAGCCTCAATAGCGGGTTTCGCAAGCTCCTTCATCGCCACGAACCACTGTTTTGAAACTCTCGGCTCGACGGTGGTGTGGCAGCGATAGCAGGTGCCGACGTTGTGCTCGTGTTCCTCGGTTCTTACGAGGTAGCCGCCCTCCTCAAGGTCCTTGCAGATGAGCTTTCTTGCCTCGTAGCGGTCCATTCCGGCGTATCTCGGGTAATCCTCGACGATTTTCGCGTCGTCGGTGAGGACGTTGATGATAGGAAGATTGTGGCGAAGCCCGACCTCAAAGTCGTTGGGGTCGTGGGCGGGGGTAATTTTTACGACGCCGGTACCGAATTCCATATCGACGTACTCGTCGGCAACAACAGGAATCTCACGCCCGACCAGCGGAAGGGTGAGAGTTTTGCCGACGAACTGCGCGTAGCGCTCATCCTTCGGGTTGACCGCAACCGCGGTATCGCCGAGGAGGGTCTCGGGACGGGTTGTGGCAAGCTCAAGCCAGCCGGAGCCGTCGGTGAAAGGATAGCGAAGGTGCCAGAAATGTCCCGCCTGGTCCTCGTACTCAACCTCCGCGTCGGAAATGGAGGTCTTGCACTGGGGGCACCAGTTGATTATTCTCTCGCCGCGGTAGATAAGACCTTTTTTATAGAGTTCGCCGAAAACCTTGCGGACGGCGGCGGAGCAGCCGTCGTCAAGGGTGAAGCGTTCTCTTTCCCAGTCGCAGGAGCAGCCGAGTTTTTTGAGCTGTTTGATTATGGTTCCGCCGTAGTTATTCTTCCAGTCCCAGGCTCTTTCGAGGAAACCGTCGCGACCCACGTCCTCTTTGGTGAGACCCTCGGAGCGCATATTTTCAACGATTTTTACCTCGGTGGCGATGGAGGCATGGTCGGTTCCGGGCATCCAAAGAGCTTCGTAGCCCTGCATACGTTTCATACGAATGAGCACGTCCTGAATGGTTTCGTCAAGGGCATGTCCCATATGGAGCTTACCGGTGATGTTGGGCGGCGGAATAACGATGGTAAAAGGTTTTTTATCGGGATTTACCTCGGCGTGGAAGTAACCGCCGTCCAGCCAGAACTGGTAGATTCGGCCCTCCACCTGCGCGGGGTCATAGGTTTTGTCAAGCTCTCTGCGCATCTAAAATTTCCCCTTTTCATAAATTACTTTTTTCTCTTTCGGACAAACAAAAAAGCCCGTCCCAAAGAGATTTCTTTGAGACGAGCCGTCGTATTGACAAACCCGCGGTACCACTCAAATTGTATCTGCCTTTCGGCAAATACCGCTTAAAAGGCTAAAAAGCCTCGGGCACTTACGCAGCCTTCGCGGAGGAACTCTACTTGCGAAAACGCTTTCTTTTCCCCGGCTCGGGAGCTACAGCACAGCGCGCTCATTTCCGGCTTTCACCAGCCGCCGGCTCTCTTTGAATGAGAAATGCGGTGCGCCCTCTCCGTCATTGCCTTTAGATAACATCAGGATTATAACATCTTCGCCTTTTTGTTGTCAAGACAAATTTGCCCTTTTCCCGCTTTGCCGTATATTGCGCAAAAAAAGCGCCGCTTGGCGGCGCTTTTAAATATGTACCAATCAGAATTTCTTCATAAGGAGCCACTCGGCGATACCTTTTTTAAGAAGGTCGGGAACGAGAAGGAGGGGCTTGAAGCCTTTCTTCTGATAGAGAGCCTTTGCTCTCGGGTTGAAGTCGGAAACGGCAATGAAGCATTTATCAAAGCCCATTCCCTGGCAGATGCCGAAGTAGATGTCGATGAGCTGGTCGCCGATGCCTTTGCCGCGGAAATTCTCTTTAACGCCGAGAAGAGCAAGGTAAGGAAGCTCGCCGTACATACCCATCATATCATAGACCATAAGACCAACGGGCTCGCCGGAATCGGTTTCGGCAATAATTACGTTTCCGCTTTCAAGGGGACCGTAAACCCACTCGCGGAGAGTATCGGTACCTTTGAAATAGTGCTCATAGAGGGGGCTGTTGTCAAAAATTTTGACGTACTCGTCCCATTTATCGGTAGTGCCTTTTACAAAATTTACTCTGTATTTGTAATCAAGCTGAGACATAAATAATCCTCCCACATCCTGTTTTTTAGACAAATTCATTATATTCCTATCCGCAAAAAAAGTCAATATTTCAGAAAAAACATATCCAAATTTTACGGCTTGCTTTTTCTTATACGCAAAAGGCTGTTTTCCCTTGACTATCGGAAGAAAATGTATTATTCTATAAGTGTGTTATTATGCTTTTTTTCGGAGGGGAGTTTATGGCTGTAAGCGAAGTGCACGTGGTCAAAGCCACCGCGGAAAAGTTCGAGGAATACAAAAAGATTTTTGAGGGTTCAACCCTTCTCCGCCACTACGGTCAGAACATTTACGAGTGGATGGAGGCGGGACTTGCAAGCGGCGAAGCCTATATTGCCGAGGACCGAAACGGCGAAGCCGTCGGCTTTATGTGGATGCAGCTTGAGAGTATGTACGCCGAGCAGCCCTATCTCGCCCTTCTCGGAGTAAGAACCGATTACCGTTACCACGGCGTTGGACAGATGCTCATCGAATACTTCATAAACACCTATGAAGCTCTCGGCTATGAGCGCGGGCTTATTGCCGTAAACGACTTCAACCCCCGGGCAAGAGCTCTTTACGAAGCCATGGGCTTCCACAAGATAACCCAGTACCCGGAGGCAATCAGCCCCAGCAACAATGTCTATCTCCTTATGAGAAAGACCCGGAAATTCAACAGCAACGTTTAAAATACATATATCGGAGGAAGAAATATGAGCTACCACCGCGAAGCAGCGTACACCGCCAATAAAATCGAAATCCGGAAAGCGGAGCTTTCCAAATTGGAAGAATACAAACGCATTTTTGCCAACAGCCCCCTTTACAACCACTATTTCAAAAAGGGCGACCTTCTTGACAAATGGCTTTCCGACGCGATAAACGCCGGACAGGGCTACGTTGCGGTCGACCGCAACGGCGAAGCCGTGGGCTGGCTCAGCATGAAGCCCTCCGACGCTTACGTTGACGGGCTCCCGAACCTCACCCTTCTCGGCGTAAAGGACACGAACCGCGGAAGAGGCATCGGTCAGATGCTCCTCAGCTTTTACGAGGGCGTAATGGGCGGACTCGGATTCAAAGAGTGCTGCGTTGTCGTCAACGACTGGAACCCGAGAGCAAGAAAGCTCTACGACTCCCTTGGCTACAAGCTTCGCAAGAGCTTCGAGGACCCCTTCGTCGGCGGCTGGATGGACCATATGCTCGTCAAAAAACTCTGATAAGTACATAATTTACGGGCGTGCTCAAAATGAGCACGCCCGTTTTTTCTCGTTATTTAAAAATCGGGTGACCCTTGAGGGTCACCCGATTTCCATTAATCTTCAGAGCTGTTTTCGGAGGAATTACTGCCCGAGTACTTTTCCGCCGCAGCGACAACTTCCTCAATAACGCCACCGACGTTTTCAAATTCGTCATATTCCTCGACGGCGATGTCTTTCGTAAGACCGCCCAGCCACTCATTGAATTTCTCGCTCAGGACGACGTCATACATTGTCGAAACAAGGTTGTTGTCGCCGAAGGAAGAAAAATACATAACGTGGTAGCCGTAGCTCGTTTTCACGATTCCGGTATCGCCGGGCTTTCTGCTTTGGTCGAAGCACCAGTTTTCGAAGGGCGCAACCATCTGTCCCTTATAGATATTGGAATAAAGTCCGCCGTTTGAAGCGGAGCCCGGGTCCTCGGAATTTTCGGAAGCGATGGCGGCAAAGCCCTCCTCGGTGGCTTCGCCGGCAAGGAAGCCGTCAAGAAGCTCCTGCGCCCTTTTCTCCGCCTCCGCCCAGGCTTCGTCGGTCATAGTTCCGTCCTCGCCCTTTTCCGGCTGGACAAGTACGTGTCGGACGTTCACAAGGTCATAGTCGATTCCGTTTCGCTCCACAAAGAAAGCGACTATGAATCCGCCGTAGGTTTCGTCCTCATAAATATAGGTGTCGCCGTAGGCTCTTTCATCGTCAAAGAGCCATTTTGTGAGCTCATCTATTCCTATTTCATCGTAGCCCGCTCCGGAATAAAGGGTCATTCCGTCGTTTTCATAGATTTCCTTTTCGTCATCGGAGGCGTACTCCACGGCAAGAGCCTTGAACTCCTCCTCGGTTTTTGCGGCGGCGATAGCCTCGGCTTTCGCCCTGTACTCTGCGACGTCCTCGTCGGTATATTCCCCGAGCTCGGAATAATAAGCGTTATAGAAGCGGAAATCAACGGTATCGAAGCTGTTTTTGTCGCTTTCGTAGCGCTCTATCATTTCCTCCTCGGTTACGCCCATTTCCGCCTCCTTCGCGCCGGCGTAAGCTGCGGCAAGAAGGCGCATTTCGGTCATTTTATATACGGTTTCGTAGGTTACTCCCTTTCCGTACATATCCTCGATAAGCTCCGGAACGGTGACGCCGTACTGCTCTGCGGACTTTTCAAAATTCTCCCCGAGGGATTCCAAAAATTCGGCGTCGCTTTCGGGAAGCTCAAAGCCCTCCGCCACTGCGTTTTCATAGAGGACGGTCATATTTTTCATATTTTCAAGAGTGTAATCTCTTATATAGTCGTGCCAGGAGGTGCCGTCGCCCATATCCTGCTCAGACAGGGGTTTGTAAACGTCAAGGTACTGCGTAAGGTAATTTCCGTAGTAGCTGTAAAGGCTGTCATATATGTCATTGAACATATTGACGTACATATAGTTAAATTCCTCAAGGCTATATTCGGTATCCGCAATCTTTATCGCGCCGGAGGGTTCCTCCGTCTCGGCGGCGGAGCAGCCCGCAAAAGCCGCCGCAAGAAGAACCGCCGCGAGCATTACGGCAATAATCTTTTTCAGCATTTCAATATCCTCTCAATACAAAAAAATATGGGGCGGCACTCCAGCTTGAAGGCCGCCCCGAGCATCAGCTATTAAATATGTTTGCCAACGGAGCTTCTTCCGGCGGCATTTTCAACGGAGTAATCGGCAATAAGAGCGTCGATATAATCGGAATATCTCTCGCTGCGGATGGTGCTGTCGATGGCGTAGGTGTAATACTCCTCGCCTTCCTCGACGAAGTACATAATGTGGTAACCGTAGCTGGTTTTGACGATGTCGGTGTCGCCTGCCTTGCGGGCGGGGTCGAAGCACCAATCCTCAAATTCTTTTACCATTTCGCCTTTGGCGATGTTGGAGTAAAGACCGCCGTTGGAAGCGGAGCCTTGGTCGCTGGAGTAAGCCATTGCGATATATCCGAAGTTGTCCTCGCCGCCGCCAAGCTCGTTCCAGGTGTCAACGTAGCCTTCGGCTTTTTCAAGAGCCGCATCCCAGGATTCGTCGCTGTTTTTGTCCTCGGGCTGAACAAGAATATGTCTTACGGAAACGGTGTTGTAATGAATGTCGTTTTTCTCAACGAACTCAATTACGTAATAGCCGCCGGTTGCCTCAAAAACGTCTTTGTCGCCGGCAACGCGGGCGTCGTCAAAGAGCCAGTCGGAGTAGGTGCTGCTGACGTTGGCATAGGAGCTGTATCTTACCTCGGTGAGGTTTGCGTCGTAATTTTCGGAAATATAGGCGTCCATATCGTCCGCAGCAAGAACAGCTTCGGCTTTCTCTTTTGCCGCAGCCATTGCTTCCTCGTCGGTCTGATCCTCGGCGGCAATACCGCTGATGTAATAGTAGTTGTAGGTCACGGCGTCGAAGGCCTTTTTGTCCTCGTTGTAGCGGGCGTCAATGTCCTCGGAGGAGATCTCAAAGCCCTCTCTTACGCTGTCGGCATAGGAGTAGGCGTAGAGGTAACGCTCGTACATCTCTTTGTAAACTTTCTCGTTTACGCCTTTTCCGTAGCTGGAAACGAGGAAGGAAGCGGTATCGGTTCCGTAGTTTTTAGCGGTAGCTTCAATAGCCGCCCACTCGCTGTCGATATTTTCGTAGTACTCCTCGCCCATCTCGTAGCCGTTTGCTTTAGCTTCATCGTAAAGCGCGGTCATGGTTTTAAAGGACTCGTCGGTGTACTCTTTAAGATAATCAGCCCAGGTCTGGTCATCGGAGTATTTCTGGTCCTTGAGGGGCTTTGTAGTATCAATAATGTAGGAGGCGTAAGAACCGTAGGTGTTGTAAAGACTGTTGTAAAGCTCGTAATAGCTGTTGGTATAGAGCCAGTTGTACTCGGCAACGGAATATTCGGTATCGTTTACCTTAATCGCTTTAAGTCCGCGATAGAAGAAGTTGGACTCAAAAACCGTAAGCACCACGCAGAGAACGACGCAGAGGCAAAGGACTATTTTTATCCAAAGGTCTCTTTTCTTTCTTTTAGCTCTTTTTTCTTCCTCTTCATTGCGTCTCGAGGTGGGTTTATTCTCGCCGGCAAGAAGCTCTTTTTCTTTTTCGCTCATAATGAACCATCCTTGTTTATTAGTTTAGCTTTCGCCGAAAAACTCCGGCATATTAAATGACAATTATATATTATATATGTTTATGCAAATTATTTCAAGAGTTAAGCCCAAAACAAATTATGAATTATAGAGGGAAAAATGG